>JBFISJ010000110.1:0-9013 GCA_041608595.1 Nitrospiraceae bacterium
CCCTTGAATCCGGCTCGTCCATCCCCGCACGGTCCCAAAACTGAGGCTGGTGCTGAGATTGAGGGTTTCGCCGGGAATACTTTCCGTCACCTCATGTGTCCAGCTCACGTCGCGGATGTCGAGCTGCCTCGCCGGTCGGCCTTTCCGCTGCTGCTCGAAGAGCACATGGGCGGCCGTGACCGTGCCCTGCCCGAGCAGGATGCCGCTGTCGGAGGGTTCCATTTCGAATTCGCCACCCACCGACCCGATATCCAATGAGACACCCCTTCGTGTGGCACGCAGACCCGGCGACTCGAATTGGACGGTCTGCCTGCCGATGGTCGGGATGGAGGCTGAGCCGTGCAGTCCGCCCCATTCGAATCCCTGCTTGGCATCCTGGTAGGGGAGAATCTCGTACTCGAGCGCGATGTCTTTGCGCAGCCCGATTTCGGTCCGCAGCGCGATAAGGGAACGTTGCTCCTGGCTCGCATTCTCTGAGGACGGCGTATCGTGCGAATACACGACGGCAAGGGCGAGCCTGAGCGGGAGCCTGCCGTGGGTCACATCGCCGAGGGGGACAGGGCCGTGCACGATGTCATGGTTGAGTAAGAGCGCGTCGCCCGGCTTTGCACCCCGAACCATCAGACGAGTTTGAGCGGTGGAGCGATACCAGCCGCGTTCGTAGCTGACCACCTGCACGTCGATCTGCCAGTCGTCCGACTTGGACAGTGCCGCGGCCTTATCCATGAAGGCCTTCTCGGCCTCACGCCCGCCCCAATAGGGGAGGACGAGGACCAGTCCGAGCACGAACACGAGGAAGAGCTTGAACTTACGCATTGGGCTCGCTCTGGAGGTTGTTTCGGCCCGCGAGGCGTGGGCGTCGTGACTGTATGGTGAAAAGGGAAGGGCTCAAGCGACCGGTACGGCTAGAGGCGCGCATGGCCTCAAGTCTAACAGGGCTTCCCAGCCCGTCAATAATATAGGGTTAACTTGTCTGTCTGAGCGGTTGGGACGTCTGCGTGAAAAGACCGCTCACACAGCTCGTGGTTGAGACGCACAGTGAGAAGGTTGGAAAAACAGTGGAGAGAAGGGCGTCGTGAGGTGAACATTCATATCAGGAAGAAGATGACGACGACGACCCCGAGGAAGAGGTACCGGACGGGGAGGGGGACGAGCCCGAAGACGAGCCTTCGCTCTTCGATGATTTGGGCGGGGTGGCGTTGCTGGTTCCGGTCGCCGCCTCCGCGGCGGCCGGCGCTTCTTTCTTGGCCGTCTGGTCGGCCTTGCCGTCTCCGTCCTTGGCGGGCTTCCCATCCTTAGAAGGCTTGCCGTCCTTGGTGGCCTGGTCGGTGCCGGTCGTCGGCGGCTTGAGCTTGTCCGAATAGTCCGTGACGTACCACCCGGACCCTTTGAACATGATCGCCGGAGCCGAAATCAGCTTCGTAACGGCTCCCCCGCAGCGCTCGCAGGTAGACAGCGGGGCGTCTTTAAAGCTCTGTTTGATCTCGAAACGGTAGTCACAGCCCAGGCACTGGTATTCGTAAATCGGCACGTCGGGAACTCCTTCCAGACTTCAAGTAACGCATTCACTCGCAATTCCTAAGCATAACACGGGGAGGGCCGTAATCAAGGCTTCCTCGCTCTTACCGGCACCATTTGGTCCCGGGTTCCAGGTCCCCGGTTCCAGGTCCGCCGGACCCGACCTAGGATAGTCGCCGAAGGGCTTCCTCCATTCGGTCCATCCCCCGCTCGATGGCCTCCATGCTCGTCGCGTAGGAGAGCCGGATGTGGAGCCCGCTGCCGAAGGGCTCGCCCGGCACGGTCACCACCTTGGCCGCATCGAGCAGATAGCCGGCGACGTCGTTGGCGGATTGCAGCGTCCCCTTGTCGTGGCGGCGCCGGAACAGGCCCTCCACGTTCGGAAAGGTGTAGAAGGCCCCGGCGGGTAGCGGACAGCGCAGGCCGGGCATTTTGTTCAGGCGCTCGACCATGTGACGGCGACGACGATCGAATTCCTGCACCATCTGCCGGGGAAACGCATCGCCGCCTCGAAGCGCCGCGAGCGCGGCCTTCTGCGAGATCGAGCAGGGATTGGACGTGCTCTGGCTCTGGATGTTCGCCATCGCCGTGACAAGCGGTGTGGGGCCGGCGACATAGCCGATCCGCCAGCCCGTCATCGCGTAGGCCTTGGACACCCCGTTGACGATCAGGGTCCGCTCGACGACCTCGGGGACGACCGCGGTGATGCTCACGTGGGGCTGACCGTCGTAGATGATCTTCTCATAGATCTCGTCGGACACGACCAGCAGGTCGCGCGCGATCGCCACCCGGGCGACGTCGTCGAGCGTCTGCCGGGAATAGACCGCGCCGGTCGGGTTGCTTGGGCTGTTGATGATGATCGCCTTGGTCTTCGGTGTGAGATGGGTCTCCAATTGCTGACGGGTGACGGCGTATCCGTCGGCCTCGCGCGTCGGCACGATCACGGGGGTCGCGTCGTTGAGCACGATCTGATCCTGGTAGGAGACCCAGAAGGGGGCCGGGACCAGCACCTCGTCGCCGGCCTGGAGAAAGGCTTCGCAGAAATTGTACAGCGAATGCTTGGCGCCGCAGGACACCAGCACCTGGCTTGGTTCGTAACGTAGGCCCTGATCGCGCGCAAGCTTCTCGACGATCGCCGTCTTCAGCTCAGGTATGCCGCCCGCTGCGGTGTACTTGGTGAAGCCCTCCCGAATCGCGTTTTCGGCCGCCGCTTTGACAGGCTCCGGTGTATCGAAGTCCGGCTCACCCGACGCAAAGTCGACGACGTCGATCCCCTGGGCAGCCATGGCCTTGGCTGTCGCTGTGAGGCTCAGCGTCGGGGAGGGGACGACCCGGCCGGCCCGCGCCGCGAGCTTCATGGTCCGGCCCTCTTGAGCTTCTCCTGCAGCCGCGTGGCCACCTCCGGATGGACGACGTCCTCCAGCGCTCCGCCAAGACGGGCCACCTCCTTGATGATGCTGGACGTCAGGTAGGCGAATTCCTGGCTGGGCATGAGAAAGACCGTCTCGACGCGCCCGTCCATTTTGCGATTGACCAGGGCCATTTGAAACTCGTACTCGAAGTCCGAGATCGCGCGCAGGCCGCGGATCACTGCCTGGGCCCCGCGCGTCCGCACGAATTCGACCAGCAGGCCGTCGAAGGCCGCGACCTCGACACGCGCCAAATCTTTGGTCACGAGCCGCACCATCTCGACCCGCTCGGCGAGGTCAAAGAGTGGTCCTTTCCTCACACTGGGGGCCACCGCGACGATGACCTGGTCGAAGATGTGCAGGCTGCGACGGATGATGTCGGTGTGGCCGTGGGTGATGGGATCGAACGTCCCCGGATAGACTCCGATCTTCACTGAGGGGCGGTCCCTTCTGCAGGCAAGGCAAAGAGGGTCAGCGTCGTATCACCGTACCGGTACCGCCGGACCTGCTCCAGGCGCCCGATCTGCTTCGGCACCGACTCACGGGTGGCATGCTCCAAAACGACCACCCCGGTCGGCTTGAGCGGCGCATCCGGCTCGACGGCCGCGAAGACTTCCTGCCAGCCGGAATCCCGGTAGGGCGGATCCGCAAACACGACGTCGGCGGGGGACAGCGTGCTCGCCCACCGCTGGCACACCGTCTCGGCCCGCAGGGCATGGACCGAAGTCCGGTCCGCGCCCCCGCAGCGTGCGAGGTTTCCCCGCAGCACCCGCAGGGCCTGCCGATCGACCTCGACGAAGTCGACGTGAGCCGCCCCACGGCTCAGGGCTTCGAGCCCCACGGCCCCGGTCCCTGCGTAGAGATCGAGCCACCGGGCGCCCTCGACCCGTCCCCGGAGAATCGAGAACAGGGCCTCCCTGACGCGCTCCGAGGTCGGACGGAGCCCCCCCCGCGGGGGCGCCAACAGGCGCCGACCTCGTTCACCGCCGGCAATGATGCGCATGGGGGAGCCGTGAGGACATCAAATCAGGTGATGCTAACACACCGTTTTTTCACGAATCAAGGAAGCGGTGCTCCTAGGCCTGCGCGCCGAGGCGCGCGGCGTGGGCGGCCGCCAAGGTGCGGCGGTCCTAGCTTTGACAGGGTTGGGAGGCTCCCCTATAATGCACCCCTCGCCGGCAGGCAGGCCGCTGCACAGGCCACAGCCGGCAGGCGAGGGGACGGGAGAATGCTGCGGGGGATCGACTGGAGGGGCTTAGCGGGTCGTGACTGGCTGGGCCTCGCGTCCGGCCATACTCCGTCTGCGGTTCATCGAGATCGTGCGGTCGATGATAGCGCCGCAGTTGATGCATTTCCAGGCGTAGAAGATGAGGAAGAAGTCCGAAAACCTCTCCAGCATCATCAGGCCCTTGCATTTCGGACATTCCATAACCGCCTCCTGGGTCGCGAAGGTTGACTTGTGTCGCGGAGTAAAAGCAAGTAGCAAGCCACATACGTATTTGTTGAAATTTCAACAAGTTAGGTTATTCACAACCCATGGCACCCTGGACCATATTTCGTCATGAAGTGACAAAATTGTCCCTCGGGTGAGAAATCTGCCGACACATGCCGCGCGCGCGTGCCACGAGAACCGCCAGGGGAATTCTGCGTTGGCCGAAGAACGAGCGCCCGCGTGAACGGCTGCTTCGCGAGGGACCCGAGGCGCTCTCCGACGCACAGCTCCTGGGGATCATCCTCCGCGTGGGGCGGCGAGACGCCTCGGCGGTCCAAGTCGGCCTGGACCTGCTCCACGACATGCACGGGCTTCAGGGACTCGCCAACCGGGGCATCGAAGAGCTCCGCCGGGTCCCCGGCGTAGGCCTTGCCAAGGCCGCCCAGCTCAAGGCTGCACTGGAGCTGGGCAAGCGGTCCCTGGCCCTGCCGCTGAACACCGGCACCCACATCCGCTCGAGCGCCGATCTCTTCCATTACTACCACCCCCGCCTCCGGGACCTCCGGCACGAAGTCTTCAAGATCATCCTGCTCGACGCGAAACACAGCATCATCCGCGACGCCACGGTCTCGGAAGGAAGCCTGACCCTCAGCATTGTCCACCCCCGCGAGGTCTTCAACCTGGCGGTGCGCGAGTCCGCCGCGGCGGTGATTTTCCTGCACAACCATCCGAGCGGGGATCCGCAGCCGAGCCCGGAAGATCGGGTCCTGACGACACGGCTCGTGACCGCGGGTGAGTTGCTCGGCATTCCGGTCCTCGACCATGTGATCGTGGGCGACGGACGCTACGTCAGCTTCGCCGATCGCGGCTGGCTCCAGGCCGCCGCACCGTCGTCGCAGAGCCCCAAGACCTTACAGCTGGAGGACCTTTAGGCGCTTCGGTGGACAAATCGGCGCCTGCCCGCCGTAGCTTTCAGCGAAGGCGGGGAGGGGAGGAAAGGCCGGGACGAGAGAGAGGGCGACGACAGCGCGACGCCATCATATGGAGATGTTGTTCGGACCTAGGAGGGCATCATGAGCGAGGCGAGGAGCAACACGATCAGAAATGTGGCTATCGTCGGTCCAACGGGAGCGGGGAAGACCTCCCTCGGGGAGGCCCTGCTGTACAACGCCCGTGCGATCCCCGCGATCGGATCCGTGCTGGGGGGCAACACGGTCTCCGATTTCGAGCCGGAAGAGACGCACCACAAGTTTTCGATCAGCTCGGCCGTATTGCACCTCGCGTGGAAGGACAGTACCTTCAATCTGGTCGACACGCCCGGCTCGCTCAGCTTCCTGGGCGAAGCCAAGACCGCGCTCCGCGGGGTGGACGGGGTCCTGATCGTGCTGAGCGCCTCGACCGGCGTGCGCACCGAGCTGGAAAAGGTCTGGGCCGCCATTGCCGACTTGCGCCTGCCCTGCCTCCTCTTCATTAACGATCTCGACAAGGAGCACACCGACTTTCGGCGCACGCTGGAGGACTGCCAAAAAGCCCTCGAGTTCACCGGCCTCCCACTGGTGGTGCCGGTAGGCCAGGGGCCCCAACTCTCCGGGATCGTGGACGTACTGGCCAGTGCACTGATCCGGTCGAGTGCCGATAATCCGAAGGCGGAGCAGGGTGAGATACCTGGTGACCTGTCAGCCGCCCTCGGCGAAGCCCGCAAAGCCCTGGCCGAAGCGGCCGCCGAGACGGAGGATCAGCTCCTGGAAAAATATCTGGGCGAGGGGGACCTGTCAGCCGAGGAGATCCGCCGGGGCATCCAAGCGGGGACCGGCTCGAAGGCCATCGTGCCCGTCCTCGGCGGATCCGCCGTGCGGAACATCGGGCCGGCCGTCCTCCTCGACGCGATTGCGGCCTTTCTGCCGTCGCCGGCCGAGGCCGCCTCGGCCCGGCCGCTCGAGGGCACGCACCCCCAGAGCAGCGACGCCGTCACGCGACAAGCCACGGAGACGGACCCGTTCTCGGCCCTGGTGTTCAAAACGATCATCGACCCCTTCGTCGGACGCCTGAATTACGTGCGGGTGCTCTCCGGAATGTTGCCCTCCGATTCGAGCTTCTATAACGCCACCCGGCAATCGAGGGAAAAAGGCGGCCACATCTTTACGATTTTAGGGAAGAAATATACCCAGGTCCCGAGCGCCGCCGCCGGTGACATCGTCGCCATCGGCAAGCTCAAGGAAACCCAGACCGGGGACACCATTTGTGACGAACGGCAACCGGTTCTCTATCCACGGCTCGATGTCGTCAAGCCCGTGCTCTCCTTCGCCGTCGAGCCCAAATCCAAGGCGGACATCGAAAAAGTCAGCCTCGGATTCCACAAACTCGTCGAGGAGGACCCATCACTGGAGTTCGTCCGCAACGTGGAAACCAAGGAAATGATCCTCAGCGGCACCGGGCAGCAGCATGTGGACGTGACCTTCGAGAAGCTGCGGCGTAAGTACGGCGCCGAAGTGAACGTGCACACCCCCAAGGTGCCCTACAAGGAGACGATCCGAAAAATGGCCCAGGCCCAGGGCAGGCACAAGAAACAGACGGGGGGCCACGGGCAGTTCGGCGACTGCTGGTTACAGCTCGATCCGCTCCCGCGCGGGAAAGGGTTCCAGTTCGTGAACAAGATCGTCGGCGGCGCGATCCCCCGGCAGTTCATCCCGGCCGTGGAAAAGGGCGTCCACGAGGCCCTGCACGAGGGATCCCTGGCCGGGTGCCCCGTGGTGGATCTCCAGGTCACCGTCTACGACGGCTCCTACCACACGGTGGATTCATCGGAAATGGCGTTCAAGATCGCGGCCTCGATGGGCTTCAAGAAGGCCATGGAGAGCGCCAACCCCGTGCTCCTCGAGCCTATCATGACCGTGGAGGTGTCGACCCCCGACGACTGCGTGGGCGGCGTGATCGGCGATCTGAATTCCAAACGCGGCCGGGTGCTGGGAATCACGACCAAGGGCACCACCCAGGTCCTGAAGGCACTCGTGCCCCTGTCCGAGATGCTGAAATACGCCCCGAGCTTGAACTCGCTGACCGGTGGCCGGGGCACGTACTCAATGGAATTCTCCAGCTACGAGGAGGTCCCGCGGGAGATCGCCCCGCGGCTCATCGAGGAGCAGAAGGCGGCCAAGCACGCCGTCGCCTCCTGACCAACGACAGCAGATTTCATTCCATGACGATCGGCAAGAATATTAAGGTGTTACATGAGATTTTTAGCCATCAGGAACCGGTTTTCCTGAGGACGACATAGAACGCGCGGGATTCGCGGAGGACGCGGAGAAGGATCGTCTCACCCCGCTTGATCTGTGCCATGGCCTCCGAGAACTGCCGGGCCGAGGCGACATCCTGGCGGTTGAGCTCCTTGATGAGGTCTCCGGCGCGGAGCCCTTCGGTCTGTGCCAGACTGCCCTGATCGACTTTCGAGATCACGACCCCCTCGCTGTCCCCGAGCTTGAACTGTTGGACGAGCTCGGGCGTGGGATCCTCCACGTGCAGGCCCAGCTTCTCTTCGCCGGAGGGGCGGGGCAGGGCGGACACGACGCGGGCGTCCCGACGCTCGGTTACCGCCACGTCCAGCTTCATCCGTTCCTGGTCGCGAATGACCTCGATGTGGGCCGTGTCGCCCGGCTTGAGCCCCGCAATCACCCGTGAGAGGCTCTTGGGCGACTCCACCGGCGTGCCATCGACGCTGGTGATGATATCCCCGGGCTGGATGCCGCTGCGCGCGGCGGGATCGTTCTCGAAGACTTCGTTGACGAGCACGCCATGACCTTCCTCCACGCCGAACTTCTTTCCGAGCTCCGCGGTGACCTGCTGGATGCCCACCCCGAGCCAGCCCCGGACGACCTTGCCCTGCACGCGCAACTGGTGAACGACCTGCTTGACCATGTTCGACGGGATGGCAAACCCGATGCCCTGCACGGAATTGATCACGGCGGTGTTGATGCCGATGATCTCGCCCTTGAGGTTGAACAGGGGCCCGCCGGAGTTGCCGGGAAAGATCGAGGAGTCGGTCTGGATGTAGTTTTCGTAGCGGGACAGGTTGATGTCCTGGCGGCCGATGCCGCTGACGACGCCGAGCGTGACCGTGCGATCGAGCCCGAACGGGTTGCCGACCGCCAAAGCCCACTGCCCAATTTTCACCTCTTCCGAGTTGCCGAGGGTGGCGGCCGGGATGCTGCCCCTGGGCGAGACCTTGACCAGCGCGAGATCGGTGTCGGCATCCTTGCCGACCACGCGGCCCTCGTACTTGGTCCCATCGTGGATCCGGACCTCGACCACCTCCGCATCGCCCACCACGTGGTTGTTCGTGACGATGAAGCCGTCGGGCGACACGATCACACCGGACCCGGCCCCGCGGGGGTTGCGAAACCGCTCCTTGGACAGATCGGAGCTCAAGGAGGGTGCGATGCTGACGACGGCGGGGCTGACGCGCTCGGCCAGATCCGTAAGGGCGGCTTCAATTTCCTGGAGCATCTGCAGCCCGCGGACCCCCGCGGACTCGGGCGAGACCGCGGCCCGGGTCCCGGCCGGAGCCGCGACCAGGAGACCAGCCAGCAGGACGACGCTCACGATGCGACGGACCATGCGACGTTTGATGTTAGGGGTGGAGTGAGCTGCAGAACAACAG
>JBFISJ010000111.1:0-8858 GCA_041608595.1 Nitrospiraceae bacterium
CAAGGACGTCGCCGCGGCCATCTACGGCTACTCGAAGGCCAAGATCATCGCCGGGCCGCACGTGTACGGAGGCCAGTCGATGCCGGTCGAGCTGATTCTCGACGAGGTCGAGTCCGGGCTCACAGGCAAGAAGTCAACCAACGTGCCGATGTCCGCCATTATGGGCACCGATGTGGACCCATCAGAGGTCGCGCACTTTATGCAAAACATCTGACCGCCGCGGGGAGGATAGACGTGAAATGACGAGGGCCCGTTCCGGATCTCCCGGAACGGGCCCTTCTCTTTATAGCCAAGGCGAACGAAATGTTTGCCGGATCAAGCCTGCAAATCGTCGCTGACCTGCTCCTCGCTATCCGGCATCCCGTAGGCGATAAACTTGGCATACGAGAGGTAGATCGAGCTGCTGTCGCGCATGGCTTTGGCCCCATGGGTCATTCGCTCGAGCTTGGTGGCATCGGACCCCTCGGAGCTGCGCATGGCCGACACGTGCTCCTCGAGCACCGTGTTGTATTGCTCCATGGCTCGCTCGACCTCGCGATAGGCTTGCATGATCACATCCGTCATCGGCTGTTCTCCTGGTAAAGGTGTCCGAGGATACAATAGGGTTCTGGGAAGGGTCAACCGAGGGGTCCATGCATCTACCAGCACCCGGGCATGACGCGGAACGGGCGGTCGAGGAGGTCCTCGATCTCCGACCCGGTGCGGACATCAGGTCGTTGGCCGGGGGAGTGGCCGAGCTCTCGAGGCTCTTCACTCGACACAAGGAGTCGCCGCTGCAGGAATACCTGAACGATGTCAACCTGAGACGCAGTTATCTGGCGTATTTCTTCCCGGTCAACCTGGCGAAGGTGCGCGCCGTGCTCGGGGAGCTGCCTCGGGATCGAGCCGAGCCCCCGCCGCCGCGCCCGGCTCGGGTGCTGGATCTCGGAAGTGGGCCCGGTCCGGCCAGTGTCGCCTGTCTGACCTGGCTGCGCGGTGAGCGTCGCGCGTGGGGCGGGCCCATCGAGCTCGTCCTGGTCGATCGCGCCGAGCCGGCACTGTCGGTGGCGCGTGACGTGATCACCGCATGCCGGCAGGGTGAGGTGACGGTTCACACGATTCGTGCCGACCTCGAGCGGCGGGCCTGGTTGAAAGGCCGGCCGATCGGTCAACCCGGGACGTACGACCTGATCGTGCTCGGCCACTGCCTGAACGAGCTCTACCGTACCAGCCGTGATCCCTGCGCCCGACGCGCCAAGCTCCTGGAGGTCTGCCTCGAGCTGCTGCACCCCGAAGGCTCGCTGATTGTCATTGAGCCGGCCTCCCGCCCGGAGTCGCGGGCGCTGCACCGGGTACGCGATCAGGTGTTGGAGCGCCGGCTCTGCAACGTGTACAGTCCCTGTCTGCGCGATCAGCCTTGTCCGGCGCTCGCGCGGGAGGATGACTGGTGTCATGAAGAACGGCCCTGGACCGCCCCGTGGACCGTTGAGGCCATCGATAGTCACGTTGGCTTCATCAAAGATGCGCTCAAGTTTTCGTACCTGGTCCTGCGGCGGGACGGCCGGACCATCGTGTCTCGGCATGCCGAGACCTATCGTGTCGTCAGTGAGCTGAGGATTTTGAAGGGGGAGCAGCGGGCTTGGCTGTGCAACGAGGCCGGACGCCACGAGGTCGGTCGCCTGGACCGGGAAGGCTCTCAAGAGAACGCGGCGATCGAGCGCTGGCATCGAGGCGCGATCGTGCGTGTCGACGAGATCGTTCGGAAGAGCGTTCCAGTCGGGGTGCGATCAGTCGGGCGGATACGCGCAGGCACACGCGTTCAGCTACTGAGGGCCATTGAGGACTAGACTAGTCGCCTTCAGGCTCGGCCGAGCCGTGCTTGTGCGTGACCTGGTCCTCTTCGAACAGCTCGGCCATGTCCTCGGCGATCGCGTCGTTGTCGCTCGGAACGGAGACGAGCGGAATCTCCTTCCGCTGCTTCGGCGCTTTCTTGCTGTCCTCGCCCTTGGGCTTTTTCTTTTGGCTTTCTTCCGCCACGATCACCTACTTGCAATCGGCTCCGGCGATGCCGACTATTCGAAGCTTTCCAACGACGAGCGTTCCTGGAACTGGTGCCCGCACTTCCGACAGGTCACGAAATAATGTGATTCACGAACAGACAAGGTGACCCTGAAGTCCAGGGACACCCCACGGCCTTCGCACGCCGGGCAGGGAATCTCCTTCAGATGGTAGGGGATGTCCGGCTGGGTTCGCAGGTAGAAGTCCATGTCCGTATACAGGGGAAAGTTGTAACGGCACTTCTTGCAGACCCCCTTCCATTCCCCGTCCGCCTGCATGGTGCGCCGGTCGATTCCGAATACATTCGCCTTGCACACCGCGCAGCGGAGATTGCTGAGCCTGCTTTCGACCTGTTCAACGCTGACCGTGCCCATTGGAGCTGTCCCGTGCTCACCGCAAAGCCCACGCCCTTGCAGTATACAGGGGGAGATGTTCCTCTGCAACGCCAGTCAAGGGAAAAAGCGGCGAAAAGCCCAGTCCATGCGAGACGGTCGGCAAAAACATATTGCATTTCTTGATCGAAACCTTAATGTGGGGCGTGAGAGGTGAGGGAAAACGATGCATGCGATCACAAGCTCGCTCGCGGTCGGGAACGTCGAAGACGCCAAGCGTCCACCCGCCTTCATCGGCGGCGTCCTGTTCCTGGCGCAGGAATATGATATTGCGCCGCCCAAAGGCGTCACGTTCGCAAAGATTCCGCTGACGGAATTCGCCGAAGTCAGCGCGAGCACGCTCGATTCGGCGATTCGATGGCTGGAAGATCAGGGAGACGACCGGAAGCTGCTCATTTGCTGCCGCGCCGGAATGGGACGCTCGGTCTCGGTCGCCATCGCCTACTTGTGCTGTGTCGCGGGGCTGCCCTATGTTGAGGCGCTTGCGCTTGTCAAAGCCCGTCGGCCGGGCGCCACCCCTCTCCCCGGTCTGGAGGAAACGATTCAAAAAGTGCGCGAGCTCAGGCACCCGGCGGGCGACCGAGCCCAATCCTGACCCGGCTCAAGCCGGAGGCCGGACTCAAGGGGATCACGTCGTCTATGCCAGAACTCCCCGAGGCGGAAGTGGTGGCCCGGCAGTTGCGCGACCGGATCGTCGGGGCGTGCCTCAAGGGATGGTGGATCGGGCGCCCGGACATCATCCGTCGGGGGCTGGAGTCCATCGATTGGTACAAAGATGCGAGCATCGTGGGGGTCACACGGTGCGGGAAAAGCGTGGCGATTGCCTTCACTCAGGACGCCGAACGGCGCTACCTGATCGCCGAGCTGGGCATGACCGGGTTGCTGTTATTCCGCGCCCCCCACGATCGATACCAGAAACACACGCATCTCGTCCTGACGCTGGAAGGTGGACGCGAGCCGGAGCTCCGGTACTGGAATCCCCGCCGGTTCGGTCGTGTGTACCTGCTGAACACCGACGAGACGCGTCGCTTCCAGGCACGTCGCTTCGGCCATGACCCCCTGACGATCACCTGGCAGGGATTCCGTGAGCTTGTCGGAGCCCGTCGCGGTCGGCTGAAGGCCCTGCTCATGCACCAACAGGTGCTTGCCGGCATCGGAAACATCTACGCCAACGAGATCTTGTACCGCGCGCGCCTCCACCCGTATCGGCTGGCGAGTCGGCTCCGCACGCCGACGGTCCGGAGGCTCTTCCAAGCCATGCGGTCGGTGCTCGTCGAGGCGATCGGGAAGGGGGGCTCCAGCGTGAGAGACTTCATGGCCCCGGATGGCACCCAGGGTCGGTACCAGACGTGCCACCTCGTGTATGCCAGGGAGGGCCGACCCTGCCCCGCCTCATGCGGAGCCAAAATCCGACGCCTTCGGGGGGAACGGTCCTCGTTCTACTGCCCGACCTGCCAGCGGAAGAGGTAGGGAGCGGCCCAACCCGGGGGTTTTCCCCTTGACGGGCCGGTTCCTGATTCTTTAAACTCCTCAATCCCATTTAAAAAACAGTCACTTAGGGAAATTTCTCGCGAAGGAGGTCGCCTTCGTCCGGATGGGACTTTTGTTCGGCACCGGTAGGCCCTTCGGCGGATTGAGAAGGACATGTATTTCCGCTAAGCTGGCGCCCTTTCTCATTTGAGGCAGCGTTGACGAGGAGCGAACATCATGGCCAAAGTGCTCGAAGGCCCCGGGATGGGGCTCATGAAGAAGTGGGGAATCAACGTTCCGGATTACGTCGTTGTCAACTCCCTTGACGAGTTCACGAAGCTGATCGAAGCGAACGGCTGGCTGAAGAAAGCCAAGCTGGTCGCCAAGGCGCACGAGGCCTTGGGATCCCGCATGAAGCTCGGCCTTGTGAAGGTGGGGCTCGATCTGGCGGGGGCGCAGGCGGCGGTGCGTGACATGCTGGGCCGGGAGGTCGGCAGCATCAAAGTCTCGCAGGTGATCGTCTCGGAGATGGTCCCACACAAAGAAGAATATTACGCGGCCGTGCAGGCAACCCGGGAAGGCACGGAGATCCTGGTCGCCAACTGCGGGGGCATCGAGGTCGAGTCCAACTGGGACCGCGTGAAGAAGCTCGCCGTCGAGATCGGCCAGACGCCGTCCCCGGAGGCCGTGGAGAAGCTCGCCAAAAGCGCCGGGTTCTCCGGCGACACGGCCAAGAAAGTTGCCGAGTTCTGCACCAAGATGTTTGCCTGCTTCGACAGCGAGGACGCCCAATACCTCGAGGTTAACCCCCTGGTCGTCCGCGAATCCGACGGAGCCATGGTGGCGCTCGACGCCGTCACGCTGCTCGACGCGGACGCCAAGTTCCGGCATCCCGACTGGAGTTTTCCCTTCGCCGCCGAGTTCGGGCGCGCCTACAGCCAGGCGGAGCTGGAGGTCATGGCGGTCGATTCCAAGATCAAAGGCTCCGTTAAGTTCATCGAGATCCCCGGCGGCGACACGGCCATGCTGCCCGCGGGCGGCGGCGCCAGTGTGTATTACTCCGATGCGGTGGTGGCGCGGGGGGGAAAGCTCGCCAACTACGCCGAATACTCAGGCGATCCGCCTGACTGGGCGGTGGAGGTGCTGACCGAAAAGGTCTGCTCCCTGCCGGGCATCAGGAACATCATTGTGGGTGGCGCCATCGCCAACTTCACGGACGTCAAGAAGACCTTCGGCGGCATTATCGCCGGATTCCGGAAGGCGAAGGCGGACGGAAAACTCAACGGAGTGAAGATCTGGGTTCGGCGCGGTGGGCCGCGCGAGCAGGAAGGCTTGGAGGCCATGAGAGCCCTCAAGCAGGAGGGGTTCGACATCCACGTGTTCGACCGTAAGACGCCCCTCACGGATATCGTCGATATGGCATTAGAGAAAAGCGCGGGGCGCTGAGCCCCGGGCGGCGCGCCGCGAGGGAGCGCCGTCGGTCCGCACGACCACTGTGAGCATTCATGGCTGATTAGTTCGGGAGACATCCAATGAGTATCGTGGCGACGAAGGACACGAAGGTAGTCATTCAGGGGGGCGCCGCCGGGTTGAACGCGGCGCGGCGAATGGGGGAGTTCTGCTACATGATCAAGAAGCCGCTCAATATCGAGGCGTTCGTCTATCCCCCGGATGCCGGCAAGACGAACGAAGTTCCCTACGGCAGCGGCCTGCTCACCATTCCTGTTTACAAGAGCGTGGCCGATGCCACCGCCGCGCATCCTCAGATCAACACCAGCCTGGTCTATATCGGGGCGGACCGGGCCTGCGCGGCTGGCATGGAGGCGCTGCAGGACTCGAAAATACAATTCATCTCCATGATCACCGAGGGTGTCCCCGAAAAGGATGCCAAGTTGCTCGGCTCCCAGGCTGCCAAGATGGGCAAGATTTTCAACGGGCCCTCCTCGATCGGTGTCATCTCGGCCGGTCAGTGCCGTCTGGGCGTGATCGGCGGCGCCTTTGACAACCTTGTGGCCTGCAAGCTGTATCGCGAAGGGTCCTTCGGCGTGATTACCAAGTCCGGGGGGCTGTCGAACGAGATTATCTGGATCTGCTCCCAATTTGCCGACGGCATCACGACCGCGATCGGGATCGGCGGCGACGCCTATCCCGGAACGGATTACGTCAGCTATCTGGAGCTGTTCGAGAAGGATCCGCAGACCAAGGCGGTGGTGATTGTCGGCGAGATGGGCGGGGACCTCGAGGAGCGGGCGGCGGAGTGGTTCGGGGCGAAGAAGCGCCGCATCAAGCTCCTGTCCGTGGTCTCCGGGTTCTGTCAGGAGAGCCTGCCCAAGGGCATGAAGTTCGGCCACGCGGGCGCGAAAGAGGGCATGAAAGGCGAGGGCTCGGCACGAGCCAAGGCGGAGGCGTTCAAGAAAGGCGGCGCGATCGTGCCGGACACGTTCGGGGCCCTGGGCCCTGCCATCAAGAGTGTATACGAGGAGCTGGTCAAGACGCGCCAGGTGGTCCCTGTGCCCGAGTTGAGCGCGGCCGAGCTGCCCAGGCTCCCCAAGACCGTGGAAGAAAGCATGAGGTCTGGGGAAGTCATGGTCGCACCGCTGGTCAAGACGACCATCAGCGATGACCGCGGGGACGAGCCCCTGTACGACGGCTATCCCGCCTCTGAGCTCATCAACAAGGGCTACGAGATCCCGCACGTGATCGGCCTCCTTTGGGACAAACGCCTCATCTCGAAGCAGGAGGCTGAGATCATCAAGCGCATCATGATGCTGTCCGCGGACCACGGGCCCTGTGTCAGCGGGGCGTTCGGGACCATCATCGCCGCTTGTGCGGGGATCGGCATGTCCCAGGCGGTCGCGGCCGGCTTGATCATGATCGGCCCCCGCTTCGGCGGCGCCGTCACCGACGCGGGCCGTTATTTCAAGCACGCCGTGGATAATAAAATGACTGTGGAAGACTTCCTCGGCTACATGAAAAAGAATGTGGGCCCCGTGCCCGGCATCGGCCACCGCGTGAAGAGCCTGCGGAATCCGGACAAGAGGGTGAAGGAGCTGGTCGGCTACGTCAAAAGCGTCGGGATTCCCACGCCGCACCTTGATTTTGCGTTGGCGGTCGAGAAGGTCACCTCGGCGAAGAAGGACAACCTGATCCTGAACGTGGACGGCACCATGGCGGCCGTCCTCGTCGACCTGGGCTTCCCGGTCGACAGTCTGAATGGGTTCTTTATCCTCTCCAGGACCATCGGCTTGATCGGGCACTGGGTCGACCAGCGGCGGCAGGAGAGCCGGTTGATCCGGTTGTTCGACTACCTGGTGAATTACGCGGCACCCAAGCGGCGAGAAGTGCCGCCACTGAAATAAGAATCGGCGCGGGGCACGAGGCTCGAGGCAAGTGGGAGAAAGGAACCCACCTCGCCACTGGCCCCTTGCCCCGGGCTCTACACAAGTACAGGAGAAGAGTATGTCGCTTGATATTGTGAAAAAAGTCTACGGGGCCATGCACGAGCGGTTGGCTCAGGCCCGCAAGAAGTTCGGACGTCCACTCACCTTGACCGAGAAGATCCTGGTGTCTCACGCGGACAATCTCGAGACGCAGGTCTGGGAGCGGGGCAAAGCGATGCTCGCCTTGCGTCCGGATCGCGTGGCCATGCAGGACGCCACCGCGCAAATGGCCATGCTGCAGTTCATGCAGGCGAACAAGAAAAAGGTTGCGGTCCCGAGCACGATCCATTGCGACCACCTGATTCGAGCCGAGATCGGGTCTGAAAAGGACCTCCTGCGTGCAATGGATGAGAACAAGGAGGTGTACAACTTCCTGGCCTCCGCGGCGAAGAAATACGGCATCGGTTTCTGGAAGCCAGGTGCGGGGATCATTCACCAGGTCGTGCTGGAGAACTACGCCTTTCCCGGTGGCCTGATGATCGGGACGGACTCGCATACGCCGAACGGCGGCGGCCTCGGGATGCTGGCGATCGGCGTCGGCGGCGCAGATGCGGGGGAGGTGATGGCCGGACTGCCTTGGGAAGTGCTCCATCCCAAGCTCATCGGCATCCGGTTAACGGGGAAGCTGAGCGGATGGGCCTCGCCCAAAGACGTCATCCTTTACGTCTGCGGGCTCCTGACGGTCAAAGGTGGCACCAACAAGATCGTCGAGTATTTCGGGCCGGGGGCGGAGTCGATCAGCGCGACCGGAAAGGGGACGATCACCAACATGGGCGCCGAACTTGGCGCGACGACCTCCATCTTCCCGTTCGATCAGAAGATGGTGGATTACCTCACCATCATGGATCGCGCGGATGTCGCGAAGCTCGCCCAGGCCAACCGCGAGCACCTCACGCCGGACCCCGAGGTGCTGAAGTCTCCGGAGAAGTATTACGACCAGATCGTGGAGATCGATCTGTCGACGCTCGAGCCGCACGTCGTCGGGCCGCACACACCCGATCTGGCGAGGCCCATCTCGAAGATGGCGGCCGAAGCGAAGGAAAAGGGATATCCGGTCCAGCTCAAAGCGGCCCTCATCGGGAGCTGCACGAACTCGTCCTACGAGGACATCGGGCGGTCCGCCCATATCGCCCGCCAGGGGCTGAAAGCGGGCCTTAAGGCGAAAACCCCGTTTTTGGTCACGCCGGGGTCAGAGCGGATTTACCACACGATGAAGCGGGAAGGCTTCATGCAGACCTTCGAGGAGATGGGCGCGACGGTCCTCGCCAACGCCTGCGGGCCCTGCATCGGACAGTGGAAGCGCGCCGACGGCGTGAAGGGTCGGGCGGATTCCATCGTGAGCTCATTCAACCGGAATTTCCCGGGGCGCAATGACGGGATTAGCGACACGCTCTCGTTCCTGGCCAGCCCCGAGGTGGTGACGGCCTATGCGTTCACGGGAGATCTGACGTTCAACCCGCTGAAGGACCGCCTGAAGGCGGCCGACGGGACCGAGGTCACGCTGGAGCCGCCGCGCGGC
>JBFISJ010000112.1:0-8803 GCA_041608595.1 Nitrospiraceae bacterium
CGGAGGCCACGTGGGTTGCCGCGGCACATTCGCTCCGGGAGCAGGGTCGCAACCTCGCCTCACGGAGCGCATGGGCATACCACTCCAGCTCCTCGAGGAACTCTGTCGCGCGTTGGTGGTACCGCTCGTCGGTCGGCGTCCCGTCATCGGTGAACGCATCCTGGACGCGGGGGATCGGCAGGACGGAGGGGATGCTGGATGTCCCCATCTCCGCCAGCATCGAGCGCAGCGCGATGGAGGCTCGAACGCCACCGAAGGAGCCGGCGGAGTAGCAGACGATGCCGGAGGGCTTCCAGAAGTATTCGTCCAAAAAGTGATCCATCAGGTTGGCCAGCGCGGGCGGGATCGTGTGGTTGTACTCGCCGGACACGACGATATAGGCATCGGCGGGGATGATCACCTTCGCCATCCTTTGGAGCACCGGCGGCGCCTTGTCGGGGTCGTATTCCTTGTACATCTTGTCCAGCAGCGGCAAAGGGTATTCCTTCGGGTCGATCAAGGTCACCTCGTGCTTCCGTTCCCGGCACTTGTTCACGATAAAGCGCGCCGCTTTGATGCCTTGCCGCTCGGAGCGGACCGAGCCGTAAAAGATGACGATCTTCAAAACCATACTTCCTCCTTCATCTCTGTGGGGCTTGAGCGTCCCCCGCTCGCCCGGCTCTTGGGGCCCCGAGTCTAGTCCACACCGCTCAAACAATCAAAGCCTCGCCATCTCGACAGCGGGCGCCCCCAAAACCTTGGACAGGGCCCTTCGAGCATCGTTCCGCAGGGATGGAGCCCCTGGGGGAGGGCGGCTGATCGTATCATGTACGGGGGCGGATGAATGAGCAGCAGGAAATGTGCGGCGGGCACAATCAGGAGTTGCGCGGTTGAGGTCGCACGAAGCAGAATATCCATTAGCATATGCTCGTATCAACGAGAAGGTTCTCATGAAAAACCTGCGCCACCTTGCCTTGAGCCTGACCGAACGCGGCCTGGTGCCCGATCTGTTGATCCGGCGCGGCATCCGCAGCCTGGTGAGGCAGCGACTCCAGGAGATCCATGCCGGGGACCCCTCCATGGCCGCCAGGCTGAAGGCGGACTTCATCGAGCACATGCGCAAGGCGCCGACCGCGCCGGTCCCGGACAAAGCCAACGAACAGCATTACGAGGTGCCGGCCGGTTTCTTCAAGATGGTATTGGGGCCTCACATGAAGTACAGCAGCGCCCTCTGGCCCGTCGGCGCCAGGACCCTGGCCGACGCCGAAGCGGCGGCTTTACAGGAGACGAGCCGGCACGCGGAACTCGAAGACGGCCAATCAATTCTCGAGCTGGGGTGCGGGTGGGGATCCCTGACGCTCTGGATGGGCGCCCAGTATCCGAAGAGCACCATCACGGCCGTGTCCAATTCGAGCTCGCAGCGCGAGCACATCATGGCCCAGGCCGCTGCGAGAGGCCTTGATAATGTGCGCGTCCTGACGCGTGATATGAACGTGTTCCAGGCCGAACCCGGGCAATTCGATCGCGTCGTGTCGGTCGAGATGTTCGAGCACATGCGAAACTGGCCGGGGCTCTTTGCGCGCGTGTCCCACTGGCTCAAGCCGGGCGGCTTCTTCTTCATGCACGTCTTCGTGCATCGAGCCGTGCCCTACGTGTTCGAGGACAGGGGGCCAAGCGACTGGATGAGTCGGTATTTTTTCACCGGCGGCATGATGCCGAGTGACGACCTGCCCCTCGCCTTTCAGGATCATTTGAAGGTCCTGCACCGCTGGCGCTGGGCAGGGATGCATTACGAGAAGACGGCGAACGCGTGGCTGGTCAACATGGACGCAAATCGCGACGCACTGTGGCCGCTCTTCATCGAGACCTATGGGGAAGCCGATGCACGAACCTGGTGGATGCGGTGGCGCGTCTTCTTCATGGCCTGCGCCGAGCTTTTCGGCTACGACGAGGGCCGGCAGTGGTGGGTCGGTCACTATCTGTTGGAAAGGCCGGTGACGACCTAGTACCCTTTTCAGACGCGCCTTGTTTCACGGGGGAAGTGGGGGGCGGGATCACTAATGGACAAGCGCACGATCATGATCCTCACGAACCTCGTGCTCTTTCAAGTCGGGTGGTTTGCCTGCGTGCTGAGCGGCGCCGCGCACATGCCCTGGATCGGCGCGCTCGTCGCGGTCTCGATCGTCGGATTTCATCTGGTGCGGGCGGACCAGCGTGAGGCCGAGATCAAGCTGATTCTGATTGCCGTGGGGATCGGCGCCCTCTTCGACAGCCTGCTGGTGTGGACGGAGTGGCTGCGGTATCCCTCCGGGATTCTCCTCCCGAACACCGCTCCCTATTGGATCGTGCTCATGTGGGCGCTCTTCGCGACGATTTTGAACATTTCCCTGCGCTGGCTGCGCGGGCGGTGGCTGATCGCCGCGCTCGCCGGTGCGGCGGGGGGACCGCTGGCCTATTACGGGGGCCATCGACTGGGCGCGCTGGAATTCGGCGATGTAACCGCGGCGCTGCTGGCCCTGGCCGTCGGGTGGGCGATCTTTACGCCCGTGCTGATGGCGCTGTCCGCCCGCCTCGACGGCTACGCGCAGGTGCTGAACGGGAGGATCCTATGAGCTTCTCGGTCTATGCGATGGGACTCGGTGCGGTGCTCGCGCTGGCGACGCTCACGTGGATCATCAGCCTCGTCAAGCGGGACGTGAGCATCGTCGACGGCGTCTGGTCCTTGATGCTCCTCGCCGCCGCCGTCGTCTACTCCAGCGCGATCGAGCCCTACACCTCTCGCTCGTCGCTGATCCTGACGCTGGTCTTGCTCTGGGCGCTTCGCCTTTCGGTCCACATCATGTGGCGGAATTGGGGTGAGCTTGAGGATCGGCGCTATCGGGACATTAGGCAGAAGTACGAGCCGAATTTCGCGCTCAAGAGTTTGGGGATCATTTTTATTTTTCAGGCGGTGCTGGCGTGGATCATCTCCATGCCGCTCTGGGCGGCCCTGACCGTCCCCATCGAAATGACCGCGGTCGACATGCTGGCGGTCGCGCTCTGGACCGTGGGGATGACCTTCGAAACGGTGGGAGACTGGCAACTGGCGCGGTTCACCTCGAATCCCGCGAATCGCGGCAAGGTGATGGACCGGGGTCTCTGGCGCTACACCCGCCACCCGAATTACTTTGGGGAGTGCCTCATCTGGTGGGGCTTCTATGTGTTCGCCGTGCCGGTCGGGGCCTGGTGGACGATCGTGGGACCGCTCCTGCTGACCTACATGCTTCTGAAGTTTTCTGGTGTCACGCTGCTCGAGCAGACCATTGTCGAGCGCCGTCCCGCCTACCGGGAGTACATCAAGAGAACGAACGCCTTCATCCCCGGTCCTCCCAAAAAAGTGAACGGGCAGCCGCGCTCCCACGAGCTCGCCTCATGATGACCGCGCGGTCCTCCCGTATCGTGCTGCTCGCCTGCCTCGGCGTCGTGCTCTGGCTCGCCCCTCCGGCCCTGGCCGGCACGCAAAAGATTTACGACTTCAAGGTGTTGCTCGACGACGAGGAGATCGGCACGCAACGCTTCATGGTGTCGGCGGAGGGGGATCGGACGCGGGTGCAAGTGGACGCCAGCTTCGACGTGAAGTTCTGGCTGTTCACCGCCTACTCGTACCGGCACTCCAACGTGGAGGTCTGGGAGGGACAGTGCCTGCACGAAATGCGCGCACAGACGAACGACAATGGGGACGAATTCTTTGTGCGCGGCCGGTACCAAGACGGGCGACTCAGGCTGGAGACCCATGAGGGGCGGAGAACGGTGGAGGGATGCGTCAAGACCTATGCCTACTGGAATCCGGACTGGTTTCGTGACAGCCGGCTGCTGAATTCGCAGACCGGCGAGCTGCAGAGGGTGGAGATCTCGACGGTGGGCAAGGAAACGATCACGGTGCGGGGAACGCCTGTGCACACCGAGCACCACCGGATCAAGAGTGAGAAGTTCACGATCGATCTCTGGTACACCGAGAACCGTGAATGGGTGGCGCTGCAATCGACGACCAGCGACGGTGGGAAGCTGTTCTATCAACTGCAATAGGAGAAGCATGGCCGGCATGGCGACGCACATCGTTCTCGGCATGATCGCGATCGTTCTCGCGGGGTGCAGCAGTCCGCCGCCCATTCGAACCGCGGATCACGTCGACCTCGAGCGCTTCATGGGCGATTGGTACGTCATCGCCAATATCCCAACCTTCATCGAGACCGGGGCCCACAACGCCGTGGAGTCCTACCGGCTGAATGAGGATGGTACGATCGCCACGACCTTCACCTTCCGCGAGGACGCCTTCGACGGCGAGCGGAAAGCCTATCACCCGACAGGGTACATCGTGGACGAGGAGTCGAACGCCGTGTGGGGCATGCAATTTCTCTGGCCCTTCAAGGCCGAGTACCGCATTGTCTACGTCGATGAGACGTACAGCCGGACCATCATCGGTCGGACCAAGCGCGATTATGTCTGGCTCATGGCGCGGACGCCGCAGATTTCAGAGTCGGAGTATCAGCGGCTCCTGGACGTCATTTCCTCAGAGGGTTACGACCTGTCGCAGGTCAAGAAGGTGCCTCAAGAATGGAAATGAGCGTTCGAGACGGCTCATGTGATTCGGCTCAAGACCTTCCACCACCACACAGACATACAAGCCCCGCCGGTCGGGAACCTGCAGCCTGACGGATCTTCCCTCGGCTGAGCTTGGAGACGACGTTGACCGATGCGTCACGTTTGGCTTAAAAGCGTGTGTCGAGATGGAACGATGGGCCGAAATCATTTGCGCAAGCGTCTTCTTCGCGTTCCTGCTGGCAGCAGCCCCACTCATGCCGAGCGCCGCGACAGCGCCCTCGACCGAAACGAAGCCCCAGGCTGAGTCGGAGCAAGAGCCTGGCGTGTTGCAGATCATCCGGGCGTCGGAGTGGAAGGGGGGCGTGCAGGTCAGCCGAGGAGAATGCGCGGCGGCGGACGGGGAATTCAGCTTCTGGGTCTACTCCATCGCGAGCGAGTGCGGCGTGCCGCGCGAGGAGGCTGACCGCGTGGTGCTCTTCAGGCTTCCCACGCTCGGCGTGGCCCCCCTGACCGTCACCGCACAGGTGCCGGGAGGCCGCTACGCGGTTTGGGTCTACGGTGCCGGCGATCCCGGACATCCGTTCATTCAACTTTGTGCCCGGACCTGCGTGACGGCTGAGATGCCCCCGGAGCCGGGGTGGGCCTTCGCCGGCAAGATCAGGATCCGGGATCGCCAGCTCATGTTTCTCAGGACCTGGGATCAGCCCCAATCGACCGTCCTGCACGTTCAAGTCCTGGTCCTGTCCTCCCGAGAGACCCAGCCGGACTGGGTTCCATGACGCCGGGCAAAGGCGCCGGTCGTTATTCTCTCTCGAAAAGCGTGCTGAGAATCTGGCGTGCGGATCGAGCGACCTCCTCGGGGTCGTCACGAAACTCTCGCAGCGTATCGAGCAGGTGGTGGGCGTTGGCGTGGCTCGGATTCAGCCCAATGGCGGCGCGGAGCGCGGCGCCGGCCCCGCGGAGATCGCCCTGCACCATCCGAACAAGACCGAGATCCGCGTAGGCTTCGGCGTCCTCCTGGTTCAGCTCCGCGGCCTTCATCAACGCGTCGCTTGCGCCGACCCACTCGCCTTGTGCCATAAGCGCGCGGCCCAACCAGTAGAAGGTCTGGGCATCGCCGACCTGCAGGCGGAGGGAATTCCGAAACGCATCCGCGGCGCGGGCAAAGTCGTGCCGGTCCAGGAGCACGACGCCCAGTTGCCGATAGGCGTCCGCAAAATTCGGATTCAATCGAATCGCGGCCCGGAACTCCTCCGCCGCTCCCGTCAGATCCCCGGCGTGGTGAAGCTTTTTCCCCAACCGGTAATGAGACCCCGCGTCACCCTTCTGAAAGTCGGGCGAATCTCGCAGCGTTTCCCGGGTCCTGCTGAATTCCTTCTCCAGGCCGGCCTCGGTCGGCGCGCTCCCGACAGTGACGCGTTCGGCGATCAGACGTGACGAGTCAGACTGGACCGTCGCGAACGAGGCCACCGACACGACGGAAAGCAGCAGAGCGAGGCATAGAGCTCGATTGCGCATGGTTACCGATCGGGCAGATGCTACGCCGATCGTGGACATCAGACAAGCGATGCGAACGCGGGGATGGCAAGGAGGTGGACAGGATCAGACGCCGCCGGCAAGGTCAGTGCCGTGCATGCGGGCGAAGAGCTCCCAGTCGAAGGGCTTCGCCTGGACGCTGTGAAGGGGAATGACGCCGATCGCGGAGTCGCGGGAGGCGAGCATGCAACCCACCACGCTGTCCGGCTGCTCCACGAGGCGGCGTACCGCCTCGTACGCCAGGTGCTGGGCGATGGCTTTGTCCTCCGGGGTCGGCGGCGCGCCGCGCAGCGTGTGGCCGAGGATCGTGGCCTTCGTCGCCGCCGGGAGGGCATAGGGGCCGGGACCGGTCTCGCCGTGCGGCCATCGCGTCACCGCGCCCGCCACGTAATCCACGAGCCCATGGACGCCGCCGTCGGGATGATGGCGATGCGGGGTCCGCTCCGCGACAATGAAAAGATGGCTCTTGTTCGGGACACCCAGCGAGCGCTTCAGCGTACCCAGCATGATCTGCTCGATGTAGGCGTCGGGGTCGGGATGCTCGTTGACCAACACGCCCTCCGCGCGAGCCTGGTACGCACAGGCGAGCGCCAGGTGGCCCGAGCCCGCCCCCATGACCTCGACGAAAAAGATGCTGCCCATCGCAGCGCTGGTCGCCTTCAAGGATTCGATGGACTGGTTCGCCAGTGCGACGGCGGAGTGAAAGCCGAGCGCCGTCGTGCCCGCGAGGTTGTTGTCGATGGATCCCGGAATGCCGACGACCTGGGTCCCGAAAGCTTCAAACATCGCCCGCGCGCCGCGGAGGCTTCCGTCGCCACCCATCACAACGACCGCGCCGTCCTCGAGATAGGGCGCAAGGTTGCGGACGGCGACCTGCTGGACGTGGTCGTCCTTGAACTCCTCGAACCGGCTGCTCCCGATCGGGCTGCTGGGATGGCTGCTGAGCATCCGCGTACCGGTCTCGGTCACCTTCTCGATCCAATTGTTCGCGAGGCCCAGGAATCCGTGCCGGGCAAAGAAGACCTCGAGGCCGTAGCGATGGCCGGTCACGGCGAGCTCCTTGAGCGCCGCGCCGGCGCCGGCGAAATCGCCGCCGGAGACCAGCGCCACGAGCCGCTTGAGCTGCCGGGGCCTGAGCGTCACCCGATCCCGGCGCTCACGCTCGGTGGCCACCCAGGCCTCGCGCTCGACCCGCTCCCGTTCCGACAAGCCGACGGCGGCGGAGTAACCGGACAGCTGGCCGTGCTCATGCGTGAGGAGCACGACGTTGTCCTGTCCTTCCTTGTACTCGCCGTATTCGGCGAAGGCCTCACGAAACGGGCGTGCATCGAGGTAGATGATCAAGGCCCGGAGCGTGGAGCTGTGCGTATACAGGCACGCGACGCGCCCCTCCTGCTCCCGGGCCACCTGGTGGAGGCCGTCCACGACCTGCACATAGACGTCGAAGAATGAGTTGCCGCCTGGGTAGCAGTAGAGCGGATGTTTGAGCAAGCGCTTCGCCGTCTGGCCGTCCACGCCGAAGGCCCGCGCCGCGTCTTCCGTTTCCCGCTGCTTCTCCATCCCGGTGACCCAGCCGAAGTCCTGGGAGTCCAGCGCCGCCGCGGGAATCGGGGCACTGGATGGCGATTGCCCCGGCATGACGCCCCCCATCACCCGCGACAGAAGCTCGGTGGTGTTCGGGCTGTGGCTGACGAGGTGCACGAACTGGCGGGGATCGAGGTAGTTCTCAACCTGGAGGTATTGTAGTTGCTGGCCGACGACGCCCAGCATGCGGGCCAGGGCTTGACCCACCGCGTCCGCACGCTTGACGCCACGATCGGGATCAAGGACGTTGGCCAGCCGGCAGCCGACCCGGTGCGTCTTGCTCTCGACCCTGGAGATGCCGTGCCGCATCGCAAACAGGATCGTGCGGCCGGTGAGATCGCGGGGCAACAACCAGAAGCGGTCATCGCCGAGATCCAGCACGATCCGGCCTTCGGCGAGCTGCGGCGTCAGGTGCGCACGAGGCACGATGGCCGGCGGGCGGCGGAGCGTCGGCTTTTGCACATGGCCGATCGGCGCGCGGTAGAGCGCCGCGAGCTCGTCCTGCGCGAGCAGGGTGTTCCAGGCCGCATAAAAAATCAGCTCGTCTCCGCCGCAGGCGTCGGCGATGACGGCGCTCCTGGCCGCTCGATAGGCCTCCGCGCCGGAAAATCCCGCCTGGGCCCGGCGCACGAGGGCGCGGAGCGCCTCCCTCGCAGGCTCGACCTTCCGGGCGCGATCTTTGGTCTCAGGCGCCGCAGGGGGTAGGGTAATGCCCTCCCCGGCCTCGCGGCGGACCAGCGTTTCGCCGTAAGCCAGGAGGCCCCCAGCGGTCACGAACCCGAGATGGTCGACTTCACTCGCCACAGCGCTTCCCTAATTTCCTTCTACAGACAACCTTGAAATTGTGCAACAAAATAGGCGCCTCGCCCTCCGGTACCTTCGCACCCGAGGCGTTCGTCGAGTTATTGTAAGTAGGGCTATCGATTTTTACTGCAGGTTGGGAAAGCCAGCTTGGCGACGGGATGGGCCGGACCCCGTGGGGAAAACGAGTCCGGCGAGCGGGACCACAAGCGACGAAGGTCCCTGCCCGTGGGTAGACAGAGGAAGGGGGCGCTGCTGGAGCGCCCCCTTCCGTTTCCGTGCTTCCAGGGATGGAGAACTAGAAGCGGCTGCGACCGCGCGA
>JBFISJ010000113.1:0-8797 GCA_041608595.1 Nitrospiraceae bacterium
CCCTGAATCCGAAAATATTCTAGCTCTCCAGGGTCCCCCGTGCAGGCTGTCCGGACGGCGCGAGGGCCACAGCCGTCCCGGACTCGCGCATCCCGCGCCTCCCGGAGCGACCGTGAATCCTCCCTCTTCTCTTGGGGAGAGGGCCGGGGGGGGGGCTGCAGACCGGCGGATGCCGTTCCACCCGCCGTGAGGACAGGGACAGCACACCACTCGCACAGCGCATCACGGGGACCCCCGGACCGTTGCTCCTACTTGCAACGGGCGGAACCGTGGGAGCCGGCGCTCAGCCTTCCCCCGCGGTCCTGGAATTGGCTTCAAGAAAAGCTCGATGCGTTGGGTTTCATGCAACTCCATGCCCGTGCAGAGATCTGCGCACAGAACTGATCCGTCCGTCATTGCATTGGAACTGTCTCGTGACCAAACATGGGCGTCGGCGTGGTCCCGTGCCCATGCGCCCAGGATATTGAAGATGCGCTAGGGGGAGGAGGGGAGGTAGATCCGCGGGACACGGGGTCCGATCGCACACAAGATTTCGTACGGAATGGTCCCGATCAGAGCGGCCAGGTCGTCGGCCGTCACGCGAAGCTCGCCTTGCGCCCCGATCAACACGGCCTCCGATCCCGTGCGCACCGCGGGGATTTCCGTCACATCCACCATGGTCAGATCCATACAGATCCGGCCCACGATGGGGGCGCGCTGCCCCTCCAGGAGCACGGCTCCTCGATTTGACAGCAGGCGGTTGTATCCGTCCGCATAGCCCACAGGCAGCACCGCGATACGAGACGGTCGGCTGGCGACATGGGTCCGATTGTAGCTGATGCTGTCGCCCTGCGCGACGCGCCTCACCTGGACGACCTTCGTGGTCAGCGTGAGGATGGGTGCCAGGTCAGGAGACGACTCGCCGTCGGCCAGCGTGTGGTAGCCGTAGAGCATCAGGCCAGGGCGGACCGCGGAGAAATGCGAGGCAGGGTGTCGCAGGACCGCGGCGCTGTTCGCGGCATGAATCAAGGGGATGCGCAGGCCCATCGTCGTGACCGTCTCGACCAATGATCGAAAACGATCGAGCTGCCGATCGGTGAACGTGGGATCGGCGTTGTCTGCATCCGCGAGGTGGGTCATGAGGCCCTCCACCTGGAGGCGGTGACGCCAGTCCGACTCTTGCAGCACGGCGGCGACGTCTTCAACGGAGAGACCGAGCCGGCTCATTCCCGTATCCACCTTGAGGTGTATTGGGTAGGGGCGGGCGCGCCGACGCAGGACCCCCGCGAGCGCGGCAAGCTGCGACCGATCGTGCACGACGGGCGTCAGCCGGTGGGCGACGGCGGCCCGATAGTCTTCCGGCTGCATCCCGCCCATCACCAGGACGGGGGACGAGAGGCGAGCCTTTCTGAGCAAGACTCCTTCAGCGAAAGTGGCCACGGCGAAACGCGTCACCCCCATTCGGGACAGGGCCTGGGCCACCTGCGCGGCGCCATGGCCGTAGGCGTCGGCCTTGACCACGGCAATGATCTGGCAGGACGAAGGAATAGCGCGGCGCACGACGGCCACATTGTGCGCGAGGGCAGCCAGGTCAATGAGAGCCACGGTAGGAGGTCTGGTGCCGGATTGTTCGGATGCGCGGCGGGCGGGTTGAGCAGGCAGGGAGATCACCTCACACTTCCAGGATTTCCTCCTCCTTCTTCTTGAGGACCTGGTCGACGGTCTGTACGTACTGATCGGTCAGCTTCTGGACTTCCGCTTCCGACTTTCTGAGCTCGTCTTCGGTCATTTTGGACTCTTTCTGCAGCTTTTTCAATTCCTCGTTCTTTTCCCGGCGGATGGCCCGCAGGTGAACTTTCGTGTCCTCGCCATGCTTCTTGCAGACTTTGATCAGCTCCTTGCGCCGTTCCTCGGTCAAGGGCGGCAGGGGCAGCCGAATGACCTTGCCGTCGTTCGAAGGCGTCAATCCCAAGCCCGACGCCAGGACCGCTTTCTCAATGTCTTTGATCTGCGAGGGGTCCCAGGGTTGAATCGCGATTAACCGGCTTTCCGGCACGGACAGATTGGCCACCTGCTTGAGTGGCGTGGGTGTGCCGAAATAGTCGATTCGAATCGAATCCAGTAGCGACAACGAGGCACGGCCCGTCCGTAGCCCCGATAGCTCGCGCTTCAAGTGCTCGATTGCTCCATCCATCCGTGTGCCGGCATCTTTGACGTGGGATGACATGGCTATCGCGCTCCTACAGGCTGGTCGCCGTGACGAGTGTCCCGATGCGATCACCCTGCACAATTCGCATGAGATTCCCTGGTTCCTTCAAATTGAACACGATCAGAGGCAGGTTGTTGTCCATGCACAGGGTGATCGCCGTCGAGTCCATCACTTTGAGGTTTTTGTTGAGAATCGACAGAAAGGGGAGCTCTGCGAACATCTTGGCCTTCGGATTCGTGAGCGGGTCGGCCTCGAAGATGCCGTTCACCTTCGTGCCCTTCATGATCACCTCGGCTCCGATCTCCATCGCCCGAAGGGCCGCGGCGGTGTCGGTCGAGAAGTACGGGTTGCCCGTTCCTCCGGCGAAGATGACGACGCGCTTTTTCTCCAGGTGCCGGATCGCGCGGCGACGGATGTAGCCTTCCGCCAGTTGGCGCATTTCGATAGCCGATTGCACGCGCGTCGCAACGCCCGTTCGTTCCAGGGCATTCTGGAGCGCCAGGGCGTTCAGCACCGTCGCAAGCATGCCCATGTAATCGGCCGAGGCCCGCTCCATCCCTTTCGCACTGGCCGCGATGCCTCGAAAAATGTTGCCGCCGCCGATGACGAGGGCCACTTGGACGCCCCGGTCGCAGACACCCGCAACCTCGCCGGCGAGATTCTCCAGCACCGCCGGCTGGATTCCGTACCCCTGCTCACCGGCCAGAATCTCCCCGCTGATCTTAAGAAGAATCCGCCGGTACTTGGCAGCGCTCATGCCTGGCCGAGCTGATAACGAGTGAACCGGCGAACCGTGATGTTTTCGCCGATCTTGGCGATCTTTTGCGCCAGCACGTCCTTGACGTTGACGTTGGGATCTCGAATGTAGGCCTGCTCCAGCAGGCAGCTCTCCTGGAAGAATTTTTCGAGCTTGCCGTCGACGATCTTGGGCCACGCCCCGGCGGGCTTGCCCATTTCCTTGGCCTGCGCCTGGTAGATTGTCTTTTCCTTCTCGATAACGTCGGCCGGCACATCCTCGCGTTTGACGTAGCTCGGGCTGGACGCGGCGACCTGCAGGGAGAGATCCTTGACGAGTGCCTGGAACTCGTCATTCTTCGCGACGAAATCCGTCTCGCAGTTGACTTCGATGAGGACCCCGATCTTGTTCCCCGAATGAATGTAGGCTCCGATCACGCCCTGATTGGTCTCCCGGCCGGCCTTCTTCTCCGCCGCCGCCAACCCTTTCTGCCGAAGGTAATCGATGGCTTTGGCGACGTCGTCGCCGGACTCCCGAAGGGCCTTCTGACAGTCCAGGATGCCGGCGCCGGTCTTGTCTCGCAGTTCCTTGACGAGTGCAGTATCCGCCATGTTCGGTCATCTCCTCACTTCCGTGAAATCGGTACGGAAAAATGCAGCGGTATTGTGGTTCGTTGTTCGAGCGGAACTAGGTCGCCGAGACACTCTCCATGCCCACCGGCATGATGGCTTCCGGCACCTCGACCTCTTCGCGCTGGGTTTTCAGGTGCATGCCCTCAATGCAGGCATCCGCAATCCGGGACGTGATCAGCTTGATGGCGCGAATGGCATCGTCGTTGCCGGGAATGGGGTAGTCGATGAACTCGGGATCGCAATTGGTGTCCACGATGGCCACCACGGGGATGTGCAAGCGGTTGGCCTCGCGCACCGCGATGTGCTCGATGCGCGTGTCCAGGATAAAGACGCAGCCGGGTAACGCGGTCATGTTCTTGATGCCGCAGAGGTATTTGTCGAGCTTGAGGGACTCCTTGTGCATCTGTCCCAGCTCTTTCTTGGTCAATCCGTGCTGATTGGTGGAATCCGCCAGAATGTTTTCCCACTTTTTCAGCTTGTCGATGCTGCGACGGATCGTTTTAAAGTTGGTCAGCATCCCACCCAGCCAGCGCTGGGTCACGTAATACATCCCGGCCCGCTTGGTTTCTTCCTCGAGGATGTCCGTTGCCTGGGTCTTGGTCCCCACGAACAGCACCGATTCGCCGGCCGCAACCGTGTCCCGGACGAAGGCATAGGCGGCCTCGAATCGTGACACAGTCTGCTGCAAATCGATAATGTAGATCCCGTTGCGTTCCCCGAAAATGAAACGTTTCATCTTCGGGTTCCAACGATTCGTCTGATGGCCGAAGTGGACCCCGGCCTCGAGCAACTCCTTGATGCTGATGATCGCCATGCCTTCACCCCCCTTCAGGCTTGCGGAGCGCCGCCAATCGACGGCGAGGGCTCGGTGGTCCCTTGTTCCCAAGCCACGCGGCGTGCGCATCACGCCGGTGCGAATTTGATGTGAGAAAAGCCCGCCACGTGCGGGCCGTGTGATCCGTGGGCTTCTGAGCCGCGGGACAGACGAATTCAGGAGAAAAAAACACCTAAAGGCTTGAAACGCTAGCACAAGTCCACGCAGTTTGCAAGCCACCAAGAGTCACGTCCTGTAGCTCGCATTGGTCCGCACATAATCGTACGAGAGATCGGTCGTCCAGACCCGTGCCCGTCCTCTCCCGAGCCGGAGGTCCAGGGTGATCGTAAACTCCTTCCGCCGCACAATGGCTGAGACCTTGCGCTCGGCGGCCTTGCCCACGGGTGCCCCCCGCTTGAGGATCGGCACCCGCTCGAAGCTCAGGTCGAGTCGGGCCGGATCCACGACGGCGCCCGACCGCCCGGCGGCCGCGATGATGCGACCCCAGTTGGCATCCTCTCCGAACAAGGCGGTTTTGACCAGCGTCGAGGTCCCGATGGTCCGCGCCACCCGTACCGCGTCCGCCTCGGTCCTGGCCCCCGTGACCACCACCTGGACGAGCTTCGTGACCCCTTCCCCGTCCCGACAGACCTCAAGCGCCAGATGCCGGCAGACTGCGGTGAGCATCCGCTGAAACACCCGATAGCCGGACGAGCCCGGCTTCAACGGCTTGTTTCCCGCCATGCCATTGGCCAAACAGAGAACCGTGTCGTTCGTGCTCGTATCACCGTCGATCGTGATGCAGTTGAACGACTCCCGGACCGCCCCGCGCAGCGCCTGCTGGAGAGCGGCACGTGAGAGGGTGGCGTCGGTCGTGACGTAGGCCAGCATGGTGGCCATGTCGGGATGGATCATGCCGGCGCCCTTCGCCATTCCACCGATGGTGATCAAACGCCCGCCGACCCGCGCTTGCATCGCGGTCTCTTTCGCCCGAGTGTCAGTTGTCAGAATGGCGCGTGCCGCTTCCCCGCTCCCCGCGCGTCTCAGCTTGCCGATCAATCGGGGGATGCCCCGCCTGATCGGCCCCATGGGGAGGGGTTGACCGATTACGCCGGTTGACCCGACGAATACGGAACGGAGCGGAGCCTGCAAACCGTTCGCCACCAGGGCAGCCATCTCGACAGCATGGCCCAATCCTGCCTTGCCGGTGCAGGCATTCGCATTGCCGCTGTTCACCACGATCGCTTGACCGAGGCCTCGCCGCAGATGGAGGCGGTCAAGCACTACGGGCGCTGCCGGTACCCGGTTCGTGGTAAATAATCCCGCGATCGGACCTTCCCGTGCCGACACAATGAGCGCCAGGTCCAGATGCGGACCCTTCTTGATGCCGGCGTGGAGGCCCGCGGCGAGAAATCCGACCGGTGCGGTCACCCCGCCGCGGACCGGCGTGAAGTTGTCCGCGCTCATCGGTGGAATCGGAGGGTGGGCACGTAGGGCGGGCACGGTATCATGGGTACAGTCCGGGGCCCTGGAGGCCGAGATCCTCCGGCAGGCCCAGCATGAGGTTCATGGCCTGGATGGCTTGGCCAGCCGCACCCTTGACCAGGTTGTCGAGCGCGGCGGTCGTAATCGCGAGGCCGGACCGTGCCTCCTGAAAGACCGCGAGGTCGCAGAAGTTCGACCCCCGCACGTGGCGCGGATTGGCGGAGCGGTCGCCCTCCTCGAGACGCACGAAGGGTTCGCCTTTGAAGAATTCCCGATACAGGCTCACCAAGCCCCTCCGATCGACAGATTCGGTCAGGCGGCAGTAGGCGGTGCTCAGGATGCCGCGGTTCATCGGAACCAGGTGCGGCGTGAACACGACTTCCGCCTTGAGTTCCTGTTCGATCTCCGGAGTGTGCCGATGGGTGCCGACCTTGTAGGCCTCGATGGACTCGTGCGCCTCGGGAAAGTGGTACGGAAGCGACGGGCTCCGACCGGCGCCCGACACGCCCGACTTCGCGTCGATGACGATCGAGCCGGCTTGCACGAGTCCGCGTGAGACCAGTGGCGCCAGTTGAAGGATGGTAGCCGTCGGGTAGCAGCCCGGGGAGGCCACAAGGCTGGCGCGGCGGATCTCCTCGCGGTGCAGCTCGGGCAGACCGTAGACCGCCTCCTTGAGCAGGGCCGGATAGGGATGCGTGGTCCCGTACCACCGCTCGTACTGTGCCGCATCCTTCAAACGGAAATCCGCGCTGAGATCGACGACCTTTTTCTTCGCCCCCACGCAGGCCGCCACCGGCTCGAAGGACTTGCTGTGCGGAAGGGCGAGGAAGACCGCGTCCGCCCGCTTGGCGATCACGTCCGGCTCCAGAGCCTCGAACGCGAGCGGCACGCGTGTCGCCAGGTGGGGAAACACCTCCGCCACCGACTTGCCCGAGGACTTTTCAGAGGTCACCGCGACCAGTCGGAACCGGGGGTGCAACGTGATGAGGCGCAGCAACTCCACGCCGGTATACCCACTGGCTCCGACCACCGCCACGTTGATCCGCTCATCGGCTGCCATCTAACCTACCCCTTACGGTCTCGCTCGTGATGTGCTTGAACCACAAAAGGACTCGCCCTCCTCGGCGCGAGTGCATGGAACCAACGAACTTCCCTCTCCTCCGTTGCGCAGGAGAGGGAATCCTGTGAGCCGCATGATGCTGTGCAGCGCGCATAAAAAAAAGGAAGGCCCTGGGGCCTTCCTTTTTTGTTAAACCCGGTCCCCAGTGCTTATCGCTTCGAATACTGGAAGCGCTTCCTGGCTCCTTTTTGCCCGTACTTCTTCCGCTCTTTGACGCGAGCATCACGAGTGAGATAGCCCTCCTTCTTGAGCTGCTCCCGCAAGGCCGGATTGAGCGCGACGAGCGCGCGCGCGATGGCATGGCGAAGCGCGCCGGCCTGGCCGATCGTGCCGCCTCCCCGGATGGTCGCCTTCACGTTGTACTGTCCGTTTACGCCGGCGGCGTCCAGCGGAGATTGAATGCTCGCTCTCACCCAGGACGTGGGAAAGTAATGATCGAACGTTCTGGAGTTCACCGTGATTTCGCCGCTCCCTGGTGAAAGCCAGGCACGGGCGATCGAATTTTTTCTCTTTCCGGTCGCGTATTCGGCTGTGACTGCCATCGTCCTTCGGTCCTCCTCTCAGACACGCTGCAAGCGGAATTAAAGCTGCATCGGCTCAGGACGCTGTGGCTGATGGGGATGCGTCGCCCCGGCGTAGACTCTCAATTTTTTCGCCATCTGCCTGCCAAGGTGATTCTTGGGCAGCATACCCTTGACGGCGTTCGTCACCAGCGCGGTCGGTTTCTTTTCGTGCAGATGCCGTGCCGCCACCGATTTCAATCCACCCGGGTAGCCCGAGTGGCGATGATAGACTTTCGTCTCCATCTTGTTGCCGGTGAGACGCACCTTCCCGGCGTTGATGACCACCACGTGATCGCCACAGTCCACGTGCGGGGTGAAGGTGCGCTTGTGTTTGCCCCGCAACAGAATGGCGATGCGGGAGGCCAGCCGCCCCAGGGTCTTTCCATCAGCATCGACCACGTGCCACTTCCGTTGAACGGTGCGCGGAGTTTCAATTTGCGTCTGCATGATCCGTCTTTCGTTGAAGGTCAGAGGCTCGGCGCGGGCCGAGCTAAACTTGGTGCTTGCCGAAATCCTTGGCCTCGAACCTCTCGAGCCACGCCTCGAGGCTGCCACCACCGCGACGCTTGAGCACCTCCTGCGTAACGAAAATGGGGCTGTTCGTGCGCAGGGCCAAGGCGATCGCATCGCTGGGCCTGGAATCGACCGTTCGCTCGATCTCGCCCGCCTGGAGATGGATCGACGCGTAATACGTGCTGTTCTTGACGTCCGTGACGACCACACGTGTAATGGTCGTATTGAAGTGCTCCGTAAAGCTGCGTATCAGGTCGTGGGTCATCGGTCGTGGAGGGGTCACGCCCTTGAGCGCGAAATCAATCGCGTTGCCCTCCGCCGCACCGACCCAAATCGGCAGGATTTCCGAGTTTCGCTCGTCCCGGAGGATGACGATCTGTGTTTCCGTGTTGGGGTCGGGGAGAACCCCATGAACCTTCAACGGAACGAGTTCTGACGTCTCGTGCGTATCCATACTTGTGTCGCGAGCCTACGGCTGTGCCGCCTCACGTCTCATCGCGCCCGAAATCTTCGGGCTTGAGGTTTTCCAACCACTGTTCCAGTTCTTCGGACGTTTGCTTCCGCAGCACGCCCTCGCTCGCGAAGATGGGCGCATTGGTCCGCAGCGCAAGGGCGATGGCATCGCTCGGCCGGCTGTCCACCGAGTATTCCGAATCCTCGTAGGAGAGATGAACTTTCGCGAAATACGTGTTGTCACTGAGATCGGTGACCACGATGCTGATGACCTTCGCCTCGACGGCGTCCAA
>JBFISJ010000114.1:0-8669 GCA_041608595.1 Nitrospiraceae bacterium
CCACGCCGAGCGCCTTGACCCCGGGCAATCCTCCTCCCGAGGCACGAATCCGCTCGGCAATCTCACAGGCCGCCCCGAGGTCCCCTGACGCCAAGTTGACATTGAACGCAATAAGTGGAGGCCTGGCTCCGACAACCGTGGCGCCGGCCGAGGGATGGAGACGATTCGGGCCGAAGTCGGGGCGCCAGATGGAATCCTTGGCCATTCGTCGGGACAGTCCGTCCAAACCTCCACGCCGCAAGGATTCGAGGCGCCTGCGCTCCGGCCGACTCGCCGCTTCTTCGTACAGAAACACCGGAATCCTCAGCCCATACCCGATGCGGCGCCCCAAGGCCCTGGCCAGTGTGACACAGTGCCGCATGGAGAGCCCACCAAGGGGCACGAGCGGAATGACGTCCGTTGCGCCGATTCGCGGATGTCCGCCTTGGTGCTCTCGCAGGTCGATCTGGCGGCTGGCAACCTTTGCCGCTTCAAACGCGGCTTCGGCGACCGGCGCGGGCGGGCCTGCAAAGGTCAGCACGGTGCGATGGTGATCTGGGTCGGTATGCTGGTCGAGAAGGACAACCCCGCGCACGCGCCGAACGGCCCGCGCGAGCGCATTGATGGTGCCGATCCGACGCCCTTCACTGAAGTTGGGGATACACAAAACGCGAGGCTGGTGCATGCGATCCTAGGCGGGGTTCCAGTGACTGACATGTTGGGGGCGTTGATGAAGCCCCTCGCGCGCGGGTGGGAACGCTACATACGCAGAAGCGTGAAGTCAAGCGGCAGGGAGGCCGGCCAGGGCCGCAGGGGGCCCGCGGCCGGTCAGCCGGTCCGGTCGGCCAGTGCGCAGGCCGTGCAGCCGTCGATGGTGCATCGCCACGACGACCGGGGCGCGCCATCGGGTGACGCCGGGTTGTCCGAGGGCCCATAGCGATGGTGCCAGTACCTGGCCAACTCCGCGGCCTTCTTCTGGGACTTGGCGTAGGAAAACCAAAAGTAGCGATAGTCGGTGCCGTGTTTCACCGTGCCGATCGTGTGCGCGAGATCATCGGGGCTGTGCCCCACGAAATCCGCCGACCTCCCGTTCCTCGAGAGGATATACGCGCCGGCCGATCGGGTCTCAACGAATAGATGGACATAACGAAGATTGTAGGGTCCCAGGATGTGGTCGTTTTTCTTCGACGTGTAGACGCCCATGGATACTCCTCCCCGTTGGATGTGAACCCACATGAGGACACCTCGCAAGGAGAAGGGTTAGCCCAATGACGGCGGCTCGACCCGAACGATCCGGATTTTCGACAGGGTCGCCAACAGCATCACCGGCTTCTGGATGACGGTGTGCGAGAGCACGTACAAATAACCACGACGAGCCTGTGCCCGTGCAAGCGCGCGTCGCATGGAACTGACATCGGCGAGTGAGAGCGTGTCCTGGGCTCTGACGAAGATGGCGACGCGCTCGAGCAGGGTGCGCAGCACCATCCCATCCGGTTGCCCGCTTTCCGGGTTCACCAAAGGCTCCATCCGTGCCTGGTCGGCCTCCTCGGCAGACCGGGTGAATACTTTGGCGACCACCTCGTCAAGGACGGCAACGGCTGGTGTCATCGTACGACCTCCTGCAGTTGGAAGCGGAACGCCGCTCCTTCTCGGGACGGGTTTGCCCGCTCCACGTGGTGAGGTGCAGACACGTGTGGGTCGAAGGGCAGGTGTGTAATGTGGGGTACTCAGGTTGCCGGAGATTTAACAAAGCAGTACCAGGCTGTCAAGGATAAAATACTATATGGTGGGGGGTCCAATGTTCAGGCAGACAATATGTTGTGTATAATCCTGCCGATTTCCTGTGTCTCGACTGGGGACAGTTTGTGGAGCGGGGCGGTAGCCAAAAAAAAAGCCGGCGGACTGACCGCCGGCTAACCTGTTACGGAGGCGTGTGGGAGGACCAGTGTTACTTGGTCTTCTTGACGAAGGCCTTGTAGACCGCCTTTCCGTTGCTCTGCTCCTCCTCGAGCCCAACCATTTCATGCCCGGTCGTCTCACACCAGGCCGGCATATCCTTCTTGATCCCCTCGTCATCGGACAAGACCTCGAGCACCTGCCCCGTGGTCAGCTCCTTGATCTTCTTGGAGGTCATGATGATCGGCATGGGACAGAAATAGCCCAGCGTATCGAGCTTCACATCGGACTGTGTCATGACCGGTCTCCCCCCTCGGCGTCGAGCACGGCTCGGCCTAAATAAAGAGGTTCACGCTCCCGTCCTTCGCCTCGGCCAGGTAGGTGGACACGCCGGCGAGTTGATCCACGCCGTCGATCAACGTGTCTTTACTGATGCCCATCAGCCCCAGGGTGGTTGTGCAGGCGATCAAGCGCACGTCCAGATCCTGTGCCATCCGCAACAGCTCCGGCACGCCGGGCATGTGGCTTTTCTTCATGACTCGCTTCATCATTCGAGCGCCGATCCCGCCGAAGTTGAACCGTGAAAGCGGTAGCGTCTCGGCTCCCCCCTTGTTGAGGAGGCCGAACATGCGTCGCAGCCAGTCCTTCGCGGAGGTCGCCGCGCCCTCCTTCCGGATCACGTTGAGACCCCAAAAAGTGAAGAACATGGTGACCTGCATACCCATCGCGGCCGCGCCGGTCGCGATGATGAGAGACGCCATGGCCCGATCCATGTCTCCGCTCAGCACCACGATGGTGACTTTATCAGGCTTGGTCTCCTGCAGCTCCGCCAAGGCGGTCGCCGTGTCTATCTGTGCTTGAGCCATTGATCTACCTCGCTGCGTGGGCAAGGAGCGATGAGGTTCTAACTTGCCGCAAATCCAGAACTTCCCGGCGCTCCCTGCGTGTGATACCAGATCCTTATCTATAGTATGCAGCTCTTTTGCTTGTCAAGGAAACGCCTCAGCCCACTTTCGTATCCACGAGCAGCCCCGCGGCCCGCCGGAGCTGCTCGCGCGCCCCCAGGAGGGCCAGCACGTCGCCTTCTTCCATCTGGACCGTCCCCGCCGGGTTGGAGGTCGTGACACCCTCCCGCATCAGCGCAATGACCGAGGCCCCGGTCCGCACCCGAACGTTGATCTCGGCCAGGGTCTTGCCGACGGCCGGGGAGTCCGCGTCGATGCGGACGGTCTCCACCTCGACATCCGCGAGGGTGCCCCCGCGAAGATGGTGCGCCAACTCGGGCATCTCCCCTCGCCGCAGGAGGGCATATCCCTCGCGCCGCACCTGCTCCGCCTTCTTGATGATCAAGTCCTGCGGCATCTTGTAGGTCCTGAGCACGAGCGCGAAGATCTCGATCGAAGTCTCGAACTCCTCAGGGACCACCTCGTCGGCACCCATTTCATGCAGCTCCGGCAGCTCCTTGAGATAGCGTGTCCGAACCACAATATGGAGGTGGGGGTTGAGTCCCCGAGCGATCTGGACGGCCCGGCGCGCCATGAACGGATCGGAAATGGCCAGGACGAACACCCGGGCGTCCTCGACCCGCAGGTGATGCAGCACGTTGACATTCGACACATCTCCGAAATAGATCGGCTGGCCCTCGGTTGCCCCCTCCCTGACCACCGTGGGGTTGGTATCCAGGATGAGGTACGGAATTTCGGTTTCCCGCAATACGCGGGCCAGGCTCCGGCCGTTCAAGCCATAGCCCACGATGATCACGTGGTCTTTGATGCTGAGATGCGGGGCGATCGACTGGGCGGCGTGGGCCATCGTCCGTCCGGGGAACCAGCGACGCAGTCGCTGGACCGCCTCGGCGCGGCGCGCGATCTTGGGAGCCCATTGAATTAGGAACGGCGTCACCACCATGGTGAAGACGGACATGGTCAGGAAAATCTGATAGGGCGCACCGGTGAACAAGCCGACGGCCTGCCCTCCTTGCGCCATGATGAAGCTGAACTCTCCCACCTGGGACAGGGCCACGCCCGTCAGGATCGCGGAGCGGGGCGGATAGCGCAAGACCATCATCGGCAGGACACCCGCGAAGAATTTGCCGACGAGCACCGCGACCACCAGCCCCGCCACGAGGACGTGGTACTCGAGCAGCACGCGCACGTCCATCAGCATCCCGATGGAGACGAAGAACAAGCTGTTGAAGCTGTCGCGGAACGGCAGCACCTCGGCCATGGCCTGGTGACTGTACTCCGACTCCGAGATGACCAAGCCGGCGATGAAGGCGCCGAGCGCCAAGGAGAGGCCGGCGAGCGACGTGAGCCAGGCGATGCCCAAGCACAGCACGATCACGGTGAGCAGGAAGAGCTCCCGGCTGCGGCTCCGCACGATCTGCTCCAGCAACTTGGGCACCAGGAACCAGGCCGCCCCAATGATGACCGCCAGGAGCGCGGCGCCTTTCAGCAGCGGCACCGCGAAGCCGATCACGGACACTTCCTCGTCCGCGCTCGCCAGAAACGGCGTGACCAGCATCATGGGCACGACAATGAGATCCTGGAAGATCAGAATACCGACCGTGGCCCGTCCGTGGGGGGAGTCGGTCTCTCCCCGGGCGGCCAAAGACTTGAGCACAATCGCCGTGCTGCTGAGGGAGAGGAGGAACCCCCAGAAGATCGCCTGCCGGACCGGCACACCGAGCATCGACGCAACCAGGGCGGTGAGGCCCACGACGCTGGCAACCTGCAGCGGCCCGCCGATGAGCAGGAGCCCGCGCGACGCGGTGAGGTGCGGCAGCGAGAATTCCACCCCGATCGTGAAGAGCAGCAGCACGACGCCGATCTCCGCAAGGACGCGGACCTGCTCGATGTCGGACACCAGATTCAGCCCGTGTGGGCCAATGAGAGCGCCCGCGACCAGGAAGCCCGCGATCGAAGGCAGGCGGAGCTGGTGAAAGGCGAACACGACGGCGATCGAGACGACGAAGATCGCCAGCAGGTCGCTTAGTATGTGTAGATCTGTCATGCGAGCAGATGCCTTCTCATTCGAGTGCCTATACGTCGGAGTCTGAAGAAGGGAGAGCGCCCGCCTCCCGGTCAGACGGGCGACGGCAGTCGAGACACAGCCCGGAGGATACAGGAGGAGCCGGACCTGAGCAACACAGGATATGTGGGGTTGGATCGCCACACGGTAGCGATGGTGGGGTGATGTCTCAGGCGGAAGCCGGCGAAGCCGGACGAGGCGGGGCCACGAGTCGGAAGGCACTGGCGTGTCTGCCGTAGCTCACACCTTGTTGAACCGCCGATACCATTCGACAAAACGTGGAATGCCGACCTCGATCGGGGTCGAGGGCTGAAACCCCACATCCCTGATCAGATCGCTGACGTCGGCGTAGGTCGCGGGGACATCGCCCGGCTGCATGGGGAGAAATTTCTTCTCCGCCTTTCTACCGAGCGCGGCCTCCAACACCTCGATGAAGCGCAACAACTCCACCGGGGCATGATTGCCGATGTTGTACACGCGGTACGGCGCCCAGCTCGTCCCCGGATCGGGCCGCTCACCCGACCAGTCCGCATTGGGCGTCGGATCGCGATCCAGAACCCGGACCACGCCCTCCACGACATCGTCGATATAGGTGAAGTCCCGCTGCATCTTGCCGTGGTTGTACACCTCGATCGGCTTCCCCTCGAGGATCGCTTTGGTGAACAGGAACAGCGCCATGTCAGGACGTCCCCAGGGTCCATAGACGGTGAAGAACCGCAGCCCGGTGCTGGGGAGCCGGTAGAGATGCGCGTACGTGTGCGCCATGAGCTCGTTGGCTTTCTTGGTTGCCGCGTAGAGTGAGACCGGATGGTCGACGTTCTGATCCACGGCAAAGGGCCTGCGCGTGTTGCCCCCATAGACCGAGCTCGATGAGGCGTACACGAGATGGTTCACTCCAGCACGCCGACACCCTTCGAGAATGTTCAAGAACCCTTCGATGTTGCTGTCGGTGTAGGCGTGCGGATTGACGAGGGAGTAGCGAACGCCGGCTTGGGCCGCCATGTGCACCACGCGCTTTATCGGCTCTTCCGCGAACAGTTTTGCCATGGCCGCACGGTCGGCGAGGTCGGCTCGAATGAAGCGGAACTCTTCGATCGGTGACAGCTCTGCGAGGCGGGCTTCTTTCAACCGAACATCGTAATAATCGTTCACGCTATCCAGCCCAATGACCCGGTCGCCGCGAGCCAGCAGCTTGGCGGCAATGTGGTAGCCGATGAACCCGGCCGCGCCCGTGACAAGGACGGCGGAGGCCGGTTCACGGCTTCGATCGTGTGTGGACTTGCGGTCTGCGCTCACAATGTGAGTTCCAGCCAGTGAGAGGATATGCCGGGGGCTATGCCACGGAAGCGAGGTGATCTTTGCGTTTGCTGTACGACTCTCCGCAACTTGGGCAGGTGGCCTTCGTTCCTTTAATCTTGAGCTTGACCCCGCATCGGCACATCCACCCGACCACCCGCCCGGGATTCCCCACCACTAGAGCATAATCCGGAACGTCTTTCGTGACAACCGCCCCGGCACCGACGAAGGCGTAGCGCCCGATGGTGATGCCACAGACGATGGTGCAGTTGGCGCCCAGGGTCGCGCCGCACTTGACCCGTGTCGGTTTCAGCTCGCTCATGCGGGGGATCTCGCTCCGCGGGTTCATGACATTCGTGAAGACCATCGAGGGACCGCAGAACACGCCGTCTTCGAGCGTCACACCCTCGTACACGGACACGTTGTTCTGGATCTTGACCTTCTCACCGATCGAGGCGTTGGGTCCGATCACGACATTTTGGCCGATCTTGCACTGCTTGCCGATCCGGGATCCCTTTAAGACATGCGAGAAATGCCAGATGCTCGTCCCTGCGCCGATCTCGACACCCTCGTCAATGCAGGCGGTCTGGTGTGCGGTAAAGGGGCGCGCGGCGGGCGCAGGACCGAGAAACGGCTGTGGATCCAGGGTGGCCTGGCATTGCTGGAGGACGTTCAGCACACGCAGGCCTTCATGGCCGTCCGTGCGCGGACGGCTTCGACCGCGGACGCAATCGAGAAAGTGCGCGCACTCCGCGCGCAAAGGCTCCCCCCCCTCAAGGGGGATCACTTGCGCCTCCGCCTTGTGGGGAATCGGCTGGTGCTGCTTCCAGTCGATGGAATGGGGGTATAAGAGCAACTTGTCCTTCTTTTCCAAATCGTCGAAGACCGCCATCTTGCGATCACCCACGACGATGAGCTTCTGTTCCTTGAACGGGTGCAGCCAGGATACGAAAATGTGGGCGCGGACGCCACTGGAAAATGAGAGGAGGCTCACGGTTACGTCCGCGATGCGCTGATGGAGGTAGTTCCCGCCCTGGGCGTGGACCGACTCCGGCATTTCCTCCACCAGGCCCAGAATCACGGAGATGTCGTGGGGAGCAAAGGACCAGAGGATGTTCTCCTCCCGCCTGATTTTCCCCAGGTTCAGCCGATTGGAGTAGATATACTGAATCCGTCCCAGCTCTCCGGCGTCGATCAGTTCTTTCAATTTCAGCACGGCGGGGTGGTACCAGAGAAGATGGCCGACCATCAGGACCCGCCCCTGGTCGCGGGCCAGTGCAACCAGCTCCTCACCAGTCGGCAGGGAGAGGCACAACGGCTTTTCGACGAAGACGTCCTTTCCGGCCAGCAACGCTTCGCGAACCAGGTTGGCATGCGTCTCAGCCGGAGTCGCGATCGCCACGGCTGACAGCGTGGGATCCCCCAGCACCTCGGCATACGCATGGACCGGCCGGCTCCCCGGATACTGCTCCGCGAGCCGATGCAGGGTTTCCTCGTTGCTGTCGCAGATCGCCCCGAGCGCACCGAGCTCGTGAAAATTCCGCACGAGGTTTTTGCCCCAGTACCCCGTGCCGATCACGGCCACCCGTGGCGCGCCGGCCTCGCCTGGGACCGCCTCCGTGGTCATACGTACTCCCTCCGCCATTACTTAACTTCTCCAGTTCTTGTGTGGGTGCCTGGACAATCGATCTTCCCTCGCCCCGTTTTGGCGGAGAGCATTGGGGTGAGGGGGCCGTTTTCTCCGTCTCACCCTTACCCTCCCCCCACCCTCCAGAGGAGGAAGAGGGGAAAGGACCAATTTATTATAGCGCAGGGCTGTGACTGGTCTAGGAATCTGCGGTTTTCGGCAGGGAGGGGCGCGGACGGAGATTGCGCCGGAGTGCGGGACGATGCGCCAGACCCCTATTTGATGAACGGCGGGTTGCCATGGTCGAGCCGGTAGAGCTCCAGGGGGGCAAGCGCGTCAGCCTTTGAGACGACCTCGGTCCCGCCATCCGCGGCGGCTCGGTAGATGTCCAACGCCTGACCATACCGGTAGCCGCAACTATGGGGCGACAGGAGGTCGGCCAGCCGGTGCGGCGGCTCCCAATTTCCGGTCAGCAAGGCGGTACGGGCCGGGTTGCGATGGCTGAACATGAAGGAGAGGTGGTCTGGATACCAGTCGGCGCCCCCGGTGGCATAGGACACGAAGAGTCTGGCCTTGGCCTGGGCGCAGAGCTCGGCGAGGTAGGTGTTGGTGAGGTGCCCGTTCTCGCCGCAGTCTAACCAGGTCCCCGGATGGCACAGTGGCGCGTGGGCCGCATAAGTCCTGACCTCAAGCAACTGCTGCTGCGAGGCAAAGAGGGTGGCGATGGGGCCAAACTGTTTGACAAGGTTTTCGATCACCCCCTCCTTGATGGCTGATCGGCCGCCGTTCGTGGGGCCACTGTCCGCATGGACCAGCGTGTTCCGGCCCCGGTCGGTAATCA
>JBFISJ010000115.1:0-8656 GCA_041608595.1 Nitrospiraceae bacterium
GTCCTGTATCTGACAGCGAGCTTTATCGGCGGATGCGCGGGCTCCACGGCGGGCGGGCTCAAGGTCATCCGCGTTTTGCTTCTCTACAAGCAGGGGCTGCGGGAGCTGCGCCGCTTGATCCACCCCGACGCCGTCCTCAGTATCAAAATCGGCGACAAGCCCATCGAGGATCGCATCATGAACGCGATCTGGGGGTTCTTCTCGCTCTACGTGGTGAGCTTCGTCGTCCTGACTCTCGCCATGAGCGCCACCGGCACGGATCTGATCACGGCGTTCTCCGCCGTGACGGCCTGCTTGAACAACCTGGGTCCGGGCTTGGGAGAGGTGAGCGCGACCTACGCCGGCCTCACCGATGTGGGCAAGTGGATCCTCTGCGCGGCCATGCTGCTGGGCCGGCTGGAGCTCTTTACGTTCCTGGCGCTCCTGACGCCAAGCTTCTGGCGGGGATAGGCAGGCGGGCGAGCGAGCCCATTTCGACCATCTTCCGTGAAAGGATCACGGCCTTGGCCACATCATATTGTTATGCGGGGGATGGAAGGGCCGGTGATGGTCGACCGTGACATTCAAAAACTGTTGGGCGGCTATGCGACCGGCACTTTGACCGAGGCGGAGCGACGGCGACTGTTCGAGTTTGCCATGCACGACCAGGAGCTCTTCGATGCCTTGACTGACGAGCAGGCGCTGAAGGAAATTCTCGACGATCCCCAATGCCGGCAGCGACTGCTCCGCGCGTTGAAACTTCGGGAGCAGCAGCCTGCCGGGCATCTTCTGGGGGCTCTGGTGCAATGGTTACGGCACCCCGCCAACCTGGCGACAACCGGCGGCCTGGTCGCCGGGATACTCGCGGTGTGGATCCTCATCGCCGTCCAGAAGGAACCTGCCGTCACGCCGCTCGAAGAGGACCAATCCGCCCGCCTGTTGGAGACACGAGAGGATACCGAGACCACGCCCCTTCACGAAACTGCGAAGGACCTGATCAGATCGTCCGACGTTGGTCAAAAGGTCGAGCGTGCTGACGAGGTCGTGCTGGAGAAATCCGTGTCCAGCGGCCACCCGCGTGACCAGCTGGCGTCTAGGGCGTCGCCGGCTGCGCCTGAACCAGCAGTGCGTCGGGACCGAAAGATGGCGCCCGTTTCGGCTCCCTCAGTCGCGACAGGTGCCTCTGTCTTGCAGGGCCAACCGAGGTGGCTCACTTCGCACAATCGTCCAGTGAAAGCCGGTCCCGCTCGGCATTGGTTCTACGGTCGCGTCGCCCCCGCCTCCATGATGAAAGGCCGGCGTCAGCCCGAGCCGCTGCAGCAGAAGGGACCCGAAGAGGCTGCTGGACCTGCCATCCCCCCGGTCGGCATGGGGGGAGCGCGCACTGCCGGTGCGGTGAAACCGTTGGGCCTCCGCTTCAGCGTGGAAAAGCAGGACCAGAAAAACGAATTCATCGAGACGAACCCCGAAGGGCCCTTCCAGCCGAGTGATGCGTTACGGCTGACCCTCGAGGCAAACGAGCCCGGCTTCCTTTATGTTTTCCGACTCGAGCCGCGAGGGGAGTGGCGCTGGGTCTCTCACTCAGGCTCGGGAGACAAGGAGGGAAAAGGCTCCGGTGTCGAGGTCCTCAGCGGGATTCGCTACATCATTCCCGGCACAGGAGTCTTGCCGCTCTACGGAACGGCCACCGCCAACAAGATGATGGTGATCTACTCCCGGCAACCCCGGCCGGAGTTGCAGGTCTTTGACCCCGCAGTGCGCGAACTCGAGCAGCGCGACGACGGACCTTCCGCCGACCTCGAAAGCCTGCTCAGCCGCGCACGCATTGAAACGTCGGCACGCCCGCTCTTCGTCGAGCCGGTTCAGCCTGACACACCAAAGGGATCGCAGGAACGTGCCGTCTACATCGTGAACCCCGAAGCCACCCGGGAAGCCGTCATCGCGGTCGAGCTGACCCTTCCCTCGGGCGAGCGTCCTTCCGAGTGACGTCCGCCCCTTCCGGGGCCGACCCCCCATTCGTTTATTGCGGGTTGCTTCCGTCGAACATCGGCGGTACAAGGTCACTGATCACGCGAGCGGTTCACCACTCATTCTTCCGTATGAGGGGTTCGACGCCATGAAGGGCATGACGGAGAAGGTGAAGCAGAAGGTCTACGGGGAGTTTTCACAGCGGGTGAACATGACGCCCAGCCAGCTCACGCGTTGGCTCAAGACCCAGGCCTCGCGAAGCGTGGGGTATAAGAGCAAAGGCGGCGGGGAGTCGACCGGGCATGCGTCGGGGCGCCGGATCGTCACGATCCGGCGCAAGTCGAAGAAGCGGCTGACGGTCAGCGACTACCGACACATGAAGAAAGTCATTGGGTACATCAAGCGCCACCGAGCCCAGCGGCCGAAGGGGCCCGTCAAGGAGTCGCCCTGGCGGTACTCCCTGATGAACTGGGGACACGATCCGTTGAAGCGCTCGTCGGCAAGACGGCGCCGTGCGGGCCGTCACAAGTAAGCAGACTGTCAACCCGCCTAGGATGTCCCCCCGCTCGTCGGCCGATCGGCGCGGCTCTCCAACTCCTTGCTTAGGTAGCGCCACACCTTGTCCATGCCCTTTTCAAGCAGCTCGGTGCCCTTCCACCGGCGTTTGCCTTGTTCCCCATGCCGCGCCGCCCAGGACAGAGCGAGGGGCAGCGGAATCAACGTGACCGGCCCGCCGACCAACTCCGCCCAGAGCATCCCGAGGACCGTCCCCATCCGAACCGGCACGGGGATCGGACGCACCGGATTCCGCACGATGTCCTGGCACAGGTCGGCCGGTGTCGTGACGAGCAGCTCGCGGCAGGCCGCGGGCCGATCCGAATAGATCGAGCAGGCCTCGTTCTCCAGGAACGGGCAGGGCAGCCTGAGCGCGTAGTAATCACGGTTGGTCTGTTCCATGTCCTCATCGGACAGTTGGCGGTCTGTCTCAGCGACCTCGCTCAGACGCCCCCACAGCCCCGCTTCTTCCAGCCGGACACGTGAGGCCTCGATCTTCTCGTGAAGGTGCCGGCGCTGGCTGTCCGGGAGGCGCTGCACCGCCTCGTGGAGCGCGAAGGCTTCCGGCGGGGAGACGGGGACGAGCATGCGACAACAGGCGGCGCAGCCCATCCGGCAGGAAATCGCCAGGCCGGTCGCCTCGGCTCGTGCTTGCTCGAGCGCGATCGCCCGCTCGCCGACCTCGCGAAAGGCCGGAACGATGCTCGTGAGGGGAACGAAGCCAGTGGAGACCTCGACCTGGGTGTGGACTTCGCCGGCGGGGGTGTTGACCGCGACGTGGAGTCGTTCGACGGGGTGGGCGCCTCCGGTCGACATGGGCGGCTACTGAATCACCCCTAGCTCGCGCCCCACCTTGGCGAAGGCCGCGACTGCCTGCTCGAGCTGGTCCCGCGTATGCGCGGCCGAGATCTGGACACGCACCCGCGCCTGCCCCTTCGGCACGACCGGATAGCTGAACCCGATGACGTAGATCCCTTCTTCCAGCAGGTGGTCGGCCATCCGTGTCGCGAGCGCGGCGTCGCCGAGCATGACCGGAATGATGGGGTGCTCCCCAGGCACGAGCGCGAACCCCAGCGACGCGAGGCCCTTCCGGAAAAACGCTGCGTTCTCCCGCAGCGACGTGCGCAGAGACTCGCCCTGTGCGACCAGCTTGAGGGCTTTCAGGGCGGCCGCGGTGAGGGCGGGCGGCAAGGCGTTAGAAAACAAATAGGGACGCGAGCGCTGGCGAAGCAGCTCGATGATCTCCTTTCGGCCCGTTGTGAAACCACCGGAGGCGCCGCCCATGGACTTCCCCAAGGTGCTGGTGATGATGTCCACGCGGTCGGCGACACCGAAGCGGTCTGGCGTGCCTCGCCCGTTCTGTCCCAGCACCCCGGTCGCGTGGCTGTCATCGACGACAACCGCGGCGTCGTACCGATCGGCCAGCTCGGTGATCCGATCGAGCCGGGCGAGGTCACCGTCCATCGAGAACACGCCGTCCGTGGCGATCAGGCGCAGCCGGCAGGCCGTCGCCTCCTGAAGTGCAGCCTCAAGCTCTTTCATGTCAGCGTGGGCATAGCGAAACCGCTTGGCCTTGCACAGGCGGATTCCGTCGATCACGCTGGCGTGGTTGAGCGCGTCGCTGATGATGGCGTCACGATCGTCGAGGAGCGTCTCGAACAGGCCGGTGTTGGCGTCGAAGCAGGACGTGTAAAGAATACTGTCCTCGGTCCCGAAAAACTGGCTGAGCGCCTGCTCCAGCCGTTTGTGCTGGTCCTGGGTACCACAGATGAACCGCACGGAGGCCATCCCGTAGCCATGGCTCTTCAAGCCATCGGCCGCCGCCTGGACCACCTCGGGGTGATTCGCGAGCCCCAGATAGTTGTTGGCGCAGAGGTTAACGACCTCTCCCTGTGCGACGCGAATGATACCGGCCTGCGGGCCCAGGAGCTGCCGCTCGCGCTTGTACAACCCCGCTTTCCGGATCTCCTCGAGCTGTGCGTCGATCGCTTTCCTCAGAGACGCATAGGCCATCTTGCTGACCTCCGCGGCTTATGGTATGAGCACGACCTTGCCGCACTCCTGGGAGTTCAACAACTGGAAGCCTTTCTCGTACTCGGAAAGGGGAAAGCGGTGCGTCACGACCGGCTTGATATCAAGCCCGGCCTTGAACAACCCCGCCAACCTGTACCACGTCTCGAACAGCTTGCGGCCGGTCACTCCATAGACCCGGATGCCTTTGAAGATGATCTCGTTCGTCAGGTCGAAGCTGACCGACCCGGTTGGAATGCCGAAGAGGGTGACGCGCCCGCCGTTCTTCACGGTTTTGAACGCCAGGTGCAGGGCCGAGGGGTGGCCGGACATTTCCAGCGCGGTGTCGACCCCCTCTCCCCCGGTCAGGTCGGCCATGGCCGCGGTCAGGTCCTCTTTTGACAGCGTTCCGACATTCAGCACGTGCGTGGCGCCCATTTCGCGAGCAAGCTGCAGCCGGTACTCGCTGATATCGGTCGCCAAGATTACTGAGGCCCCCGCGACGCGCGAGACGCCGATCGCCAGCAGGCCGGTCGGCCCGCAGCCGCTCACAAAGACCGCGTGACCCGTCACATCCTCGGCGAGGGCCGCGTCGACTGCGTTTCCCAGCGGCTCCTGGACACAGGCAAGGTCGGGCGGAATCGCACGATCGGTCTTCCACAGGACCCGCTCGGACAGTACAACCGCCTGGGCGAAGGAGCCGTCGAAATCGACGCCGAGGATCTGATAATTCTTGCACACATGCGCCTGCCCCGTCCGGCACTGATAGCATAGGCCGCAAGTCAGATGAGATTCTGCCGCCACGAAATCGCCCACGTTGACGCCTGACACGGCCTGGCCGAGCTCGACGACTTCGCCGCACATCTCGTGCCCGATGACGCGTGGCAGAGAAAGACGACTCCTGGCCCAGGGGTCCCAGTTATAAATATGTCCGTCCGTGCCGCAGAGCGAGGTGGCCATGACCCGGACGACAACCTGATGCGGGCCCGGTGTGGGGTCGGCCCAATCCACGCATGTCAGGCCGGGTTCGGGCGTCGTTTTTACGAGGGCTTTCATCCAATCCGTCCCCCCATGTTGGACAACGCTACTTTACTAGGGTTGATCGGGGTGCTCAACCGAGCGGCCAGGTAGGATCCGACGAGCTGGCGGCGCATAGTGTACTATAACATGGGGTTCGACCTTGACCTTCACAAAGCGGATTTTCTATCGTCGACTTCCATTCGGGTCGGAGCGCCCCGTGGAAAAGACCTTCAGGCGACTTGCTTGTCGCGCGGATTTCACCTTTTCAATTCTCGACCGACGCACGTCAGGATAGACTCAACGGATAGGTCGTTGCGGCGATGGTAGCCCGCGGTGTTGCCCTTGCAGACCAGCCCACCCCCCATAACAGCGCGCGAGGTTGAGGGGCTCGGAATGATCGCCCTCGGGGCGATTCTTGCCATCGTGCCATTCCTCGTGACGCTGCCATCCCGGTCGGGTCTCCTTCTTCTCTCCTTCCTCGTTGGCTGCTCCTTGCTACTCCTCGGCACCGCCTTATCGCCGCTACCTCGGAAGGCAAAGGTGTTCGTATTTTTTGCCGTTCCCTTCGGCCTTTTGTACTGGATTTTCGATCTCAACGCCACGCTCATGGAGCGCCGAGCGCTCATGTCAGAGGGCCGAACGGGCCTGAACCGCGTGTATGAGGCGGCCAGGGCACTCAAGCAGAAGACCGGCACCTACGAGGTAGGGGATCGCGGCGACCTCGCCGTTGGGGAGCTTCGCGCAGAGCGATACTCGTTTTGGTACGCTGTGAAGGGCAAGCCCCAGATGCTCCGCGGCAGCGCCACCCTGACGGCTCCCTGTGATCTCACCACGCCGCCGACTGCCGTCGCGGTCGCCGCCTCGCAGTCAGCCTTCGTCGCGGCGGCCAAGGGCAACCTCGACGGCGACCCCACCTGCGATGAATGGAGCATCACCGAGCTGGGCGAGCAGCGGCACGACCTCAAGGATCTGCAAAACTAAGCCGACGAGGGAGCACCCCTGATCACCGCCGCGTTCGATCCTGCCGGATTGAAGGTCCTCAGTGTTTCTTGGTAGTCTAGGTCACCGTTCGCCTCGATCCACCCTTCCCCTCAGGACTTGTCGGAGGAGTCTGTATGGACCTGGCTTTGCCGCCCAACGAACCGGACCGCCTTCGGGCCCTACGAGAATACGGGATCCTCGACACCGCGCCAGAGCAAAGCTTCGACGATCTCACCGCCCTGGCGGCGCATCTTTGCGAGGCCCCCATCGCGCTCATCAGTCTCCTCGACGAGAACCGGCAGTGGTTCAAATCACGGATCGGCATCACCGCGACCGAAACCGCTCGGGATATTTCGTTCTGCACCCACGCGATTCTGGAGCCGGACCTCTTCATCGTGCCGGATGCCTGCAAGGATGCACGGTTTGCCGAGAATCCGCTTGTCACCTCCGATCCCCATATTCGTTTTTACGCGGGATCGCCGCTGGTCACGCCGACGGGGTATGCGTTGGGCACGCTCTGCGTCATCGATCATGTTCCCCGGGAATTGCGTCCCGAGCAGAGGCAGGCGCTCGCCGTGCTCAGCCGACACGTGATCGCGCAGCTCGAGCTTCGACGCGCGCTCGCGGCCCGACAGCAGGCGGAGGAGGCCCTCACGGAACGCAACGAGGAAGTGCGCAAGCTCCGCCGCGCATTGGACGGGAGGCACCAGTTCGCGGACCTTCTTGGAAAGAGCACGATGATGCAACGGATCTTCCAGCTGATCCGTGAGGTGTCCCGAGTGGATGCCACGGTGCTCATCGAGGGGGAGACGGGGACGGGCAAAGAGCTCGTCGCCCGCGCGATCCATGCCCACAGTCATCGGAGCGCGGGTCCGTTCATCACGGTGAATTGCGCCGGCTTGACCGAATCGTTGGTGGGCAGCCAGCTCTTTGGACATCGAAAAGGCGCCTTCACGGGCGCCGTCGAGACCCAACAGGGGTTGTTCGAGGCCGCGAACGGGGGCACGCTCTTCCTCGACGAGATCGGCGACGTGCCCCTGTCCATCCAGACCAGCCTCCTTCGTGTGCTGCAGGAACGAGAAGTCACTCGGTTAGGTGAGTCCAAGCCGCGAAAGGTCGACGTCCGGGTGCTGGCGGCAACCCATCACGATCTGGCCCACGATGCGGAGCAAGGCAGCTTTCGTCCCGATCTCCTCTATCGGATCCGCGTGGCACGGCTGCCGCTGCCGCCGCTTCGTGCGCGGAGAGAAGACATTCCCTTGCTAGCCGCCGCGTTTTTGGAGCAATGCCGGACGACCACCGGAACCCCTGTCGAGACCATCGCACCCGAGGCGATGGCATGCCTGGTGGAATATAGCTGGCCGGGGAACGTTCGTGAGCTGAAGAGTGCGATCGAGTACGCCGTGATCCACAGCCACCCGCCTTCGATCAACAAGTCAGATTTGCCGCCTGAAATCACCCAACTCGCCCAGGCGGGGGCTTCTCCGGTTAGCACGGAGGGCTCGGAGAAAAACCGCATTCTGGTCGCGCTTCAACGCACGCAGGGGAATCGGAAGGAAGCAGCGAAAATATTGGGCATGAGCCGTGCCACGTTCTACCGCCACCTCGCTCAGCTCGGCATTTCCCCCCCGCGGTAGGTGCATCAACAGACAGCGCCTGGCATCTGAGTTCCGTGTCTCGCGCGAGACAGATGAGACACGCGTGAGACACACGATTGTCTCAGCGCGCCTATCGGACCCCGGTAGCCAACCCGAGAAAAGCCTGCAATACGTTGAATATCCTGTGTTTCCGTTGCGAGGCAGGAGAGGCACGGTTCTTGAGTTGTACCTCACATGACAACGGATTTTTTCCATCGCTCAGGAGGGATTCATGAAACTGTTGGCAGTCATTATGATTCTTTCCACCGCCCTAGCCATCGACCCCGCGATGGCGGCGTCTAAACAGACGGTCGAGGCCCTGAGCGCACAGTCGTTGGTGGCATGCCAAGAGGGGCGAGTTGCCCAAGATCGGGAGATGCGACTCGTGCACTACCAGCACGCGGAGGCCCTGGCCATGCAGGCCCTCGAAATGGGAGACCAACATGCCGAAGCACACTTTGCGCTCTTCTGCAGCCTGGGAGAACAGCTTCGTCTTGATGGGGAGA
>JBFISJ010000116.1:0-8593 GCA_041608595.1 Nitrospiraceae bacterium
GCCATTTGGCTAAGCACCTTAGCCAATCGGCTAAGAGGCATCACATCCCTGGGGCGCCCAGGCGTGCCCACCCGTCACGGGCGCCCGTGCGAAGGATTGGTGGCATGCTGGCCGTGGAGCGCTGCGAGTGCCATCACCAGGAGCTTGTGCTGCCATCCTATACGACGTTCGTGAGCCAGCGTCGGCTGCCTCCTGCTGGGATTCCGTTTTCGACTTCTGCGGGCGTTCACAGGCGCAGGGTCTCTCGTCGAGCGTCGTGTCGAAGCTGTCCGACCTCCAGTAGCCTGGAGCATCGGCGCTCCGGCCTCGACGGAAGAGATGGGCGCGGCGGGAACTCCCCAAATTCTATAGAGAGCCCACAGGCCGATCACCAGGATCAGAACGGCGATCTCAAACATCGTGACCATCATGACCGCCTCCATTTCACTCCAGAACCTCCGCGTTGCTTCCGCCAGCCGGGTTTTTTGCTTAGTCCATGACAGAGCAATGTCGATGCCAGGACAAAGCCATGCGACGTCCGGTCTTATGACAGCCCGAACTGATTGACCTACAACGGGTCCGGTGGTGTGATCGGGATCGGTGCGAAGGGCAGGAACCATCACCCTTAGCAAACCGGCTAAACGCCTGATCAATCGGCTATGCGTGGGACAGGGAGGATCGGCGCGGAGGGGGTCCGCCGTGAAGCAGCGAGGGTCGGCGACGAGGCCGCGCTGCCGACATCAGTCGATGGAGTACTGCCGGCACAGGCGAGACAGATAGGTGGGATGAATATTGAGCAGCTTCGCGGCTTCTCCTTTGCGACCCTGGCACTTCGCAAGGGCGTGTCGCACCAGGGACTCCTTGTGGCCCTCGACGGAATCATGAAAGGGCAGATCCAGGAGATCGTCGGGTCGCGGCTGCCGAAACGTCGTCCGTCCAAGCGACAGATCTCCGGGACCGATCTCATCCTCGGGGGTCAGCGTGACGGCGCGTTCGATCACGTTTTCGAGCTCGCGGACGTTCCCGGGCCAGGAATGCCCCACGAGGAGTTTGATCGCCTCCTTCGAGATCGTCATGGGGACGCGCCCCAAGGCCCGGCAATGCCGATCGACGAAAAAGAGCGCCAGCGCGGGAATGTCGTCGCGGCGTTCTCGGAGCGGCGGCAGGGTCAATGTGATGACGTTCAGGCGAAAGAAGAGATCTTGCCGAAATCTTCCGGCCTGGACGTCCTGCTCGAGCTCGTGATTGGTTGCCGCAACGATGCGGATGTCCACTTGGATGGCCTGTGAGCCCCCGACTCGCTCAAAAGAATGGTCCTGGAGCACCCTGAGGAGCTTCGCTTGCAAGTCGGGCTTCATGTCCCCGATTTCGTCCAGGAACACGGTCCCCCCGTTTGCCAGCTCGAATAGCCCTTTCTTTTGTTGATGCGCGCCAGTAAATGATCCTTTCTCATGCCCGAACAGCTCGCTTTCGAGCAAATGGTCGGATAGGGCCACGCAGTTCACCGCCATAAAAGGTTTTTGGGCGCGTTGGCTCCAGCGATGGATGGACCGCGCGAAGATTTCTTTGCCGACTCCGCTCTCCCCTAGGAGAAGCACCGTGGCCAATGTCCCCGCCGCTCGTCGCGCGATGGTGACGGCTTGCTGCATGGGGGCGCTCTCCCCGATGACCGTCCGGTAGCGCTCTTGAAGCTCGTCCTGTAACGACCGATTCTCCTCCTTGATAGAAGTAATCAGTTGGGCGTTGCGGAGGGCCACGGACGCGTGGGCGGCAAGCCCAGTGAGCAGGTCCAGGTCGTGCTGGCTGAACCCTCGCTGCCTGGTCGTGTTGAGCACCTCGATCGCGCCGATCACCCGGTCGCGATCCATCAACGGGACGGCCAGGATCGATCGCGGGGCCGTGGCGGCGAGCTTACCGCTCAAGGCATGGACCCGGGGGTCCTGCTGGGCGTCGTTCACGAGCGCGGGGCGACGTTCCTTGACCACCCACCCCGCCACACCCTCTCCGGCTTTGAGGCGGAGTTGCTGAACGCGCTCGCCGGCCGGACCGACGGGGACGCGATAGACCAGATCCTCCGTCGCAGGGTCGACGAGCAGTAGGCTGCTGGTGTCCGCATCCATGAGCCGGCTCACGGTCGTCAAGATCAGCCGTAGCAGCTCCTCGATCTCCAGCGAGGAAGTCAGGAGCTGGCTCACTTCCAGCAGCGAATGGAGCTGGGCTAGTTGCTCCTGAACCCGAAGCTCGAGCGTCCGATTCCACTCGGCCAGCTGGTCGGATTGCAGTTGCACCTGATCGTGCAGCGCCCGGATCCTGAGCAGCGAGCGCACGCGGGCCAGCAATTCAGCTTGATTGACGGGCCGGCTCAAGAAGTCGTCCGCGCCGGCCTCGATCCCCTTGATTCGTTCCTCGGCTGGATCCAGAGAGGTCACCATGACGACCGGGATATGCGCCGTCGCGGGGTTGTCGCGGATCTTGCGGCACACCTCATAGCCGGTCAGTCCAGGCATGAGCACGTCCAGCAACACGAGCCCGGGCCGCTCCTTGTCCACGATCGCGAGGGCCTCTTCCCCGGAGGCGGCTGCGAGTACCTCGTACCCGTTGGCAACCAAGAGGTCGTTGAGCAGTTTGCGGTTCGTCGGCAGGTCGTCGACGACGAGGATCGCGCGGACATCCGTCATGATGCGTGCTCCTTTGCGGGACCAGCCGCAGCGCGCGGGACCGCTACGGAGGGCACCTCACCATCGCGGGAGGGCAGCATCGGATTTGCGCGGAGGGGGTCCAGGGGTAATCGCAAAAAAAACGTAGTGCCCGTCCCTTCCGTACTTTCAACAGTGAGCGTGCCGCCATGGGCGTCGACGACATCTTTGACAATTTTGATCCCGAGGCCGGTTCCACCCGATTTGGTGCTGACGACGTTCCCCCTCAAGAGTTGTTCGCAGACCTCCTTGGGCATGCCACCGCCCGTGTCCTTCACCGACAAGAGCAGGGCCGTCTGATCGGGCTCTGCGTGCCCGCGGATTGTGATCGAACCACCGGAGGGGACCTCCGGGATGGCGTTGTTGACCAGGTTGTAAAAGACGTTGAACAGGCGCCGTTGGTCAGCGCGGATCTCTGGCAGGGACTCAAGTTGCTCCGTGCGAAGGGCAATCCTTCGTTGGTTCGCCGTGAGGTGCAGCGTCTTGAGCACGTTGTTCACCACCTCATGCACCTGGCATGGCGCCAAGTGCAACGGCGTGCTCAATCCTTTCACGCAATCGGCAATCTCCTTCACCTCAACGTGAATACGCTCCGCTCCGTTGCTGAGCATGTCAATGATTTCCGTGCACAGCCGCTCGCTTGCGCTGGCGCGTTCGGCCTTGTCTGGAGGGAGTTGATGAAAGAGCTCGGAGAGCTCGCTCCGGAGCAACCCGGCACCGGTCACGATGGGCATGAGCAAGTTTTTGATTTCGTGCACGATGTCGCCCAGGGACCGTGCCACTTCCGCCAGCTTGGATTCCTGCTCCAGCCGCGCCTGCAGCTTCTTGTTCCAGTCCTCCACCTCGCCGGCATGCGCCTGGACGGTATCTTGCAAGAGCTTGATCCTCAGCAGGGAGCGCACGCGCGCGAGCAATTCGTGCCGGTTCACGGGCTGGGTCAGAAAATCGTCCGCGCCGGCCTCGAGCCCCTTCACGCGCTCCTCGCCTGGGTACAGCGCGGTCACCATGATCAGGGGCAACAGCGCGGTCTTGGGGTCGGCGCGAAGGATCCGGCATGCCTCGAATCCGTCCATGCCCGGCATCACCACGTCCATGAGCACGACATCGGGACTGTCCAGCTTGACCCGCTCCAGTGCCTCTGGGCCGGATTGGGCCGTCGTCACCGTGTACCCCTCCGAGCTCAAGAGGTCGACCAGCAGCCGAAGATTGCTGGGCATATCATCGACCACGAGAATTCTTGCAGGATGCATGACCGATCTCCGATCTTACTGATGGTGGACTGAGGCGAACGATGCGCTAACGTCTTTCGTGAGATCCCCTCGCGCCGCGAAGCTGTGTTCCAGTTAAGGTCTGATCTGTGGCTTGCGCGAGCGGGTGGGGGCCAACGGGGAGGCTAAACGTGAAGGTGCTCCCCTCCCCGACCGTGCTCTCCATCCAGATGCGGCCGCTGTGCAGCTCGACGAATCTCTTGGCCAGAGACAGACCGAGCCCTGTGCCCTCTCGTGTGTGCGTATGTTCGGCCTTCGCTCGATAAAACTCTTCGAAAACCTTCCACTGGTCGTCCACAGGTATGCCCACACCGGTGTCGCTGACCGCAATCTCCGCTGCAGTGCCGACGAGCTTTGCCGTCACTCGTACCGAACCCCCGTCCGGCGTGAACTTGATGGCGTTGGAGAGGAGATTCAACAGGACCTGCTTGATCTTCCGCTCATCCGCGTGACACTCCCCCAACCGGTCGTCGATCTCGGTGGTGAGCCCGATGCGGTGGCGAACCGCCCGCTCTCGAACCAATGAAGTGGCGGCCTCGATGGTGGAGGGAAGGTGAAAGACGCTCAGATCCAGTTCAATGCGCCCGGCCTCCACCTTGGCGAGGTCTAGGATGTCGTTGATCAGCGCCAGCAAGTGCCGTCCTGAGGAGTAGATATCTTGGAGGTATTCCTCCTGCTTGGCGTTTAAGTCACCGAACATTCGCTCCAACAACACCTCGGAAAAGCCGATGACGGCGTTCAACGGCGTTCGCAGCTCGTGCGACATGCTCGCCAAGAACTCGGATTTGTGCTGCGTGGCCATCACTGCCTGATCACGCGCTCTCTCCAGCGCGATCGTCCGCTCCCGAACCTTCTCCTCTAGAGACGCGGTGAGCGCGTGTAATGCCTCCTCGGCGCGTTTGCGTTGGGTAATGTCCGTTGAAATACCGCACACGGCGTAGGGAGTACCCTGCGAATCGCAGAGTGGAAACTTGAGCGAAAGATACGTGTGCACGCCGTCATCGTGTGGGGCGCTTTCCTCCAGTTCTAGGGCCGTGCGTTCGGTGATGACGCGTCGGTCGTTGGTGCGAAACGCGTCCGCCATGTCGCGCGCAAACAAGTCGAAATCTGTCTTCCCGATCATCGAGTCTTTGGTCACGTGAAACAGATTTGCATACTGGCGGTTGATGAGCATGTATCGTCCCTCGACGTCCTTGACGTAGATGACCGCCGTCGTGTTGTCCAGCACGGCTTGCAGCAGGGCGCGACTCTGTTGCAGTGCCTGGGACTGCCGCTGGACCAATTCGGTTGTCCGAGAGGCCACCTCGGTGAGTTGCTCAAGGTCGCCGGGGCCGCGCGACTGCGGCGGAGCGAGGTCGACCGGCTCAGGCGAGCGCTGGTCATCGTCCATGTGTGTCGACGACAGTGTCGTCAGGGCTGTTGATAATCGCCCGATGATTCCGTGAAAGATCGTCGAGATTTGCCGTTGGGCGAGGTGGACGCCGACCATGCCGGCGATCACGAGCGCGAGCGTCACGAGCGCCATGCGCTCAATGGCTTGTAGCTCCTTCTCGCGAACCTGAACCAAGGAGAAGATCAGACGAACCCAGGCGGTGATCCGATGATCATCGACCAGTGGCTCCGCAATCACGAGGACCGGAGCTCCCTGCGGGCCTGTCGTATAGCTGACCACCTCGGCCGAAGTCTGAACTGGAATCAGCCATTCTTCTGCGGAGAGGTAGAGGCCGATGCGGTCTTTTCGCATGGACGCCATGATCATGTTGTCCCGGTCAATGAAATCGATCTGGAGGACATCCGGCTGTTCAAGGTACTGATTGAGCGACTCCTGGATCCGAAACAGGTTGTCGTGCACCGCCGCCGCACCCATGGCTGCGAAGGTCCTGCTGACGGCCAACCCGCGATCCTCGGCCGCTTTGCGGATTATGGCTCTCTGCTGGTGGACCATGATGGCCGAGGCCAGTCCCATCACCAGGATGATGGTGAGTGAAAGACCCACGGTGTGGCGCAACCGGATGCTGCCTCGCCACCTGTCGCGAACTGCCGAAATTAGACCCACGAACAGTCCCCCATGTTGGTAAACGCCTGTCCGCCGTCTTATCTTGACGAGACGTTAACCCGTCCCGTCGAGTGTTGCATCACTCATGTCGGGTCGACAACGTCTTACTCTCGCGTGAGCCGGATCTTGACCGAGAGCGCTCCGGCCGCCGGCACGGTGACCGTCGTCGTGTCGGTGCCCAGCAATTCGTGCCATGCGCGAATCGTGTAGGTCCCCGGCGGGACATCCGTGAGCTCGAACCGTCCCTCGCTGTTGGTGACCGTGTGATACGGGTGATCGAAGACGTGGACGGAAGCACGCATGAACGGGTGCGCATCGCAGCGAACATCGAGGAAGTCAGGTTCATGCAGGCTCTTGAGGATCGCCCGGACCCCGACCGGCTGGGCGACATTGATGACGGTCGGTCCGAATTTGGTCTCTCGTCGCACGTGCGTGTTGTGCAGAATCGGATCGTCATTGCGCAACTCAAGGGACGCCCCCACAGTGGCAGCGCTGGTTCGTTCGATGAATCGACAGGTCAGATTCCGAACGACGATGGTTTGCTCCTTCGGTAAGGGTTTGCCGCGGTCGATCCCCTCGATACTGACCACCACCGCCGCGATGCCCTGGTTCGATGGATCCACGGCCAGGGCTTCGTTGGGCATGCTCGGGCCGCATACGGCGCTATCACGATGCACGGGTGACGCTTTCAACTTAGGCAAGCGTCCATCGTAAACGACCTGTCCCCGTACCGTGGCGCCCTTCAAGTCCTCGTTTGCCTCGTAGGCCGCGGCAGGTAGTAAGAGGCCCCAAACCAGGGCGAGCAGGAGCACCATTTGAAGGCTGGATCGTTTCGATGTCATCGCACCTCGGCCCCCCTTCCAATGGGATGTCTAATAGGTCGCTTGGAGTTCGAGCAGTGCCAGTTGATCGGTAATCCCCGTCAGGTCATTCTCGGTGAAGGTATATTCGGCTGTCGCTCTGAGCCACGTTTGCAGCGGGGTGACAACGCCCACCGTGACATCCTTGCGCCTGGAGTCGTTCTGTGGGAGGTCGAGGTCGATCAGGGAAAAGCGTTCATAAAAAATCAGTTCTGGCCCGGTGATATACTGTTGGGATTCCACGTAGTACGCATTCCCGTCGACGTCTCGCCCTAGCGTCGAGGACGCCGGATTATTGTCGTGACTTCGCGTATAGCCTCCCTGGAACTCGAGAAACCCCACGTCCGCTACTGGGAAGACTTTGTTCACATTGAAGCCGACACGCCAAAAGTTGAACTCTTGGTCGACGGCTGTGGGCGACGCGACGCCATGGGTCGTGCCGTTGTAGTAGAAGACTGTGAACCCTGAGGCGATGTCGTCGAGAATGTGATCGTACGCAATCAGGTAGTCCTTGTCGGGATCAATGTCCCCGGCGCTTCTGGTACCGCTGCCAGTCTCGTCGAGGCCATTGGTAATCTGAAACCGCAGCTGCCCCGGCCCCCGCACGTAGGCGAGCTCGAGGCCGATCTGCCGCTGGTCGAAGTTGAATAAAACCGGGGATCCGGTTTGCGTGAGTGCGACGCTGTTGATGGCGTTGGTGGTCAGGCCAGTCGGCAGGTCGAACCCTCCGATACCCTGCTGCTGCAACAAGTGCATCTTACCGACCCGGAAGCTGAAAAAATTGAAGGGCTTCCCGAACACACCCTGGAGATGTCCGTGGAAATCGACGTTCGTGCTGTTATTCGCGGTCGCATGGATCCAGGCTGAAAAGTTCCTGGAGATCGCACCGGAATAGTAAAAGGCCACCTCGGGGAACCGGAACTCTGTCTTCTCGATCTCGTCCTCGTTGTTCTCGTAGGCAAACTGGGCCCGGATGCGACCGGCAAACAGCTCGTTGACTTGGGTGAAGTCCTGAGGCTCGCCGAACTCGATCGGCGTTCGATAGCCAGCGCGCCGGAATTGTTGACCGAATGAGTTCAGCCTGGGATAGACGGGGAAGTGGCACATCCCGCAAGCCGCGTTGTACTTGCGCGCCCAGGACGGAAGCGCTTGGGACTCCGTGATATTTGTCAGCGAAGCGCTGACCAGCACGATCGCTCCAAGGAAGACAGCGCAACAGACTCGGGCCCGCTCGCACAGTGCGGGGCGGGGACCGAGCAACACACGATGAGGTTTCATAATGGCCACATGCTCGCCGCGGTCGGTCGGGACACCCACGACAGTTCGCTCCCTGCCGGTTAAAAGTCGTCGAGGAGTTCCTTGCGCTTGCGCGCGTATTCGTCTTCGGTAATCAGCCCCTGTTGACGAAGTCGGTCGAGCGTACGGAACTTGCGTTCGACATCCGATTCGCGGAGCTTGTCCAGCTCTGGTGATGTGTCACTGGTCAAGCTTGCTCGATGAGGTTTGAATCCATCGAGCATGGCACTCAAATCGCTGACTAATTCCATCGGGTGCTCGAGTAACGGTTTGGTCAAATGCCAGTCATGGTGTGTCCGAACCTCCTGGTGCGCCCCGGCAACGAGGTCAAAATAGGTGTCGCCTGCGGGCCGAAGCGGATCGCGGCGAACTTGCTCCGCGACGAAGGGCATCGACACGGGAAGGCGGTAATTGGCAAGCACCAGATGAAGCCGAGCC
>JBFISJ010000117.1:0-8588 GCA_041608595.1 Nitrospiraceae bacterium
AAGCGCGGTGTGGTCGGGGCGCCCGGATTTGAACCGGGGACTTTCTGCTCCCAAAGCAGACGCGCTACCGGGCTGCGCTACGCCCCGACGGCTTGGTTTCTTTCGAGCAAGGCCTGCACGATCGGCTTCGCCTTGAGGAAGGCGCGGGCCCGATGACTGATACGATTCTTCTCCTCGGGCGAGATTTCCGCCAGTGTTTTCCCGATTTCCGGCACCAGGAAGACGGGATCGTAGCCGAATCCGCCGCTGCCGACCGACTCCTCCATGATCACACCTTCCAGAATACCCTCTGCCGTCCGCACTTCGCCAGTCGGCAGGGCCACCGCCGCCACGGTGATGAACCGGGCGTGGCGCGCGGCGACCGGCACACTCTTCAATTCTTCCAACAACTTACGGCAATTGTCCTCGTAGGTGGCTCGGGGTCCCGCGTAACGGGCGGCAAAGGCGCCGGGGCGTCCGTCCAGCGCGTCGACTTCCAGACCCGTATCGTCGGCCGCGGCTATGAGGCCGGTATGCTTCGCCACCGCCACCGCTTTCTTGATCGCGTTCGCCTGGCAGGTCTGCCCGTCTTCCTCGACCTCCGGCATGTCCGGAAAATCCGCGAGCGTCCGAATGGCGATCCCCAGGTCGCTTAGCAGCACCCGGATCTCCTTGGCTTTGTCGGGATTTCTAGTCGCGAGAACCAATTCCCTAGCCATGGCTAAACCAGAATGGGTAAGCGGCGCGAGGCAAGTGGACGGAGGCAAGACGTCTCACGTCTTGGGCTCCAAGTTTCGCATGAGAACGTCTCGCTACGAGCCTCTGGCCCCTGCCCCGTTTTATTTACAGGAGTTCGCCAATTAAATCCTTTTGGATTGCGATGAGATCTTGAATGGCCTTCCAGCCGAGGCTGAGAAATTGCTCCAGATCCTTCTGTGAAAAAGGATCTCGCTCGGCTGTGCCCTGCACCTCCACGAAGCGACCCTGTCCGGTCATGACCAGATTCATGTCCACATCAGCGAGTGAGTCCTCTTCGTAATTGAGGTCGGCCATGACCTCGCCGCCCACCTTGCCGACACTCACCGCGGCCAGGAAGTCCGTGAGCGGCAGCTTCTTGATCGCGTCGCGCTTCTTCAGGACCTTGCACGCATCCGCCAGTGCGACAAAGGCCCCGGTGATCGCGGCCGTCCGCGTGCCTCCGTCCGCCTGGATCACGTCGCAATCGATCCAGAGCGTGCGCTCCCCCAGCTCCCGCATGTCGATCACGGCCCGCAGCGATCGCCCCACGAGCCTCTGAATTTCAACGGTTCTTCCACCCGGCCGCCCTTTCGTCGCTTCACGCTGTGTCCGCTCCTTGGTGGCGCGGGGCAGCATGGCGTACTCCGCGGTCACCCAGCCCCGGCCCTTGTCGCGCAGCCACGGCGGTACCCGCTCCTCGACGGAGGCCGTGCAAATGACCTTGGTGCCGCCCATTTCAATCAGCACGGATCCTTCCGCGTGCTGAATGAAATCACGCGTGATCTTGACGGGTCGAACTTGATCGGGACGACGCCCGTCCTGTCGCAAAAGACTCATGGCTCGATTCATCATCGCTCCGGAAGGACAGAATGCCGCGGATTATAGAGAACGGGCTGCGAAAGATCAACGAAAGGCACGGTCGGCTTGGCGCGAGTCGGCGGCGTGCGGGGATGACAATTTTCGTCTCTTCCTCGCGATGCGTACACGCATGTACAACAACACCACGATTAGGGTGGTGATTGTGTACACGAACAGCTCCTCATTTGGGAAGACATAGGGCATGCGCGCAGCCTACTGAGTCGCCCCGGAAATAGCAATGACGCATTCCACCCTGCTTCAAGAACAGCTTAGCGAGACGCGTCTACCGAAGACCGCTCCAGGGATCAATCTCGACCTGATGTGGCATAGAAGGTGCAGCTCTTCCCCGCTCTATGCCTGCCTATCATCGCGGTTCTGTGGAACATTTGTTGCAATCCCGCCCCCACTCACTGTTCTCCGAATCCGTCGACGTCCTGGTGGTCGAAGACGATGAGCACATCAGCCGATTCCTGAGCCGACTACTGGAAGACCAGGGCCACAGCTGCACGGTGGCCGGCAGCGCCGAGGAGGCGCGAGCCTTCCTGGCCGACCGCTCATTTCCCCTGCTCCTGTGCGATGTCAACATGCCTGGCGAGTCCGGGCTCGACCTCGTGCGGGATATCCTCACGCATCGCCCCGAAATCGCCGTGCTGATGGTCACCGGTCTCGATAGCCCCACCCTCGCGCACGCCGCCCTCGACGCCGGCGCCTACGGCTATGTCATCAAGCCGTTCAAGTCGAACGAGATCCTCATCAATGTCGTGAATGCGCTGCGCCGCCGGAAGCTCGAGATCGAGAACCGCTTTCATCGGGAGAACCTGGAAGCGATGGTCAAGGCCCGGACGGCCGCGTTGCAGCAAACGCTCGAGTGGCTGGAACGTTCCCAGCAGGATCTCCGCCTGTCCCACGAAGAGACGATTCATCGGCTGGCCATGGCGGCGGAGTATCGCGACCGCTGCACCGCCCAGCACATCCAGCGAATGAGCCACTACTGCGCTCTCCTCGCCCGTCGCTACGGCCTGAGCCCGGAGCGCTGCGACCTGATCCGCACCGCCAGCCCGATGCACGACATCGGAAAGATCGGCACACCCGACCACGTGCTCCTCAAGCCGGGCAAGTTCACCCCCGAGGAATTCGATGTGATCGCGCAGCACCCGGAGATCGGCTACCGCATTCTCAGCGGATCGGACGCGCCGCTCCTCAAGGTCGCGGCCACGATCGCCTGGACCCATCACGAGCGGTTCGACGGCACGGGGTACCCCCGCGGAATCCACGGCGCGACGATCCCATTGGAGGGCCGGATCGCCGCCATCGGCGATGCGTTCGACGCCCTGACGACCCAGCGCGTATACAAGCCCGCGTTCTCAATCGACAAGAGCTTCGCCCTCATGCGCGAGCACCGCGGCACCCACTTCGACCCGGACCTGCTGGACCTCTTCCTGGACTCCGAACAGGAGCTCCTCGCCATCCGCGCAAACTACCCCGACGAATAGAGAGCAGTCATGCCGGAGTATTGGCTTCTGTCATTCCCGCGGAGGCGGGAATCCAGGATTTCAGCATGATCGCTGGTTGCCCGCCAGAGACCGCGGGCATGACCGGAGAGGATATTCAGGCTGGCTCGTAGTTGAGGTTGGGTCTGAGCCACTGCTCGGCGGTTTTGACGTCGAGGCCCTTCCTGGCCGCGTAGTCGGCGACCTGGTCCTGGCCGATCTTGCCGACGGCAAAGTAGGCCGCCTGCGGGTGCGCGAAATACATCCCGCTCACCGACGCCGCCGGATACATCGCGAAGGTCTCCGTGAGGGTGATGCCCGCCCGTTTCTCGGCGTCCAGAAGATCGAACAGGGTCCGCTTCTCCGTGTGGTCGGGACAGGCCGGGTAGCCCGGCGCGGGCCTGATCCCGCGATACCGCTCGCGAATGAGGTCCTCGTTGGAGAGCTCCTCGCCTTCCCCGTACCCCCACTCGAGTCGCGCGCGCTTGTGGAGCCACTCGGCGAAGGCTTCGGCCAGCCGGTCCGCCAGCGCCTTGGTCATGATGGCATTGTAATCGTCGTGGTCGCGCTCGAATCGCTCGCACACGGCTTCGATCCCAACGCCGGCCGTGACCGCAAACAGGCCAAGGTGATCCGGCAGGCCCGCCGCTGTCGGCGCCACGAAATCGGCTAGGGACACGTTCGGCTGGTCCTCCGGCTTGGGCATCTGCTGCCGGAGCGTGTGGAGGGTCGCGAGGACCGCCGAGCGGGACGCATCCGTGTACAGCTCGATGTCATCCCCGACGCTGCCGGCGGCGAAAAATCCATACACACCGCGCGCGGTCAGCCACTTCTCCTTGACGATCTTGTCCAACAGGGTCTGGGCATCCTGAAACAGCTCCCGGGCCTTGGGGCCGAGCGTGGGATCGTCGAAGATGCGCGGATACCGACCTTTCAATTCCCAGGCCTGGAAAAAGGGTGACCAGTCGATGAAGGGCACCAAGTGCTCGAGGGGAACCGTGTCGAGCGTCCGGAGACCCAGGAACGAAGGGGTCGGCAGATCCTCCGCCTTCCACACGATCGGCACCCGGTGTGCGCGCGCGTCCCGCAAGGGGAGCAGCTTCCGGGGCCCGCGTTCCTGGTGCGCCGCCCGCATTGTGTGTTGATCCTGGCGGTTCTTCTCCGCGAACTCCGCCTTCTGCCGCGGATTGATCAGCGCCCCGACCACGTTGACCGACCGTGACGCGTCGAGAACGTGCACCACTTCCTTCTCGTAGGCCGGCGCGATCTTTACCGCGGTGTGCGCTTTGCTGGTCGTCGCCCCGCCGATCAGCAGCGGAAGCTTGAACCCTTCGCGCTGCATCTCGCGCGCCACGTGTACCATCTCATCCAGCGACGGCGTGATGAGGCCGCTGAGGCCGATCATGTCCACGTGCTCGGTTCGGGCGGTGGACAAGATCTTGTCGCAGGGCACCATCACCCCGAGGTCGATGACCTGATAGTTGTTGCAGCCCAGCACGACGCCCACGATGTTTTTGCCGATGTCGTGCACATCTCCCTTGACGGTGGCCATTAACACCTTCCCTGCCGCCTGGTGCTTGCCCGAGGCCTGCTTTTCCTCCTCCATGAACGGCGTCAGGTAGGCGACGGCCTTCTTCATGACCCGCGCGCTCTTGACGACCTGCGGGAGAAACATTTTCCCCGCCCCGAAGAGATCACCGACGACGTTCATGCCGTCCATCAACGGCCCTTCGATGACCAACAAGGGCCGCCCGTACTTCTGGCGGGCTTCCTCGACGTCCTCTTCAATGTGGTCGACGAGGCCTTTGACGAGCGCATGCGAGAGACGCGCCTCCACTGTCCCCTGCCGCCAGGCACCTTCCTGGACGGCTGCCTTGTCCTGCTGCTTGACCGTGTCCGCGAAGGTCACCAGCCGCTCCGTGGCGTCCGGACGGCGATTCAGCAGCACATCTTCGACCAGCTCGAGCAGGTCCCTGGGAATCTCCTCGTACACGGCGAGCTGGCCGGCGTTGACGATGCCCAAATCCATGCCGGCTTGGATGGCGTGGTACAGGAACGCCGAATGCATCGCCTCCCTCACCGCGTTGTTCCCGCGGAACGAAAAGGAGATGTTGCTCACGCCGCCGCTGACCTTGCACCCGGGCAAGTTCGCCTTGATCCATCGCGTGGCTTTGATGAAATTCACCGCATAGTTATTGTGTTCCTCGATGCCGGTCGCCACCGTCAGGATGTTGGGATCGAAGATGATGTCCTGCGGCGGAAACCCGACCTCCTGCGTCAGGATCCGATAGGCCCGCTCGCAGATCTCGGTCTTGCGCTCGTACGTGTCCGCCTGACCGCGCTCGTCGAACGCCATCACGATGACCGCGGCTCCGTATCTCCTGACCAGCGTGGCCTGACGCTTGAACGTCTCCTCCCCCTCTTTCATGCTAATGGAGTTTACGACCGGCTTGCCGGGAATGCATTTCAGGCCGGCCTCGATCACCGACCACTTGGAGCTGTCGACGACGAGCGGCACACGCGCGATGTCCGACTCGGCCGTGATGAGGTTCAAAAATGTCACCATGGCGGCCTCGGAATCGAGCATCCCTTCGTCCATGTTGACGTCGATGAGCTGGGCCCCGTTGTCGACTTGCTGCTTCGCCACGGCCACCGCGTCTTCGTAGGCATCCGCCAGCACGAGCTTGGCAAACTTGGGCGAGCCCGTCACGTTCGTCCGCTCGCCGATGTTGACAAAGTTGGTGTCCGGCCTGATCACAAGCGGCTCGCAGCCGGCCAGGCGCGTGTAGGGCTCGACCTCGGGCACGGCGCGCGGGGGGCACGGGCGGACCGCGTCGGCGATGGCGGTGATGTGCGCGGGTGTCGTGCCGCAGCAGCCGCCGACGATGTTCAGCCAGCCGTTGGCCGCCCAATCCCGGAGCTGCGGCGCGAGTGTCTCCGGCGTTTCCGGAAATCCGGTCGGCAGCAACGGATCCGGCAAACCCGCATTGGGATAGGCGCTCACATAGAGGGGGGCGACGCGGGCCAGCTCCTCGATGAGCGGCCACATTTCCGCCGGCCCCAGCGAGCAATTGATCCCCACGCTGAGCAGGGGCACGTGAGAGATGGAGATCAGGAACGCATCGAGCGTCTGCCCCGTCATGGTCCGGTCGTTACCCTTCTGGATGAAGGTCACCGACGCCATGACGGGCACCCGCCGCCCAATGTGCTCGAAGTGCTGCTCGATGGCGAAGAAGGCGGCCTTGGCATTGAGCGTGTCAAAGATCGTCTCGACGAGCAGGAGATCGACGCCGCCCTCCAGGAGACCCCGCACCTGTTCCGTGTAGGCCTCCACCAACTGATCGTAGGTGACGCCCTTGTGCGCGGGGTTCGTCACGTCCGTGGAGACGGACGCCGTACGGTTGGTCGGCCCGATCGCGCCCGCCACGAACCGCGGCCGCGCGGGCGCCTTGGCCGTCACCCGATCCGCCGCCCGCCGAGCCACGCGGGCGCCTTCCAGATTCAGCTCGTACACCAGCGACTCCAGATGGTAATCCGCCATGGAGATCGAGGTGGCGTTGAACGTGTTGGTCTCGATGATGTCGGCGCCGGCCTCGAGGTACTGCACGTGAATGGCCTCGATGATCTCGGGACGTGTCACGCAGAGCAAATCGTTGCACCCTTTGAGGTCGCCTGGATGCGACGCGAACCGCTCGCCGCGAAAGCCCGCCTCATCGAGCCTGTAGGTCTGGATCATCGTGCCCATCGCGCCGTCCAGGACGGCAATGCGGTGGCGCAGGAGCGTGTCGATCGGATGCGGACTCGTCATGCGATGTCTTTCCTTTTCGCCTCCCGTTTCGGGAACCCCATGCTGGCGGGTTGTCTCCGCCTCCGCTGCGCGGCGCGTCGAGGGAAACGGGGGCGCGTAACGGCATCTTAAAGGATCACCGGTGGACTCGCAAGGCAAGGCAGGCAAACGCCCATATTGACTTTGACCAGGCCCCCCGTTACGATGCACTGGCTCCTCGGCGGATCCCCCATGTTACGTATTCCTACCAGGCTCTTCGCCATCATCCTGCTCCTTGCGTTGCCGCTCCTGCTGGCCGATCCCTGGCTCCCCACGAGCGCGTTCGGCCGGGCCTATTTCGAAGACGGCTATCTGGGTCTGACGCAGGACGAACTGCGCGCCAAGCTCGGTCCGCCGCACGCCGTACGGGACCGGAAGGCCGCGCTGCGCGCCTTTAACTATTACTCGTTCGAAGACTGGCAGAATTATTTCTCGAAGCTTATTTCACCAAAGAACGGGGAGGACGTGTACTTTTACACACGTGACGGGATCGAGGTGCAGTACTCATTCGGCTACGTGCCCGACCTCAACGACTTCTCCGACTACCCCACGCTGTACGTCAGCCTCGTGGATATCGAATTCTCGCCCCAGGTGCCCATTACACGCCTGCGCTCGCTGGTGCCGGAATTCAAGCCGTCACAGGACGCGGAAACGCCCGCGTTTCGCTCGAACATCTGGGTGCTGGTCTTCAAGGGCTCGCCGTCCCCGCAGGCCCGCTTTATCGTTCGGGAACGGGGCAAGGAAAAGCTCGACTGGTACCTCACGTTTCAAATGTTCTCGCTGGACGGGCTGCCCGATTACTTGACACTGGAGGCACCAATCGACCGGATGGAGATCGGCGCCCAGAGCATCCAGGTCGTGCGGCAGCGGCAGCAACAAACCCACGAGCCGATTCTCAACCCCTTCTCCAACGAGTTCGCGAAGCAGCCACCCCCGCCGCCGTCCCCTCTGAAGAAGATCCCCGTCCCACAGTATGAAGACTAGGGTTGATTGAGCTCCTCCAGCGGGCCGCCCTGCTCCATGTGCTCCATCGACTTGATGCGCTCCTCCTGGCGCTGCTCGATCTTCTTGACCTTCACCCGCACCTGGTCAAGCACGGTTCGCGGATCGGTGATCTGCTCCTCCCCTTTCACCGAAAGGGTCGTTCCCAGCTCTGCGAAGTACATCCCGTAGAGGGTGCCGGCGACGACGAAGGTCAGCGCCCACTTCATGGCGAATTGCAGGGCCGGATTCCGTGTGAACATCAAGACGGCGAAGAGGGTGGAGCCGATCACGAAGCCGCCGATCAGCAGGACCGACTGGTACTGGGTGAGACCGGGGACGATCTCCTCCGGGAGGGCGTTCCAGAAAAACTGCGACCACGAACGCTTCTGTTCATCCACGACGGCCCGGGTCTGGGCAGGCATCGGGGCTGGACGGGACCCGTCAGGCGGCGCGGGGCCCGAAACCGGGTCCACACGCGGCGGCGGGTCGTTCTGTTCAAGGGTCTTTACCTTGTTTCGATAGCGCGGGGGGACCTTCTTGAGCTGGTCCGTCATCACGACGGTACCCTTGTCGTCGACGTAGGTATAGACCGTGGCGCTGAGCCCCACCGCGGGAACCCCGAGCACCAGGAAGAGCAGCAGAGAGTAGCACCGCATGCCTGATCTTTAGCATGGGTCGTCCCCACCGACAACGTTTCCCGGACTTTCCCAGAT
>JBFISJ010000118.1:0-8532 GCA_041608595.1 Nitrospiraceae bacterium
ACCCAGTAGGTCGCGGCGGCCCCGATGTAGCTCCCGACCGTCCCCGCGATCACGACGCCGGTGAAGCTGTAGCGACCTTGCGAGGCCCAGTAGGCCGCCGGGGGGATGACGAGCTCGCTTGGCACGGGAAAGACGCTGCTTTCCAGAGCCATCAGGAACACGATCCCGGCATAGCCCCAGTCATGCACCCATTGAAACCACAGGCTGATCCAGTACTGCATTGGACGAACGCTCCGTGCTACTAATGATGCCGATTCTACTTGGATGACGCCGCGAACACCAGGGAAAGCATGCCGGGGGAAATCAGGATGGGTTCCTGATGGAGACGCGATTTACGAGCAAGCACGCCGCCCGCGAAGCGGTCTGGGGCCGACTCGAGGCCGAGAAGCTCGCGCGCTTTCCCTTCCCCCCGCACGGGCGGATCCCCAACTTCGTTGGCGCGAAGGAAGCAGCGGCCAGGCTGTTCGAGGTCGAGCCGTGGAAAAGCGCCAGGCGCCTCAAGGTGAATCCCGACGCCCCGCAACGCTATGTGCGTGAGGAGGCGCTCCGGCGTGGCATGACGGTGTACGTCCCCACGCCCCGGCTCCGATCCGGCTTCACCTGCCTGGACCCGTCACGCATTCCGCCCGACAAGATCGGCCGCGCCGCGAGCCTGTCGGCAGGCCGGACGTGGGCTTACTCGGTGCGTCTCGAAGATCTTCCGCAGATGGACGCGATCGTCTGCGGGTCCGTCGCCGTCACCAGGGACGGCCACCGGTGCGGGAAGGGGGAAGGCTACAGCGACCTCGAATACGGCATCCTGCGCGAGCTCGGACATCGCCCGGTTCCGGTCGCGACGACGGCGCACCCCGTGCAGATCGTGGACGCGTTTCCCGCGGACCCGAACGATCTGCCGCTTTCCATCATCGTAACTCCCGACGACGTCGTCCGCGTGAAGCGTCCGCCACCGGCGCCGAGCGGCATCGATTGGGACCGCCTGAGCGAAGCAGACCTGGCGGCGATGCCGGTTTTGAAAGACCTGCGTGATCTCCGGGGGTAGTCCCGCCGCGTCACACGCGACGCGTTGCGTGCGAGTCCCTCCCTTCTGTTTTACACTTACAGGCCGTTGTGCTAACGTATTGATCTGCCAACACAAAATCTTGGTCGATGGTCATCCCATGATGCTGATAGAGCTGTTCTCTGCCGCGGTCACCAGATCCTCTCGGTTTCGCGTGATCCGATGAGTCGAAAAGCCTCTCGCAAGAAGCGCGCGCGTCGCCGTAAGCGTCCGCGCCGGCGCAAGCCGCAGATCAAGCGGTTCACCGGCGCCCGCATGTCCAATGAGACACTGCTCAGCATGCGCTTGTGCGACCTGAACGTGAGATGGGAGGGCACCTGGATCGAGGATTGCGTCCGGGAACTCTTCGCTGACCTGGAGCGACGCGGCATCCGGTTCCGGCCACACTTCTGGCTGTCCAATGATTGGTTTTCGCCCGATGGGGTGCCCGGGATCGCCATCCCGTTCTATCTGGCGCATCCACGGTTGATGCGCCTCGAGCGGCGCGAGATGCTGGAGGTGGAAGGGAGCTCGCGGGAAGAGTTCATGAAAATTCTTCGACACGAATGCGGGCACGCTTTTCAGCATGCCTATCAACTACAGCGCCGGCACCCGTGGCAACGCCTTTTCGGCAAGTCCTCCCAGAAATATCCGCAATATTATCGTCCGAATCCCGCCAGCCGGCGGTACGTGCAGCACCTGCAATGGTTTTACGCCCAGGCCCACCCCGACGAGGATTTCGCCGAGACCTTCGCCGTCTGGCTGCAGCCCCGCGCCATCTGGCGAAAGCGGTACGAAGGATGGCCGGCGCTCAGAAAGCTCGAGTACGTGGACAAGCTGGTGGAAGAAGTGCGGGACAAGACACCGCCCGTCCGCTCGCGCCTCCAGCTCGATCCGCTCCGCAAGATCCGCAAGACGTTGCGGTTTCATTACGAAGAGAAGAAAAAGCTCTACGAGGTCGGCTTCCCGGCCGCCTACGATCGCGAACTCAGGCTGCTCTTTTCGGACGAGCCGCGCCACCGCCAACATGAGCGGGCGTCGACCTTCCTGCGTCGAAACCGCAAGGAGATTCGTAGCCTTGTGTCCCGATGGACCGGTCAATACCAGTTCACGGTCGAGCACGTCCTGAACGACATGATCGGGCGCTGCCAGGAGCTGCGATTACGGGCCGTGGACTCGGGCCGCAAGCTCAGGATGGACTTTGCCGTCCTGCTCACGGTCAAGACCATGCAGTTTCTCTTCAATCGTCGCAATTGGGTGGCTCTATGAAGAAGCTCCGCGTGTTGGTGCTCATGCACCCGGCGCTCGTGCCGCCCGAAAAGCTCAACGGCTACTCGGAAAAGGAGATCTTCGCCTGGAAAACCGAGTTCGACGTTGTCAACACGCTGCGGAAGCTCGGGCACGACGCCAAGCCGCTGGGCCTCCAGGACGAGCTGATGCCACTCCGCACGGCGGTCACGGAGTGGAAGCCCCACATCGTCTTCAACCTGCTCGAGGAGTTCCACGGTATCGCCGAGTTCGACCAGCATGTCGTGGCGTTTCTGGAGCTCATGCGGGTCAAGTACACGGGGTGCAATCCGCGCGGCCTCGTCATCGCCCGCGACAAGGCGCTCTCGAAGAAGCTGCTCGCCTACCACCGGATCCGGGTCCCCGCGTTCACGGTTTGTCATAGGGGCAAGAAGGTCAAGCGTCCCAAGGGCTTGCAGTTTCCCCTCATCGTGAAGTGCCTGACGGAGGAAGCCTCGCTCGGGATCTCCCAGGCGTCCATCGTCGACACCGAGGAGAAACTCGCGGAACGGGTCGGCTTCATTCACAAGAGCATCGGCGCCGACGCCATCGTCGAGCAATTCATCGAAGGCCGGGAGATCTACGTGGGAATCCTCGGCAATGAGCGGTTACAGGCATTGCCGATCTGGGAGCTGACCTTCGAGAATCTCGCGCCGGGCTCGCAGGCCATCGCGACGGCCCGCGTCAAGCACAACCTGGAGTACCAGCGCAAGCACGGCATCTACCAGCAGCAGGCCACCGAGCTGCCCACGCCACTGGCCAATCACATCATCAAGACGAGCCGGCGCATCTTTCGCCTCCTGGAGCTGGACGGCTATGCGCGCATCGACTACAGGCTGCGACCGGACGGCGAGCTGTATTTCCTGGAAGCCAACCCCAACCCCGAAATCGCGGAAGAGGAGGAATTCGCCTCCGCCGCGGAGGAAGCCGACATCCCCTATCAGGACCTCATCCAGCGCGTGCTCAACCTCGGACTGTCCCGTCGCAGATGAAGACGTGAGGGGCCCTTCGGCTCGGCCCCTCTCGGAGCCTCGCTCAGGGCAAGCGGGAGGGGTGAGGCTGGCGGAAACGCAGCTTCCTCGCTTGTTTGACCCAACGTATCCGCCGCCTTCATAATCCCTCCGCTGAATTCGAGTCACCTCTCCTTGAGCCGATTCCTATGCGATCAGCTATCGGCGATGCCGTCCATGATCTCTTCGGGGTGTGGCGCGAGACGCGCCTCATCGTGCTCGTCGCCCAGACCGCCGCTATCTACGCCGCCGTTCTGATTCCCTTCAAGGTCGGCATTCCACTCATCCCCGGCTTCGCCGAGCTCCGGCCCGCCAACGCCCTGCCGATCGTCGCGTCGCTCCTGTTCGGCCCGGCGGCGGCTTGGGGCGCCGGATTCGGCAATCTCATCGGAGATTGCTTTGGGACGCTCAGTCCGGCGAGTGCCTTCGGGTTTGTGGGCAACTTTTTCTACGGATACGTGCCGTACCTGCTGTGGGGCAGTCTGGGCCCGCTCTCCTCCGGGCACGCACCCGAGCCGCGTTCATGGAGGCAGATCGTCGAGTTCGTCCTGGTATGCGCGATCGCGTCGCTCGCCTGCGCCGTGGTGATCGGATGGGGTGTCGACTGGTTGGGGCTGGTCCCTTTCAAAATCCTCACCACGGCGATCTTTTTTAATAATCTGGTGATGGCGCTGCTGCTTGCGCCTCCCCTGCTCCTTTTTCTCGGGCCTCGTGTCAGGCGATGGGGCTTGCGGTATCAAGACATCAAGGGCTCCATTGGGCAACCTGAGACTCTTCCGCAGGACGCGGATCCAAGCGCTTCACCCACCGCATTCGTCGACGTGCGCGCGCTCTCGTTCACGTACCAGGGAACGACAACACCTGCCCTACAACACCTCTCGCTCCAGGTGACGCGCGGAGAGTCGGTCGCCTTGATGGGGAAGACGGGCGCTGGGAAGTCCACCCTCTGCTATGCGCTCAATGGCTTGATCCCCAAGAAGCTTCCAGGGCGTTTCGAGGGCCAGATCTTCGTGGACCACGCTGATACGGCGACCCGACCCGTGTGGAGGCAGGCGGGCATCGTCGGTCTGGTCTTCCAGGATTTCGAGACGCAGCTCATTTCGACCACCTTGCTCATGGAAGTGACCTTCCCCCTTGAGCACGTCACGGAAAAGGGTGACCGCCCCTCGAGAGTCGAGATGCGACAGCAGATTGCGCGGGCGTTGGACCAGGTCGGCCTCTCGGGCCTCGAGCATCGCGATCCACTCACCTTGTCGGGTGGTCAACGCCAGCGGCTCGTCCTGGCAACGGTCCTGGTCCGGCAACCGGAGGTCCTCGTGCTGGACGAGCCCTTTACCGATCTCGATCCTCGCGGCCGTCAGGAGCTCACCGCGCGCCTGCGCGAACGGAAACGGGCCGGCGCCACGCTGATCATCGCGGAGCACGATCCTGAGGAAGCCGTCATGGCCGACACCATCTGCGTGCTGGACGAGGGCACCGTGACATGGCGGGGGACACCCGGCGACCTCTTCGGGAATCCGGACGGGCCGGACCTCGCCCGGCGACTGGGAATTGTGCCCTTGCCGCTGGCCGCATGCTTCGAAGGACGAGACCTCTCGAGATTACCCGTGACCGTGGAGGAAGCCTGGGATTGTTGCGATCACCACGGTTTGACTCTCACGCCGAAGGCATTGCCGGCGAGCTTCCACGAACACACTGACCGTCGCACCGCTGGCGACCGCAACGCGTTGATTGAGGTCCGGCAAGCAAGTTTTGAGTATGTCGCCGGCCAGCCGGCCCTCCGCGACGTGACGCTCACCATTCACGAAGGCGAGTTCGTCGCCCTGCTCGGACAGAACGGGTCAGGCAAAACCACTCTCGCCAGCCTCATGAAAGGGCTGCGTGTCCCCACCCAAGGGTCGGTGACCGTCCAGGGAACCGACACCAGGCAGCTCAGCGCCGGCCGGCTTGCGACGATGGTTGGATATGTCTTTCAGAATCCCGACCACCAAATCTTCGCGGAAACCGTCGAGGCCGAAGTGTCGTTCGGCGTGAAGAATCTAGGCTATCCGCCGAAGGCATGCGAGGACCGTGTGACGACGGCACTGCAGGCGGTCGGCTTGGGAGCACCGGAGATCCTTCGCATGGATCCGTTTTCGCTCACGAAAGGGGATCGGCAACGTGTGGCCGTGGCCTCCATCCTCGCGGCGCGGCCGGGAATCGTGATCTTCGACGAGCCCAGCACCGGGCTCGACGGGCAAGAGACGCTCCGCATGATGAACATGATCCGGCAGCTTAACGAGCAGGGGCACACCATCGTGATGATCACCCATACGATGTCCCTGGTGAGCCACTATGCGCGGCGGTGCGTGCTCATGCGAAACGGCCGGATCGAGGCGGACGGGGTCACTCGTGACATCTTTGCGAGGCTCCTCGACCCCCCATTCGCGACGGCGACAGGGCTCCAGCCGCCTCCATTGACTCGTTTTGCGGCACGTTGGGGGCTGACGCTCTTGACCGTGGAAGAGGTCAGGCAGGCGATGAGGACGCGATGAACAAATATTTTCTTTATCTCGACGCAGAGACCTGGCTCCACCGGCTCGATCCCCGAGCGAAGATCCTGGCCGTGGCGGGCCTCTTCGTCATCGCGCTCGCGTTTTCAGATCCCCGCTACCTGGCCGTCCCGATCATGGTCGTGTTGCTGCTCCTGGCCAGCGGAAAGGCTTACGCCAACGTGCGAAAAATTTGGATCCTCCTCGTGTTATTGTTTCTGTATTGCTCGGCCCTCTGGCCGCTGTTTGTGTCGGGAAAGACACCCTTCATGTCCCTGGCCGGTCAGGAGATCACGTGGGAAGCTGCGGGGTTTGGCGTCGGGATGGGGCTGCGCGTGAACGTGATGCTGCTGAGCGGCATCCTGTTACTGTCCACCACCACCATCGAAGCGTTCACCCTCGGTCTTCAGCGACTGGGATTCCCCGCGTCCATGTGTTTCGCGTTCTCGCTCGCGTTCCGGTGGGTACCAAGCCTGCTGGGCTCGGCCGCCGTCATCGTACAAGCGCAGCGGGCTCGCGGACTGGATCTCACCGCCGGCGGCCTCTTTTCCCGGCTGCGCCGCTATCCGCCGCTGCTCGTCCCATTGATCGGCCATCAGCTTCGACAAACGAGGCTGCTCGCAATGGCGTTGGAGTCCAAAGGATTCGGACCCGAGGTTCGACGGAACGGGCTGCTTGAGCTCCGCATGCGGGTCGTCGACTGGGCCGTCTTAGTTGGCGTTGCCGCCGCCGTGGCGCTGTGCCTCTGGCTTCGCTGGAAAGGTTACGGATACATTTTTGTGGCATTTTCGTAGCCCCCACACCCTGACCCTCTCCCCCTCTGGGGAAGAGGGACGGGAGAGGGGGAGCGCTGAATGCAGGCAGGTTCGACAGAGGAGGGGCAGGAACCATGAGTGAGTCATCGGAGCAGACACGAGCCGTCAACGCGTCCGAACCTCCCGACATTGCCCGAGGCATCGCACGCCGCGGGTTTCTCACGGGCGTCGCCGCCTGGTTGGGCCTCGTGGTCGCACGGGCATGGCTTCCGCCTACGGACGCGAAGGCCGGCGAGCAGAGCCACATGCCGGACGATCCCACGCGCGTGCCAGGCGACTTGGCGACACCGTACGGCAGACGCTCGCCGTTCGAGCACACGCAACGGGCGGCATCCGGACAGCGCTCCCTGACACCGCATCAGGACCTGCACGGCATCGTGACCCCGTCTGCGCTGCACTTCGAGCGGCATCACAACGGCGTCCCGCGTATCGATCCCGTGCGGTACCGGCTGCTGATTCATGGATTGGTGGACCAGCCGATGATCTTCACCATGGACGACTTGACGCGCTTTCCCTCCGTGTCGCGTCTGGCCTTCATCGAATGCTCCGGCAACTCGGGGAAGGAATGGACGGGGCCGCGCGGGCGGACCGCGCAGGACACCCATGGTCTCCTGAGCACCAGTGAATGGACCGGTGTGCCCTTGGCCACCGTCCTTGCCGAGGTGGGCGTCAAGCGGGAGGCAACCTGGATGCTGGCGGAGGGCAGCGACGCGGCCGCCCTGACCCGGAGCGTGCCGCTCCAAGAGGCTCTGGATGAAGCGCTGCTCTGTTACGCCCAAAACGGCGAAGCCCTTCGACCCGAGCAGGGCTACCCGCTTCGACTCTTGATCCCCGGCTGGGAGGGGAACATCTGTGTCAAGTGGTTGCGACGCCTCAAGCTCGGCGACGCCCCCTTCATGACTCGCGAAGAGACGTCGAAGTATACCGACCTGATGCCCGACGGGAGGGCGCGGCAATTCACCCTGGTCATGGAAGCGAAGTCGTTGATCACCCACCCGTCGGGCGGGCACCGCGTTCAGCCGGGCTTTGTCGAGATTCGCGGGCTGGCCTGGAGCGGCCGTGGCCGCGTGACGACGGTCGAGGTCAGTACGGATGGAGGACGGAGCTGGGAGCGCGCGTCTCTCGAGGGCCCTGTCCTCCCGAAATGCTGCACCCGCTTTCGGTTTATGTGGCGCTGGAAGGGGCAGGAGACGCTGCTTCAAAGTCGGTGCACGGATGAGACCGGTTACGTTCAGCCGACCCTGCGGTCACTGGCGGCCGTCCGCGGCGTCCGCTCGTACTACCATAACAACGCGATCCAGAGCTGGAGGGTCTCTTCCGGCGGCGAGGTGACCAATGTCCATGTGTAGCACATCGACCATCGTACGCCTGACCCTCGCCGTCGCCATTCTCATCGTCATGCTGTTTCATGGCTTCGAAACCGGACGCGGTGAAACGTCGTCTGCGACGCACGGTTTCGGACAAGCCGCGACCAAGGGCCAGATCGAGGCATGGAACATCGACATCGCGCCGGACGGTGCCGGGCTCCCACCGGGTCAGGGCACCGTGCAGAGGGGCAGGCAAATTTTTCTTCAGAAGTGCGCCATGTGTCACGGCAAGACCGGACGTGAAGGTCCCATGGACCGGTTGGTCGGTGGACAGGGCACTCTGAATGCGTCCGACCCGGTGAAGACAGTGGGCAGCTACTGGCCCTACGCCACCACCCTCTTCGATTACGTTCGTCGTGCCATGCCTTTCACGGCGCCCCAGTCCCTCTCGGCGGATGAGGTCTACAGCCTCGTCGCCTGGATTCTCTACCAGAACAAGATCATTCCCGAGGACGCGGCCATGGATGCGAGGACGTTGCCGGCCGT
>JBFISJ010000119.1:0-8455 GCA_041608595.1 Nitrospiraceae bacterium
CCGAACCTCTCCCCTGGGAAGCAGCGTGAACAGCACCTGGATGCCAAGGTGGCGCATCATTTCCGTCATCTGGTCCACACGGCGGTGCTCGTCCTGGATGAACTGCACCTTCAGCCCCTTGTATTGCCGGACCTTGTCCCGCAATCGTGGCGAGAGGTGATTCTCGGATAGGACGAAGATGGAGTAGTGCAGGATGACCGCGTCGAACGCGTCCAGATCCAACAGACTCGAGTCGGAGACCAGTCGCGGATTGAACAGGCGCACGTCGTGTCTTGAGTAGCTCGTAAATGCGCCAATGTGATCGAGCACCGTGTTCGCATGTCCCTTGAAATCATCGCAGAGGAGGAGAACCGACAACCGTTGCGTGGCGGTCGTGTGCGAGGCCACCGTATGGTCCCGGCTGGCCACGCCAGACTCGTGCTCCCTCGCCTGACCTGTGCCGGAAAGCGGTGAAAGGCTCGGCACGCTGGTGTCACTTGCATGCTTCAATATAGAGATCCAGTCCGACTACCCGTCCGAGATTGTTCAGCAGTCTGTGTCGCGGAATGACCAGACTGCCTCTACGCAGGATGAGCGGGTCCATGTTCTGTGAATCCACCCGCGTACGGGCAAACGATGAAAAGAGCCTTCTGACCTCGCGACGGGAAACGTAGTCCGTGTGGGGCGCGGCTTCGCCCTTCGTGTTGACGTCGTAGTCGTCCGTGGCTCGGACCCGCTGCGACGACTTGCATGACGACGCTCGGCTCCACCATTCCCGCGCCTTGAGCACCGGGATCCGGACGAGGCGTCGCAGGCTGTGCTTGTGGTACAGCATGATAATCGCTTTCCCGCCGCGCACGAGCACGCGATGGACCTCGGCGATGGCCCGGGCAAGGTCGCCGGTGTGATGCAGGCATCCAATCGAGTAGACAAAGTCGAACGTCTCATCCTGGTAGGGAATCGCGAGGGCCGATCCCTCCCGGACTCGATGCTCCGGGTCGATGCCCATCAGGGAGAGTCGGGCTTGCACCATGGCCACGGGATTGGGCGCGATATCCAACCCGTGATACTCGCAGCCCTTCGAAGCCAGCAGCTGCGACAGCGTCCCGAAGCCCAGCCCAATCTCGAGGACCTGTTTGTCCTTGAGGCACTCCCGCTCGACGTACTCACTGAGGTACGGGTAGTAGGACATGTAGGTGTCATCGAAACGCTGCAGGCTCTCCCGGGAGAACTGCTCGATGCCCAAGGACCGGGCCAGGTGCGTCCCGCAGAGCTCGTCCCAGAAGGCTGCGTTCTGCTGGTCGATCTCCTGTTGCTGCACGATGACCATTCCTGACTCCATCGGCCGCGGTCCCCCGGGACGGGGTCCGGATTACGATAGCGCTGGCTGCCTCCGGTGCTTGCCCATGGCGTCACCCGTGTGGCTCCCCGGACCCAGGCCCGGCCCAAGCTCGTTCAGGAGCACTTCCACGATGGCTTCTCCCGCACGCCCGACTCCGTAGGGTGATCCCGGACTCGGCGGCACCTGAGCGAGAGATGCATGGATTGCCTCCTCCACCGCGGCCGGGTCCGTGCCCGCCAACCGGTTCCATCCCGCGTCGACCGTCTCCCTCCACTCCGTCTCGTTTCTGAGCGTCACGCAGGGAACCCGGAGGAGAAACGCCTCCTTTTGCACGCCCCCCGAGTCCGTCACGACGACCCGCGCGTGTCGCTCCAGGCTCAACATGTCGTGGTACGACACCGGGGGAATGAGGCGTACTTGGCCCAGGTCCAGGCGCGCGACATCCCGCTCGAGCACCTTCCTGGTCCGGGGATGCAGAGGCAGGATCACGGGCAGACCCACGGCACCCAGGCACGAGATGAGACGCCGCAACTCCTCCGCCTGTCGGGTCGTCTCGGCTCGATGAATCGTCGCCAGCGCGTAGGAGCCGGGTTGAAGCCCCAAGCGCAACAGGATGTGCGCCCCGCTTTTGGCCCGCTCGAGGTTGTGCAGCAGTGAGTCGTACATGACATCGCCGACGCAATGGACGCCGCGCACGATTCCCCCACAGTTCAAATTCTTCACCGCGCCCTCCGTCGGGCAGAAGAGGATCGCGGCCAGATGGTCCACCAGGACGCGATTGATCTCCTCCGGCATGTCGCGGTTGAAGCTCCGCAAGCCCGCCTCGACATGGGCCACGGGTACGCGCAGCTTGCTCGCGGCAAGCCCCCCGGCCAGGGTGGAATTGGTGTCACCGTAGACGAGGACGCAGTCGGGGCTCTCCCGCTCGATCACCGTCTCGATCGCCTCGAGCATGCGCCCCGTCTGCAGGCCGTGCGACCCCGATCCGACACCCAGATTGTGCGCAGGGCGGGGAATCTCCAGGTCCCGGAAAAACACCTCCGACATGTCGTCGTCGTAGTGTTGCCCCGTATGCACGATGACCTCCTCGAGCGCCGGCATGCCCCGCCGCGCCTCGTTCGCGCGAGCGATCGCTCGGGAGACTACCGCCGCCTTGATGAACTGCGGACGCGCGCCAACGACCGTGAGTAGCTTCATGTGCGTTCGCTCTCGATGACCGTGACAGAACAGACCGATACGATGCCGTTACCCGTTTCCGGCCGGATACCTCAAACACCGCCTGATGCCCGGTTCTATAATCGCGCGTCGAAGTGAGCCTTGTGTCGTCGAAAGACTCTCAATCCGACCAAGCCCACGACGAGCGAGATTCCCGCGACATAGACCAAACCCAAGGGATTGGGGACATGATGTTCGAGGAGCACCCGACGGTACCCGTCGGAGATGATGTAGAAAGGATTGAACGCGGACAGGGTCTGAATGAACTCCGGCGTGATGGACAGGGGGTACAGGATCGGAGTGGCGAACAAGATGATCAGCAAAAGATTCGGGAGGGCCACGATGAAGTCACGGACGAACACGGCCACGGCCGAGAGCAGGCACCCGAGCGAGGCCAGGAATCCGAAGTGCAGCACCACCAGGACGGGGCAGACCAGCGCGTACCAGGACAGGAACTGACCGTCCACCACGAGCAACGTTGTGAGAAAGCCGAGGCTCACGGCTAGCGGGATAAGCCCGGTCAGGGCTGCCGAGATGGGCAGGAGCTCCGTCTTGAAGGCCATGTTCTTGACCATGCCGGCGCCGGACACCACGGACGTGGAGGCCGCCACGAGCCCCTCGGTCGTGGCCAGCCATGGTCCGTACCCGCTGATCAGCCACAGCGTGTAAGCAACATTGCTGTTCATGTCGGGCATGCGCACATTCAAGACGTACCCAAAGATGAACGTGAACAGGCTGAGCATCAGTAACGGGCTCGCGACGGCCCAGACAATGCCGAGCCGGGAGCCCAAGTACTTGTCCCTCACCTTCATGCTGAAGAAGACAACCAGCATCCTGAGGTCATGGCGATCGAATCCGAGCATGGTCGTCCCGGCAACACTCATGATACGAACAGCGCCTCTACCGATGCGGGGTAGCGCAGCACGGGCCTCCCCCCCGTCGGCACTTCCGTTGCCGTCACTTCCACGGTCGTCGCTCTGCGGGCCAGCACGTCCTCCCCCTGGACCAGCTCGACCGCGACACGGTAGCGACCTCCGTTCAGCACGCAAGGCTCCAGGTCCACGCGATAGCTCGATGTCCGGCGTGTCTGGCCCTCCCCGCCGAGCTCGGGTGCGTCGTGCTCGCTCCGTGCCAGGGTGAGCCCATCCAACCCTTCGAGGCAAAGACGTAGTCGGGGCGACCGGAGGGCCGTCGCCGTCTCGACATCGACAACCACGCTGAGCCGGTCTCCGGATCTGACCGAACCGAGCTGCTGGGGCTGTTCCGCTCCAAAGACATCCAGCTTGGCGATGCGGCATCCGGGACGCGACGAGGTCGCGTCCTGTTCCTGCCCCTCAGGGTCTACCCACCCCATCTCATCCTGCCGCCGGACGGCTTCCAGATAGGCGTGGGTGACTACCGACGGATGACCGTCCATGACCACCCGCCCCTCCTCGATCCACACACATCGGGTGCAGAGCGCGAGGATGCTGGGCATGCTGTGCGAGACGATAAGGCTGATTTTCCCTCGTCGGCAGATTTCCCGCAGCTTGCGTTGCGCCTTCGCGAAGAAGGCGTTGTCTCCCACGGAGAGCGCTTCGTCGATGATCAGGATCTCCGGCGTCACGTGAATCAGCATGGAAAAGGCTAGACGAGCCTTCATGCCGGTCGAGTAGGTCCTCAACGGCTGATCGATGAATGCACCGATGTCCGCAAATGCGATGATCTCGTCCATCGTCTCGTCGATCTCGGCGCGGGTTTGTCCACGAAGCTCACCATCGAGGTAGATGTTCTCCCGTCCGGTGCATTCCTCTCTCAGACCGAGACCCAACGTAAAGATGGCGGTGACGCCCCCCTGGACCTCCACGGATCCCTGTGTAGGCGATGCGAGTCCGGCAATGATTCTCAAGAGGGTCGACTTGCCGGCGCCGTTCGGCCCGATGATGCCCAGATGCTCGCCGGGTTCGACCACCAGAGAGACGCCATCGAGCGCGATCTTGGTCAGCCCTGTCCCTTCATTCCCGCGGCGCCGTCCCCATGGTGCGCGAATTATGCGGGACATCAGCCGACCGTTGCCGAGCTCGTACACACGGGACAGGCCTCTGACCACGATCCTGGGTCCGGGCGCCGCCGTGTGGTTGTCGACATGTCGTTGACCGTTGGTCACGAGACTCCTTCGAGCTTGTGAAAAGAGAATTTTTTCAACGACTTGTCCTCTGATAGGGGCAAAAGTTCAATATAGCCTACATACCAGCAAAGGCCATAGAAAATGCATTTGTCGACCACGACCACGTTGGCGTGGTTCAGCAACTCATCCGACAATGCCAGACGGGCGATTCCGCGCGAGCTTGAATATCGGTGGTTGTCCTCCCCACTCGCCCGAAATTGCTGGATCCTCTGGTCGAGGGGAGCAAGTTGCGAGGGGGTCAGGAGGATTGCATAGCTATACAGCGGTGCAGACAAGCCGAGTTCCGCGACTGTCGGGCGCTGCTGAACCTGACGGAAGGCTCTCAGCTCGGTGGGGAAAAGGGCGAGGATGCTCCAGGAGGTCAGAACAACGAGAAGGACCGAACCCAGCAGGCTGATTCTGAGGCGGCGATTTTGTCGAACGTTATTCCACACGTTGCGCCCAACACGTAACCCTGCGCGGGGCGGTCCTCAGCACGGTGCGGCGGGACATACCACGGAGCGATGGGCGAGGTCGCATCACCGACGCGAACCATGCACGGCTCCTGCGCAGGGGTCTCGTTGGGAAAAGTGCAATCAATGTGCCAATTCTCCTTTTGTCTCCATGGCTTAGGATCGTTTCGCATATCGGTGTGATAGCACGGGTTCTCGGCAGGATCAGCCCTCGCCGGGGGATGCTGCCGGCTTGACCTCGGCCAGGTGCCTCTCCGGACGGACAATTTTTGTCCACTCGAGCCGTAGAGCGACCACCCCGCCTGGCTCGCCCCCTCGAACTGTTAGGGGAATGGGGTTCCCATGCGTCCAGCTCCGCGCATCGCAGGGCACGCGTTCCCCATCCGACTTCTGTGTGCCGGTGGTCGTCAGAAACAGATTGAGGTAGTAGCGTCCGGCGACCAGCGGCAAGGCGGGAATACGCAAGCACACGTTGTAGCGACCCGGCCAAGTACCGATGGGGATGTCCTCCTCGAGCAGGACCACCTCCCAGAGAGAACCCGGACGGACCACCTCGATCGAATAGAACAGCTTCACCGGCACGGCTTCTATGACGTCGACGGCGAACCGAAATTCCGCATCTCTCCCACTCTGCGCCTCGAACTCGGCGGCATTGTCCCCACTGAATTGCGCAATATCCGAGCGAACGGTCGCGGCACGGCTCAGGTACGACGCCACCACCTGCTCGGTGGGTCCCGACTCGATTATGCGCCCCCGGTCCATGACGCAGGAGGTCTCGCAAAGCCTCAGGACGTTGGGCCAGTCGTGCGTCACAAGGACGCCGGATGCGCCCTCGCTCAGCCGTCTGCGGAAGCGTCTCCAGCACTTCTGCTTGAAATGCTCGTCTCCCACCGCCAGCGCCTCATCGATCAAATACACGTCGTAGCGGAGGGCCGTCACGGTCGAAAAGTACAGACGTGCCGCCATGCCGGAAGACAGGGTATAGAGCGGTGCGTCAAAGTAGGATCCAAGCTCTGAAAACGCACGGATTTCTTCCAGTGCATCCGGCAGCGCGGATCGGTCGGTGCCGCTCATCCGCAGGACACGGCGTGCATACTCCGACCCGGTCAGATCCGGTCTGCCGAACCCGCCCATTTCGAACACGCCTGATACGGACCCGTCGACATGAATCGAGCCGGTCGTATGGCAAAAGATGCCCGCGAGCACCCTGAGCAACGTGCTCTTGCCAGCGCCGTTGGGCCCGAGAATGCCGAGGACCTGTCCTTTGGGCACCATCAGGCTTACCGCTTCGACGGCGTCGGTCCCCTTGCGGCAGTCGGCGCTCCCCAAAAGGACTCGCCACACCGTTCCTTCATCCACAACGGGGAAAGTCTTTCCCACGCCGGCACAGGAAAGCGCCACGATGCCCTGATTTCTCCAATCGGCACCGATTTCTTCACAGTTGTACATCTGTGCTGAAAAAAGACTCATCATTTGCGGGAAGCGCCAACCAGCGGCTCGATTCGTGACTCCGTCTTGGGCCCACAGCCGAGGCTGCCGCGCATCTTTTTGGCGGGTCCTGTCATTAGGGCATCGTAGAGGCGTTCATACCGTGCCGCGCAAGCGTCCGCGCTGTGCCATTTCAACGCGTAGGCACGGCTAGCTCTACCGATCGCCTCACGCTTCTTCACATCGATAACAAGATCCTTGAGCACCTTGAAGACGGTCTCTTCAGTGGCCGAGACCAGGGGAACTTCACTAAGACACGAAAGCAGCTCGGTTCCGGAAGGCTCATTCGTGTTGATGTAGCAAATCGTCGCCTTTCCCAACATCATGGCTTCTCGGGCGATGGCCCCATACCGACCGAAATTCAGCTGATCGACAATGACGTCGCATTGCACCTGCAGGAATCGCACATCCGTGTTTTTCACGTCGGTGGCAAAGATCAGCCGCGCGCGGATTCCGGCACTGTTCAGTCGCTCCACCGCATCTATCACGGCATGAGTTCCTTTGACATTTCTTGCGTCCACGGTCCTCGAGCTGTAGTTGCCAACAGCGTGGAAGATCAGCAGTTCTCCCTGCGCCCGGGCGAGGCGCAGCCTTTCCGGAATTCGAAGGTCAGGGCTCCACACCGCGGGATCGAGACACATCGTCGTCGGCTCTTGGATGGCAAGGTGAGAGTTCATATAATCCAATGCGGGAAGCCCCTCCGCAAAGATCAAATCACAGAAGCGGTCGATTTGCTCCCCCCATCGGAGATTCTTCGCATCGTTGCAGATATCTGGCCGGTGCTGCCAGGCGCACTTGTCGCACACGGTGCCTCCGCCCGGCTGGCGTGACCAGGACTTGATGGAGGTTTGCGCAATCCCGCTATTGCATCCACTCACCGTATAAGCCAGTTTCCCTCCTGCCTTCTTCCATTCCACGATGTCCCACGGTTCCCTTACATCCCAGCCCCAATTCTCGGGGAAAAAGGACATGTGTCCGTCACCGGCGAAGTGCAGCAGCGTGAAACGGCGCTTGGCCAACGCGAAGAACTCGCGAATGTTGTACTGGATCTGAGAGCTTGTATATCGATACGGAGCCCGATGAGCGGAGAAGAGATTGATGTCCTCCCCATGGCGCTGGAGACCCTCCACACCATTTGGATCCTGCACGCTCACGCAGACGGCATCCCATCCGCGTGCGCGCAGGGCTTTGGCCAGGTAGTAAAAATGATAGTAGCTATGGTGAAGGAACAGTACGCTCCGTTTGGGCCGTCCAGGGTGTAGCGCGCGGCGTCCGAGGTAGAGCGACTGAGTCATGCGGCATCGCGCTCTCCATCCCAGGGAACGGAGAAACAGCCTGATCCCCTCCCGTGCCGCGCGCACCCAATCGAGACCCAGGGCGAACCAAGCGGGCACACGCCGACCGGACCTCGCGGAATCCGTCATGGATGGATGCGGCCTCCTCATGTCACCGACACCGGCTGCACCATCGTCCCCAGGACAAGGGCACGGGTGCCGTCAAATCCGCAATTCATCAGGGCATCAATGACCGACAGGCCCGGCACAAACGCCTTTGCGCCGACCTGCCGGTAGACCGCCTGGTGGAATTCCTGATTCACAAGGCGCAGCCAAGCGGCTTCGAACTTCCCGTCTTCCTGATAGCCGGACGCTCCACCGCCGCATAAATACGTGTCGCCTCCGACCGCCTTGACCATCGCAACCAGAAGGTCGGTCCCCTTACCTTCAAGGGCCAACCGCCTTCCCGACTCGATGGCGTCGGGGGCGATCTCGAGTTTTTCGAGAACCGCTCGGATCGCGTGCATGTTGAACTCCG
>JBFISJ010000120.1:0-8417 GCA_041608595.1 Nitrospiraceae bacterium
AAGAAAGTCATGGGCGATGTGGTCGACAGCCTGAAATTGTTTGCCGGCGACAAAGGCGTACACCTTGCCATGGAGGGGCTCGACACTCTACCGCCCATGGAGGCGGATGAGCGCCGCCTGTTCAACGCGCTCTACAACTTGGTGAACAACGCGATCCCGGAAGTTCCGAAGGGCGGTTCCGTCACGGTGCGGGGAGCCGCGGCCGGCGATTGGATCGAGATCGCCGTGGCGGATACGGGCCGAGGGATGCCACCCGAGGTGCGCGACAGCCTGTTCACCCCCCGCGCGGTGAGCAGCAAGGCCGGGGGCACGGGACTCGGAACAAAGATCGTCAAGGACGTGGTCGACGTCCACGGCGGCACGATTCGGGTGACGAGCGAAGTCGGCCGGGGCACGACGTTTACGATGCGCCTGCCGGTTCGCCGCGGACAATCCCATCCCCACCGATCCTAACCGTTTCGAAACATCTCAAAAGTCGACGCCGAGATCCTGGCCCAGCCACGCCCGCAACAGGTCATGACGCGTGACGGTCTTCGTCACCACCCCATTCTCTTCAACGGGCAGATTGAGCAATCGCTTTTCCTCCATCATCTGGACCGCCTGCTCGATGGGCGTCGAGGCATCGATGGCCTTGCGATCTGTGGCCATGATCTGCTCGGCCGTGAGCGTCTTCAGATCCTTACCGGCCCGCAACGCCTTGAGCACATCGAACTCGCTGACGAATCCCATGAATTTTCCCTGATCGTCAATGACCGGCGCCCCGGGGATATGTGACGAGAGCAAGCCCATCGCCACGCAGATCCCGCTCGCGCCGGGGCGAAACCGGAGCCTGTTGGTACCCATGATCTCCCCGACGTGTTGATACTTCGGCTGCATCGCGAACGCCACCTCCTCCTTCCACGCCCATGAGCCGCCCATGTCCTGGTGTCACGCGATTATACTGATTTTCCCGGTCGGTCACCACGGCCCGCGCCTGGGATCGGCGAGATGTTCGTTGCGTCTCATACGGATTTCCATTATGTTGAAATGCGCGACGGAACGCTCGGATGATTCCAGAGGGGTCGCAATGAAAGTGCTCATCATGACGAACGAGTACCCGCCCTACACCTACGGCGGTGCCGGCGTCCACGTCGAATACTTGAGCCGCGAACTGGCGAAGCTGATGCCCGTGGAAGTGCGCTGCTTCGGAGACCAGCACGTCACGCAGCACAACCTCCACGTCAGGGGCTTCGGGCTGGACAAGACCGCGTACGGCTCTCCCAAACCGCTCCACTCCGTCTTTGGGTCGGCCCAACGCGGCCTGGACTTCAACACCTTCGGGATCGACGCCGACCTGGTGCATTGCCACACCTGGTACACGCACCTCGGCGGCATCCTCGCCAAGATGAACTACGGGCTCCCCCTCGTTATCACCACCCACTCGCTGGAGCCGCTCCGCCCGTGGAAGCGGGAACAGCTCGCGGGAGGATACGATTTCTCGCTGTGGGTCGAGCGCACGGCGCTCGAGATGGCGGATGCCGTTATCGCCGTGTCCCACGGGACCAAGAAGGACATCCTCCAGCACTTTCGCGTTCCCGAGGAACGCGTCCGGGTGCTGTACAACGGGATCGATCCGGCCGAGTACCGCAAGGTCGCCACGACCGGGGTCCTCAAGCGCTTCGGGGTGGATCCCTCCCGACCCTATCTCCTCTTTGTCGGGCGCATCACCCGCCAGAAGGGGATCATCTATCTCGTGCGCGCCATCGAGTACATGGAGCCCGACTTTCAGGTGGTGCTCTGTGCCGGCGCACCGGATACGGCGGAGATTGCCACGGAGATGGAGGCGGCCGTTGCCGAAGTCTCGGCCAAGCGGCCGGGGGTCATCTGGATCCGCGAGATGCTCGACAAGAAGAGCGTCATCGAGCTCTACTCGCAAGCCGCCGTCTTTTGCTGCCCGTCCATTTACGAGCCCTTCGGCATCATCAACCTGGAGGCGATGGCCTGCGAGACGGCGGTCGTGGCCTCCGCGGTCGGCGGCATCCCGGAGGTCGTGGTGGACGGAGACACCGGCTTTCTGGTGCCGCTCCAGCAGAACCAGGAGCCCCCCTACACCCCTTTGAGCCCGGCCAAATTCTCGCGGGACCTGGCGACACCGATCAACCGGTTGATGGCCGATCGTGGCATGCGCGACCGGTTCGCCCAGGCCGGCCGGGAACGTGCCGAACGTATGTTCAGTTGGTCGGTCATCGCGGAGCAGACGAAGGCGCTGTATGAGTCGGTGCTCCGCAAGAAGTAACCAGTGAGGAATGAGGAGAATAAGAGACAGGCGGAGCACAACCGTCCCAAGTCCCACGGGGCCTATCTTCGCGGTAATGTTTCACGTGTGACGTGGAACTTGGAACGCTGCTCCTAGGCTAATGGAGCGTAAGGAAGTAGGTTGCAACTCGACCAAGCCAGTGTAGGAATTCGGTGGATTCACCGCCCATGTCGGGGATTGGATGGCGAGCGAGGAAGGAGTAAGCCATGAACCGCAGAATGCTGCTCAAAGTGATGGCGGCCCTGGGGATGGGGTACCTGGCGAAGGGAATGGGGCTGTTCTCCGCGCTGGCGAGCGAGGGGCAGACCTTCGAAGTGACGAAATCAGAGGCGGAGTGGCGGGCCATCCTGACGCCGGAACAATTCAAGGTGCTTCGCGAGGAGTGGACCGAGCCGCCCTACCGAAACAAGTATCACGATTACAAGGCGTCCGGCACCTACGTGTGTGCAGGCTGCGAGCTGCCCCTCTTCGCGTCGGACACCAAATATGACAGCCGGACCGGATGGCCGAGCTTCTGGCAGCCGGTCAAGCCGTCCGTGGTCGGCACCAGGACCGATTACAAGCTGATCTTCCCGCGGACGGAGGTCCATTGCGCGCGTTGCGGTGGCCACCTCGGGCATATCTTCAAGGATGGCCCGCGGCCGACCGGCCTCCGCTATTGCATCAACTCCGCCGCGCTGAAATTCGTCCCCGCGGCCTAATCGGGACAAAGAATCGTTCCGGGCTCCACGTTCCAGGATCACTGGCCGCTCTCCTGGGTGGAACCTGATACCTGGAACGATTTCTTCTTATGCCCCTTTCCCCTGCCACTACGCGCTGGCTCGGCGTCGCCGGCGTCATCCTCGCGATTGCCGGGTTCACCTCGCTCGGCTTTTTCATCGACTTCGAGCGGTACCTCTCCCCGGCCCGCCTGGCCGACATGCTGCAGGGCACGGGGCCGCTGGCCCCGTTGGTGTTCATCGGCCTCATGGCGACCGCGGTCGTCGTGAGCCCGATTCCAAGCCTCCCCCTCGACCTCGCGGCCGGGGCGACCTTCGGGCCGTGGTTGGGGACGACCTATGCCGTCATCGGAGCCCAGATCGGCGCGGTGCTCAGCTTTCTCATCGGCCGTGCCCTGGGCCGCGAGCTGATCTCGCGGCTGCTCCGTCGCCAGGTGGCCTTCTGCGAGCGCTGCTCCGACCATCATCTGGTGATTCTGGTCCTGGTCTCCCGCCTGGTGCCGGTCTTTTCCTTCGACGTCATCAGCTACGGCGCGGGGCTTACGAACATGTCGCTCGCGGCCTTCGCCCTGGCGACCTTCGTGGGCATGATCCCGCCGACCTTTGCGCTGGTCTATTTCGGCAGCAGCGTCGTCTCCACCCAGCTCCCCCTCATCCTGGCCGGCGCGGCCCTGGTGGCGGTCTTTCTGCTCGCCCCGAAGCTCGTCACACGGTATCCCTCCGCCTGGTGGGCCCGGCTATTCCTGGCGGCGCAACCCTCAGCCCAGCCGGTCCGGCAACAGACGCCGCCGCACGTCGAGGCACCAGCCCCGGTGCGTTGCGGCGGCTGCGGCGCCTCTCTGCCGTGACCCGGCCCTAGGCGACTCGTCTCTCCGCCTTGACTTCCTTTTGGAAGGATCGAAACATCGCCACGACCATCACGATCATGACCATGGCGAAGGGAAAGGCGACGATGATGGCGGCGGTCTGCAGAGCTTTGAGCCCGCCGGAGAGGAGCAGGACGGCGGCGGCCGACGATTGAACGACGCCCCAGACGAACTTGATCGGATTGGGCGGGTTCAGGTCCCCGCGCGTCGTGAAGGTCCCGAGCACGAAGGTGGCGGAATCGGCCGAGGTGATGAAGAAGATCGCGATGAGGAAAATCGCGAGCGTGGACATGAGCGCCCCGAGCGGATACTGGTCGAGCAAGGAGAAAAGGGCGGCTTCTTTTCCCATGCCGTCCGTCTCGATGATGCGTTTGATGCTGACATCCCCGTTCATCTCCAGGGAGATGGCGGTGCCCCCAAAGACCGAAAACCACAGCGCGCAGAAGAGCGTCGGGACGAGCAGGACCCCCAGGACGAACTCCCGCACCGTCCGCCCTTTCGAGATCCGAGCGATGAAGGTGCCCACGAAGGGCGCCCACGCAATCCACCACGCCCAGTAAAACAGCGTCCAGTCCTGGATCCACTGCTGATCGCCGAAGGGAGCGAGCTGAAGGCTCATCCGCGGCAGCTCGGACAGATAGTTGCCGAGCGTGGAGAGGTAGACGCTCATGACGAACTTGGTCGGCCCGAGAATGAACAAAAAGCCCAGGAGCGACAGGGCCAGAACGATGTTGATGTTGCTGAGATACTTGATCCCCCGCTGGAGGCCGGTCTGGGCCGAGACCATGAAGAGCACCGTGACGACGGCAATGAGGATGAGGTGGGTGCCGATGCTATTGGGGGTCCCCAGGAGGTAGGACAGCCCTCCGCTGATCTGCATGGCGCCGAATCCTAAAGACGTGGCCACCCCGAAGACCGTCGCGAAGACCGCCATTGTGTCGATCGCGCAGCCGGCGGGGCCCTCGACCCACTTCCCCAGCAGCGGGCGGCAGCTCTCGCTGATGAGGCCGGGAGTCCGCTTGCGAAATTGCAGGTAGGCCAGGGCCAGCCCGACCATTGTGTAAATGGCCCAGGGGTGAAAGCCCCAGTGGAAGAAGGCGTACCGTAAGGCCAGCCGCGCCGACTCGGCCGTTTGGCCGGGGCCCGACGGGGGGTTATGGTAATGGAGCGTGGGCTCGGCCACCCCCCAGAAGACCAGCCCGATGCCCATCCCCGCGCAGAAGAGCATCGCGAACCAGGTAATCAGGCGATACTCCGGCCGGTCGCCGTCGCGACCCAGCCGGATGTGCCCAAATCGCGAAAAGATGAGGTAGACGGCGCAGATGAGGAAGCCCGCCACGGACGTCAGGTAGAACCAGCCGAAGGTATCGAGCAGGAAGCCTTGGATGTGCCTCGACCCCTTCGCCAGCAGGGCCGGTGCAAGGGCCCCGAAGAGGAGGAAGACCCCGGCGAGGCCGGCCGAGATTTTGAAGACCATTGTCAGCCGTGGCAGGGCCACTGTCGACCTCCTAACCTCGCGGAAATCCAACATCTAGTAGGCAACACGTAGCATCACTCAACATACTGAACGCGCTTAATCTTGCCATTCTGGCGCCATCGCGTTAGACTGCGGTCTGCCAGCGGGGAGTCCTCAGCCAGGTCCAGCCCGACCGGCTTTCCCACCCTCCGTCAGCTTCTTACGCAGTTATCGGCCACTTTAGCCCAGGAAAGGTGCGCATGGCCAGCAAACAGGACTATGGGGCGAATCCGATCGCGCGCCGACGCACGGACCTGTACAAGGAAGAATACGTTCACAGCTTCGTCCGGAAATGGGACGAGCTGATCGACTGGGACGCCCGCGCCACCAGCGAGGGCAGCTTTTTCGTCCGGTTGCTGAAAGAGCGCGGCTGCAAGCGTGTGCTCGACGTCGCCACGGGAACGGGATTCCACTCGGTCCAACTGCTCAAGGCGGGATTCCAGGTGGTCAGCGCCGACGGAAGCCCCGAGATGCTGGCCCAGGCCTTCGAAAACGCCCGCAAGCATGGCTTCATCATGCGGACCATCCAGGCCGACTGGCGATGGCTGGGACGCGACATTCACAACAAGTTCGACGCCGTCATCTGCCTTGGCAACTCGCTGACTCATCTCTTCTCCGAACAAGACCGCCGCAAGGCCCTGGCCGAGTTCTACGCCGCGCTCAACCACGACGGCATCCTCGTGCTCGACCAGCGCAACTACGACGGCATTTTGGACGACGGGTTCAAGTCCAAGCACATCTACTACTACTGCGGGGACAACGTCAGCGCCGAGCCGGAGTACGTCGACGAGGGGCTCGCCCGGTTCCGCTACCGCTTCCCGGACAAGTCCGAGTTCCATCTCAACATGTTCCCCCTCCGCAAGGAGTACCTGCGCCGCCTCATGCAGGAGGTGGGATTTCAACAGATCCACACCTACGCGGACTTTCAGGAGACGCACAAGGTCGAGGATCCGGATTTTTTCGTCCACGTGGCCGAAAAGCTCTATAAGAATGAGCCGCACAAGACCAAGCGCGCGACGGTGGGCTACTCGGGCACCGTAGCGAAAGCACAGGATTATTACAACAGCCATGATGCGGATCAGTTCTACGCGACGATTTGGGGCGGCGAGGACATCCACATCGGGTTGTACGAAAAGGACTTGGACTCGATCTTCGACGCCAGCCGGCGCACGGTCGAGCAGATGGCGACGCGGTTAAAGCGCATGGACCGTCGCGCCCGTGTCCTCGACTTGGGGGCGGGATATGGCGGCTCTGCCCGCTACCTGGCCGAGCGCCACGGCTGCTGCGTGATCTGCCTCAACCTCAGTGAGGTCCAGAACGTGCGGAACCGCGAGCTTAACCGGGCCCGCGGGCTCGACATGCAGATCAACGTGGTGGACGGGAATTTCGAGGAAATCTCCCTGCCGGATCGCGCCGTGGACGTCGTCTGGTCTCAGGATGCGCTGCTGCACAGCGGCGACCGACCGCGCGTCTTCGCGGAGGTGGCCCGGGTCCTCGCCGAGGAGGGGGAGTTCATCTTTACCGATATTATGCAAAGCGAGGACTGCCCGGCGAAGGCGCTGAAGCCGATTTTGGACCGCATCCACCTCACGTCCATGGGCTCGGTGGAGAAATACCGCAAGCTCGCGTCGCGTGTTGGGCTGGACGAGGTGGACTGGATCGACCTCTCGCCCCAGCTGGCCAATCACTACGAACGCGTCTTGATCGAAGTGGAGGCCAAGTACGACAGCCTCCGGATGTATGTCAGCGAAGACTACTTGGAGCGAATGAAGGTGGGTCTCCAGCACTGGGTCGACGGCGGCAAGGCCGGGCACCTAAAATGGGGAATCCTCCACTTCCGGAGAAAATAAGGCGACGGCGCACATCGTTCCAGGTTCCCGGTTCCAACCGGAGGCTATTCCTCTTAACCTGGGATGTCGACCTTTCTGTTTCCCTACCTTTTGTTGCTGAGAGCCCGATCGAGGTTGAAGGCCGCGCTGATGAGCGCCAGGTGGGTGAAGGCCTGTGGGAAGTTCCCGAGCGCCTCGCCGTGGAACCCCGTCTCCTCGGCGTAGAGCCCCAGGTGGTTGGCGTAGCCGAGCATCTGCTCGAACATCAGGCGTGCATCGTGGAGCCGCTTGCGATCGTCCCGCCCCGCCCGTGTCAGGGCCTCGACCAGCCAGAAGGTGCAGATATTGAAGGTCCCCTCGTCCCCGCTCAGCCCGTCGATTCCGTGTTCCGTGTTGTAGCGGTACACGAGGCTGTTGGACACCAGCCCGCCCTGTTCGGGTGATCGGTTCATCGCGTCGAGCGTGCACAGCATCCGCGGATCCGTGGGCGACAGGAAGAACACCAGCGGCATCATCAGGTTCGCCGCGTCCAACGTCTGGCTGCCATAGTACTGCACGAACGACTTGAGCTGCGGATTCCAGCCCTTCGCCATGATCTCCTCGTAAATCGCGTCCCGCGCCTTGAGCCATGTGCCGCGATCCGCCGGGAACGAGCGCTTGTCGGCCAGACGCAGGCCGCGATCGATCGCGACCCAGCACATGAGCTTGGAGTATATGAAGTGCTGGCGCCCGCCCCGAACTTCCCAGATGCCTTCGTCCGGCTCGTGCCAGTGCTCGCAGACCCAATTGATGAGCTGGCGGAGGTGCACCCAGAGGTCGTAGGAAATCGGCGAGCCGTACTTGTTGTAGAGGTAGACGGAGTCCATCAGCTCCCCGTAGATGTCGAGCTGGAGCTGATGATAGGCGCCGTTGCCCACGCGAACCGGGCGCGACCCGCCGTAGCCCTCCAGGTGCGTCAATTCCTCCTCGGTCAGCGTGTGGCGCCCGTCGATGCCGTACATGATCTGCAGGGACCCGTCCGGCTCGAGCTCCCGGCACCGCGCCTCGATCCAGTGCATGAACCGCGCGGCCTCGTTCGTGAACCCGATTCGGAGCAACCCATACAAGGTGAACGCGGCATCGCGGATCCACGTGTAGCGATAGTCCCAGTTCCGCTCCCCGCCCAACCCCTCGGGCAGGCTGCAGGTCGGG
>JBFISJ010000121.1:0-8373 GCA_041608595.1 Nitrospiraceae bacterium
CCCGCAGATCAAACGGCTGGTCTTGTGGGAGACATCCTACCTGGGGCTCATCGGCGGGCTGCTCGGGGTGGTGGCGGGCGTGCTGCTGGCGATCCTCCTCATCGAGGTCATTAATCGCCAATCCTTCGGGTGGACGATTCGCTTTCTCTTCGCGCCCCGGCTCGTCCTGGAGGCGATGGCGGTGGCGCTCGCGGCCGCCGTCGCGGCGGGCTACCTTCCAGCCGTCTGGGCCGCGAAACAGCCTATCTCAGAGGGACTACGCTATGAATGACAAACGCTGAGCGCTGAACAAGGAACGATGCACGAAGAGGAGTACCGAGTATGGGATAGCCGCTCGGCGCTCATCGTTCCGCGCTCTGCGCTGTTTTTTCGTAGTCCACGACGATCTCGAAGCCCATATCTTTGATGAGCTTCCAGACGGCAGGCGCCGGATCGCCGGGAGTCGTGAGATAGCCGTCGACGAAGAGAGAATCGGCGGGGTAGAGGGCCAGCGGCTGGAGGCTGCGGAGGTTGAACTCGCGGCCGCCGGCCACCCGGATTTCGGTGCGCGGGTGCAAGAACCGGAACAGGCAGAGCGCCTTGAGGCAGCGCTGCGGCGTCAGGTCGTGGCAGGACTCAAGGGGCGTGCCGGGAACCGGATGCAGCATGTTGACGGGAATGGAGTCGGGCTTGACGTCCCGCAATGCCAGTGCGAGATCCACGACATCCTCGTCCCGTTCTCCCATCCCGATGATCCCACCCGAGCAGATTTCCAGGCCCGCAGACCTTGCGTGCCGGATGGTGTTCACGCGGTCCTGGAAGGTGTGCGTCGTGCAGATGTCCGCGTGGTAGCGTTCACTGGTATTCAGGTTGTGGTTGATCCGATCGACGCCCGCGGCCTTGAGCTGGCGGGCCTGCCCCTCGTCGAGGAGCCCCAGGGAGCAGCAGATCTGGATCGGAATTTCCCGCTTGACGGCCCGGACGGCTTCCGCGATGTCCTGCACTTCATGCTCGAGCGGGCTCCGGCCGCTGATGACGACACAGTAACGCTGGGCTTTCGCCTGCGCCGCGCGTCTGGCGCCTTCGAGCATGCGCTCCTTCGAGACCAATCCGTACCGGTCGATCTCCGCCGTTGAGATGCTGGACTGTGAGCAGTAATGGCAGTCCTCCTGACAGGCCCCACTCTTCGCGTTCAACAGCATCTGGAGGCGCACCGTTCGCCCGAAGTGGCGCTCGCGGACCTTGAACGCAGCCGCGAGCAGCTCCAGCAGTCGCTCGTCCGGTGTCGTGAGAAGGGCGGCGGCCTCCTCCCGCGAGAGAGGCTCATCCCGGAAGGCTTTGTCCACGTAGTCTTGGAAGTCCACCATCATAGATGTGCTCCTCGGCTGAAGACTGTCACTGTTTCCTTTTCCCCTCTCCCCTTGGGGAAGAGGGCGAGGGTGAGGGGGGCGGGCTCCAACGTCCCGCTAGGCCTGGCGACGGGCTCGCTCCGCCCTCGTTTTGAGACCGCGGCGGGCCGATGCCGCGAGCGGAACGGCTTGCGTGGGGAGGCGGAGCCGTTTGGCGTCACGCCACAGTCTCTCCAGACCGTAATGGTGACGGATGTCAGACCGGAACACATGCGTCACGACATCGCCGAAATCCATGAGTATCCACTGCTGGGTCCTCGTGCCTTCGACGCTCAAGGGGTGCTGTTGTTGGTCGGAGAGCACGGCATCGATGTTGTCCGCGATCGCCTTGACCTGGCGCTCCGAGTCCCCGGAGCAGATCACCAGGTAATTAGCGACGGAGGTGAGCTTCGCGACGTGGAGAATGAGGACGTTGGAGGCTTTTTTTTCGAGCGACGCCCACGCGATAGCACGGGCTTTCACTCTGGAGTCGACGACGATTGGCTTCCTCACGTATAAAGACCGTGGCGGATTATATAGGATTCGACATCGGGCGGCAACATCCCCGTAACCGCTTGATTTGTTTTGAGCCGATGACGAATGTCCGAAGCCGAGATCGGGCAGGGCGAAAGACGCAGCAGGGTCAGCGCCGTCCGGTCTGAGAGTTCCAGGTCGAGACGATCCGCACGGCCGGTGTCCAACGATTCGAGGTGGACCCGCTCGATCGACGGCAGCAGCGAAAGGCTCGCCAGTGACGCAAAGGCCGCCCGTGGTCGGGAGACGACCACAAAGTGGCATAGCCGCAGCAGCTCATCCGCGCGGCGCCACGTCGCAACATCCAGAAACGAGTCCAGGCCGATCAAAAAGTGCAGCTCGGTCCCGGCGCCGTACTCCTGTTGCAGCGCCTGGATCGTGTCAATGGAATAGGACTTCTCGGGACGGCGCAGCTCGACATCGGAAAGCGCGAAGGTCGGGTCGCTGGCGATTGCGAGCTTGACCATCTCATAGCGGTCCCGGGCCGGTGCGAGGGAGGTCGTGCTCTTATGCGGGGGATCATTCGATGGCACGAACAGAATGCGGTCCACCCCGACCTGGTCCCTCGTCTGCGAGGCGACCTGGAGATGGCAGTTGTGAACGGGATTGAAGGTGCCGCCGAATAAGACGAGACGCATGTCAAAAGGATCGTAAGGAGCGAGGGGTGAGGCGTGAGGGGTGAGGAGTGCAGAATAGGAAATGCTGACATTCCTGCCTGGTCCCTCCGTCATTCCCGCGAAAGCGGGAATCCATCTTTCCCTCCCAACACAAGGTGGATGCCTGCTTCCGCAGGCATGACGAGTAAAGAAGATTACGCCTCACGCCTTAACCCTTACGCCTCGTGCCTACAGGAGGGCGAGGTTATCGCGATGGATGACCTCTTCGTACAGTTGCTGCCCGACGACGCGGGTGACCTCGCTGGTCTTCAACCCCTTGATGCGTTGCAGGACTTCCGAGGAGAAATTCGCGAGTCCCTTCGCGAACTCCTTCCCGTGTCGATCCGTGCACGTCACGGCATCGCCCGGATCGAAGTCACCCTTGATCTCGAGGATCCCCGAGGGCAACAAGCTCTTCCCGCGATGCGTCAGCGCCTCGACGGCCCCATCGTCGAGGACGATCTGGCCCTTGGCCCGCAGCGCGTGCGCGATCCAATGTTTCCGGCTTGCGAGGCGCCGCTGGCTTGGCACGAAGAGGGTACCCGTGTCGTCTCCTCTCAAGGCGGTCGCGAGCAGGCCCGGTTTTTGTCCATTGAGAATCAAGGTCGGGACGCCGTACTGTCCGGCGGTCTTGGCCGCCAGCACCTTGGTCGCCATGCCTCCGGTTCCCTCGAAGCTGCGGGACAAGCCGGCACGGTGCTCGATCTCGGGCGTGATCTCGGTGACCAGGGGGATGAGCGTCGCGGACGCCTTCACGCGCGGGTCTTCCGTAAAGAGCCCGTCGACATCGGACAGAATCACCAGGAGGTCCGCATCCACCAGGTGCGCGACGTGCCCCGCCAGTGAATCGTTGTCGCCGAACCGGATCTCGTCGACCGAGACCGTGTCGTTTTCATTGATGATGGGAATCACGCCGAGGGAGATCAGCGTCGTCAAGGTATGGCGGGCGTTGAGGAAAAGCTTGCGATCGGCCAGCTCCTGCTGCGTGAGCAGGACCTGCGCCACCGTCTGTCCGAGGCGGCTGAAGGCCTTCTCGTAGGCCCACATCAGGCGGCTCTGTCCCACCGCGGCCGCGGCCTGCTTGAAGGGCAGGCCCTTGGGATGGCTGGTCAGGCCGAGCTTGTGAATCCCCGACATGATCGCGCCGGAGGAGACCAGGACGACCTCGCGCTTCTCCTGTTTCAACACGGCCAGCTCGTCGCTGAGCCGCTCGATGCGGTCGGCCTCGAGGCCCTGATCACGGGACGCCACGAGGCTGCTTCCCACCTTCACCACGATGCGCCGGGCTTGTGTCAGGAGGCGGTCGCGCACGAGGCCCTCCGGAACGTCTCCACTTGCTGCCCCACGAAGTTGACGAGCTCATCGACACCGGTTCGCGTTACCGCCGAGATGAAGAAGCTGGGAACCTTGCGGCTCGCGCATTCCGACTGCAACGTGTGCCACAGCGATTCGTCGGCGCACGTGTCTGCCTTCGTTCCCACGACGGCGAAGGGTTTGGCGCTCAAGCTCGGATTGTAAGCGACCAGCTCCCGTCGCGTGGCTTCGAGGGTGGCGACCGGATCGTCGCCGGACCACCCCGACACGTCGATCAGGTGCAACACGTAGCTGGTCCGCTCGATGTGCCGCAGGAACTGGAAGCCCAATCCTTTGCCCTCATGCGCTCCTTCGATGAGCCCGGGAATATCCGCCACGACGAAACTGCGGTCGTCGCCGTAGCGCACGACCCCGAGCACGGGCGTCAGCGTGGTGAACGGGTAGTCCGCGATCTTCGGGCGCGCGGCGGAGATGGCGGAGATCAACGTGGATTTCCCGGCGTTGGGCAGGCCCACCAAGCCCACGTCCGCGAGGAGCTTCAGCTCGAGGCGGAGCCACCGCTCCTCGCCGTCCTGACCCGGCTCAAAGTGCGTCGGCGTCCGATTGGTCGGCGTCGCGAAGTGCGAGTTGCCTCGGCCGCCCTTGCCGCCTTTGGCAACGACGAGGGATTGTCCGTCCTCGGTCAGGTCTCCCAGCTCCTCCCCGGCTGCGTCGTCCAGGATCTGGGTCCCGACCGGGACCTGAATGACGACGTCGGGGCCGTTCCGCCCATGCCGGTGCGACCCGCCGCCGTGGCCGCCGGACTTCGCTTTATATTGTTGCTGGTAGCGCAGCTCGAGAAGCGTATTGAGGTGCCGTGAGGCCTGGACCACGACGTGGCCGCCGTGCCCGCCGTCGCCCCCATCCGGCCCCCCGCGCGGGACGTACTTCTCCCGGCGGAAGCGGCACACGCCGTCACCCCCGCGCCCCGCTTTCACCCAGATTCTGACCTGGTCGACAAACACTCAAAGCCCCTCGGTTCAGATTGTGTCAGCAAGAACCTTTAAAGCCGAGAGAGTATATCGGACGCGGACTTACGACGCAATTCGCTGCGTTATAACAACTCGTGACGTCCCTGATAGAATCCGAAAACAGATCAAAGAAAAGGTGTCGGACACCTTTTTCTGCCTTTTGCAGTGCCGGCTTGCACCGTAGGCGTGACTAGCGATAAAAGGTGTCTGACACCTTTTTGCGGTTCACACCGTTATTTGAGGGGCTGATTAGGTGCGGTGGCGCGACCCGGAAAACTAGAGAATTGACACCCGGCGGCGTTTCCGGTAAGGCCTCAGTGAGCCTGAGCATAAAAGGAGGGAGAGGTCATGACTGCCGTCCTGAAAACGGGTCTCGTGCTTGCTGCGGCATGCGCCATGCTAACCGTGTCCGCCTGCGCAGATAGGGGGGCGCATGTGAAGGCACCGACCAAGGCGGTTCCCATATCGGATCTTCACAGCGTGGCGGGGAAATGGGACGGCTTGATGAAGCGAAGACCGCGAACGCGCGGGGACGATTATGTGATGTTGACTATCGGGCCGGACGGCAACTATGAATTCGTCAGCACACGAGTCGTCGGGGTGTTTGGAGGGACCGGCACGTTACAGCTCGTGGACGGCAAAATGAGATCCGAGGGGGAACGGGGGCATGCCACCTATACGCTGTACGACCGGGATGGCGAGCAGATCCTGATGGTCGAAGGGCTCGACACGACGAATGACTACGAATACCGGGCAGAGCTCAAGCGGGCAAGGTAAGAGATTTAGAATCGTATCTCCACTCCTAGCCAGACGTTCGTGCCGGTCACGGGATTGTCCTCAAAACTTTCTTTTCGGTGCTGGCGCTGGACCCCCGCCGCTAACTGTGCCACCCGTGACAGTCGATGCGTCACGATCAAGTCACCCTGCACCACCGTTTCATACTGTCCGTTCCGGAGGTCGCCCGGCAGGTCACTCGTCCAATCATTCCGCTCATAATGCATGCCGATCTCGACCTTCCACGCATGCGTGAACTCGACCCCGATTTCTCCCGTGACATAGTGGTTCACATAGGACACGTCGTCGTTGAATTGAGGCTCCTGGCGCCCCTGGGAGAGCCCCCGTTCGTAGTGGTACCCAAGCGCGAGCTCGACCTGATCCGTGGCCTGCCACTCGAGATGTGGACCGATGGTCCAAAAGTGCGTATCACGCTGGCTGAAGAGGTCCTCGTATAGCCGGACGCCATACCGTCCGAGCAGTCGTCCCTTCCATCGATGTGAGAGGTCTTGCTCGAGGACGAGGGCCGCAAAGTGCGTGGTCACGCGCTCCTCGACAATGAGGCCCTGCCCGGTTTGTCTCTCCTCGTTCTCGCCGAGCAGCAAGTTCGGCAGGTAGAAGTAGCGCAGGAGCAACCCGGTCTCCGGCGTGAAGGCGTGCGTGGCTTCAACACCCAACGAGAGGTGATTGAAATCGGGATGGATGGCAAACAGGAATCCCTGTGCCCTCACAAAGAGATCTGTTTGGCCAAATGTGCTGTCGAAGTCGTTCGTGACCTGCAAGACCGGTTCGTACACCATGTCCGGCCCGACGCCAAAAACGGAGTCGTCGAGAGCCGGCTGGGTCGGGTCTCCGTCACGGGCGAGGCGCCGCGTGGCTGAGAACAGCGCCGCGTCATCTGTGCCGTAGAGGGTACTTTCGACAGTCCCTGACCACTCGCCTCGCGCAGGCGACGGACAACCGACCCACCCGACCGTAAGGAGACAACTAAACAGGGCGAACGCTCGCGCCTGCCGATGCCACGCGCTCTCCATTCGCCGGCGCCCGAGGGACGGTCGGCACGCGTGGTCCACCCTCTTCCCACGCTGTCCGCTCATGTTCATCGAAGACTCTTGAGGCATACCGGATAGAAGGGCGCGCAATAATTCGGCGTCAGCGGCGCAAAACAACGAGTGCCAAGATCGGAAGGAGAAACCAGATTGCGACGGCCGCTGTGACATTGATGATCGCAATCAGAACCGAGCCCAGCGCAAATATGGGTGCGGGATATGTCACGAACCAGCTCGGCGCCTTCCACGAGCTCGGCGCCTCTGCCGTGTGCCAGTCCGGCTTGCTCGCGACGTAGCGATGCATCAGAAGCAACGACAAGCCGGCGAGCCCCAAGGACCCCGAGAACAACATGACCACGAGGGGATCTTCCTCATACTGTCCGAACAGCGAGGCGGTGTAGGGAGTCAAGGACACGAGAAGAATGTGGATAAAGTTCAGCCCGAATGTCGTGGTGTTACAGCGCTCGAGATACCGGAAGATGCCGTGATGCCGGATCCAGAACACGGCAATAACCACAAAGCTGATCAAGTAGGAAAGGAAATTGGGTAAGAGCTCGATCATGTCGCGGATGAGCTGCGCTTCGCTCAAGTCAGGGGCCTCAGGTGCCTTGAGATCGAGCACCAGCAGTGTAATCACGATCGCATAGACCCCATCGGTGAGTGCGCAGAGCCGTTCTGTTTTGCTGGTTTGTCGACCAAGAAGACCTTTTTTCAGAGACATGATCGGCTCCCTTGCTTTGCCATCGTCCCGGGTGACGCTAGATATCCGTACCCTTGGGACGGCTGGAACACTTACGGGGTGGGATTCACGCTCCGGCGGCGTGCCGTTCGCGCTCAGCATGAACCATGTTTTTTTATTAAATGTCGATGTGTAAGTCATTCACTCCTTGACACGCAAGTTAAAACACAGCGGGCAAGTCATAAAAAATACATTAAAACTCGCCGATGTCATGTCTTTGCCATTGCATCCTTCCCAGCGTTCATGGGAGATATAAACGCTTATGACAAGCTGATCCGCATCTTTGGCGCGAAAAAGAACCGCTGTGCAGAAAGCTACGCAATGTCGAAGGGGGGCAACATGAATTGGTTCAGGGCTTTTCTTGGAGTGATGATCCTGCTACTGCTTCTCACACCCGCCGTCGCGACGGCAAAGGGGAAAAAACCCAATATTCTCATCATTTGGGGTGACGACATAGGGCAAAGCAACCTCAGCGCCTACACCAAGGGATTGATGGGCTTCCACACCCCCAACATCGATCGCGTCGCGAAGGAGGGCATGCTTTTCACCGACTATTACGCGGAGCAGAGTTGCACCGCCGGGCGTGCGGCGTTCATTACGGGGCAGAGCGTCTTCCGCACCGGTCTGAGCAAGGTGGGCCTGCCGGGTGCCGACATCGGCCTGCGGAAGGAGGACCCCACCATCGCCGAGCTCCTCAAGCCGCTGGGGTACGCGACCGGTCAATTCGGCAAGAACCATTTGGGCGACAAAGACGAGTTCTTGCCGTCGAACCATGGGTTCGACGAGTTTTTCGGGAACCTCTACCACCTGAACGCCGAGGAGGAGCCCGAGCTGCCCGACTACCCCAAGGACCCCGCCTTCCGCAAGAAGTTCGGCCCCCGGGGCGTGATCCACAGCTTTGCCGACGGCAGGATCGAAGATACCGGCCCC
>JBFISJ010000122.1:0-8350 GCA_041608595.1 Nitrospiraceae bacterium
GGGGAGCCCGGGGCCGATGTCACAAGGAAGGTCTGGGGGCTGTTTGTTGATTAACGCTTGGCGGCCGCGGCGGCAGGTCGTAACGGCAGAGTCGTCTCGAGCCTCGTGCGTGTCTCTCGCAGCCTCACCGCGGTTCCGGTAATGGCCGCGACGATAATGCGGTCCTCCAGCTCCTCGCCGACCTGGGCAATGTAGATCTTATTGCCTTTGCCGAGGAAGGCCAGCGGTGTGCCGCCCTCCTCCGAGAACCCAAGCGCCCGAAATTGGGCCATCTGCTTGCGAGCCTGGGCCGCGGCGAGGTCCTCCGGCGAAGGAGGTGGCGGCGGTGACGCTGCCACCGGTTTGGGCGCGGGCAGTGGCGGTGATTTGACGACCGCCCTCTTTTTTTTCTTCGGCTTGGGGAATTTCAACGGAGCAAAAATATTCTTTGATGGAGTCTGAGGACCCGAGAGGGAAGCCGGCTCGGCGGAGAGCAGGGCGACCAGGGTCTGCGATTCCAGGTCACGGTCCGCCCTGACGCTCTGGCCGGAGACGTAGGTCAGGGGCTGGCGCCGGGGCTCTTGATCATCCATCACCCGCACAGCGAGCAAGCCCAGCCAACACAACAGCAGTGCTCCCAGCAGTTTCCATTTCGCCGATTGGGTCATGTGGAACCACCCGTCTCCGGATCCGTCTTGAGGAATGTCACGACACGGATGTTGAATTGAACGGCGCCGCGCCGCCGCGTCCTGGATTTCGGCGCACGCGTCGCGTCCAACTGTTCGATGACGAGATAGGGCTTCATCGTCTCCAGTTTGTGAATGAACCGGTAGATGTCCCGGTACTTGCCGGTCGCCTGGAATACGAGCGACGCCTTGGGGGGTAATCCATCCTTGGGCTTCTTATGAGAGTGAGTCATCCCGGGAAGGGACACACCCACGGCGCGAGCGGATTTTGAGATCTCGATCGCGAGCGAGGCGAACGCCTGCTCCGCAGGGAGCGTCGCCCAGACCTGCTCGAGTCGCTGCTCCAGGTCACGCACACGCTCCTGCGTGATCCGATTCTGTTTGAGGACCACAGCCTGTCGCCGTGCGTCCTCATAGGCCCTCTCTGTCCGCCGGAGCTGCTCCTCCGCCGGGACGAGCACCAGCCAATGCAAGGCCACCGCGCCCCCGAGCGCCAGCACGCAGAGGCCCGTCAGCGTTCTCAGGGCCTGACCGGCGGGGCGCGGAACCGTGGGAAGCGTAAACCCATTCATGATCATAGTCCCGAGAGCTTCCTGGCGTAGCCGACGTTCAGCTCGAATTCCACCACGCGGTGCTTCCGGGGCTTGGCCGACTTGGCCGTGGCCCTGACTCCCCGCTTCGACCGTGGGGATCGAGCGTCCTCCTCCACTTCCTGAAAGCGATGGCTCATGATCCGCACCTTGTCAAAGGACTCATGGCGCTCCAGACTGTCCACCAGGCCGTTCAGGTCCGCAAGCGCGATCACGCGACCCTTGAGATTGACGGCCGACTCCTTGAAATCGAGACGGACCGATTGGATGGACGTCCGCCCCGGGATCGCCGCTTCGAGATGATTCAACAGCAGCGTCCAGGAGAAGCTGCGCTTCTGGGCGAGCTGGTTGGCAAAATCCACGCGCCGGTAGACCTCGTCGATCTCCGCCTGCGATCGCGTGAGCCCGTCCTGGGCTAACTTGGCGGCGAAGCCCCGATTCATCGCCTGCGCGCGCATGACCGACGCGACGCGGCGCGCCGTATCCTCCGTCAGCCGGCCGGCTTCCATCCAACACCAGCTGCCATATCCGATTGATGCCAGCAAGATCAGCACCATGGCGGTTTGGAGCAGACGTGCCATGGCGTAGCCGCGGGCGGCCAGATTGACGTGGAGCCGACGGATCGGGCCGCTAGGACCGCTGGCAAGTTTCATCACGTCGTCCCCCTGCTCATGCGGCGACCATTCCCGCCAGCGCAGGCAGACCAGAAACAGGGAATTCCTGCCCACGCGCCTTGGGATTCGCGAATGTTTCCCATCCCAGGTGGTGAACCTGAATGGACCGAAAACCCAAACGAAGCGTCCCGGGCAATGGCGGCTCAGGGGGAGCACTCGACGCCCCGGCCTCCTCAGGTGCCACGCCCCTCGTGTCGACCAGCCAGACGCATTGGTCGGTTGGCTCGGCAGGCAGGGCCGCTTCGTTCACGAGGTCCTCATAATATTGCAGCGTTCCAAGCAGCTCGGTTGCGAGGTCGATGCGCGCGCCGCGGGTGTTTTTCAGTCGCACGAGTGCCGGAATCCCATCGTGCACGGCAAGAAAGGTCCAGCCGTCCGCGGAGCAATGCGCGAAATAGACCTCGCGACGCCGTGGCATCAGCGCCCGGCAAAGATCAAACAGGTCGAGGCTGCTGATGCCGATTGACAGGGGCAGCAGGCCGAGCCCCTCGCACGCCTGCTCATACTGCGCGAGGACGCCTCGCTGGATGCTGACCGCCAACACCCGCGTCTGGGCCACCGGCTTCGATTCGGACGGGGGAGTATGCCGCCGATCACCGAAGACATGATAGGCGAGGTGTGTGTCTGTGCGCGAAAGGGCGAGCTCCTCGCGTAATCGCCAGCGAATCAGCGCCTCGCATTCACTGGAATTTCGCGGCAGGGTTTCAAACTCGAGGAGCGCCATCTGGGTCGCCTGATCCGGCAGGCTCAGCGCTACGGGCTGCCCACGCAACGGCGCCAGCACGTCGCGGATCAGCTCAGTCAAGGCAGTCGGATCCATGACATTGGCCGCGTTGTCGCTGGGCAGAATGAGTCCTGGAGGCAGGCGGGATTCCTGGATCCGTCGGATTCTCGGGCGTCGCGCCCCTCGGCCCCGCCCCCCGCGCTCGACGAGCGTCACGGCGCGACTGCTGAACGCCAGGCCAAAGCGCGGAACGCGTATGGGCAGCAATGGCATCGGTGACGCCTACCCGGTAAAGGTGACCCGGTTCATCTCCCGCACCGTGGTCTCGCCGGTCAGCACCTTGTCGAGTCCCGCCTCGCGGAGGGTCAGCATCCCTTCAGCCATCGCGGCCCGCTTGACCTCCGAGATCGGGCGACGATCGAGAATGAGCTCCCGGATGTGGTCGGTCAGCGTCAGAAATTCCGTAATCGCGCTCCGCCCCCGGTAGCCCAGACCGTGACAGGCGAGGCAGCCGGCCCCCTGATAGACGGCCTGTCCGCACATCTGTTCGGGTTCCAGCCCGTATTCCTCGCACTGGGCCTCATCCAGCGTCGACGACACCTTGCAGGCGTCGCAGATTTTCCGCACCAGGCGCTGGGCCATGATGCAGTTCAGGGAGGACACGAAATTGTAGGGCTCGATCCCCATGTTGACGAAGCGGCCGATCACGTCGAACGCATTGTTGGCATGCACTGTCGTGAAGACCAGGTGCCCGGTCAGGGCCGACTGGATCGCGATCTGGGCGGTTTCTCCGTCTCGGATCTCCCCCACCATGATCTTGTCCGGGTCGTGCCGCAGAATCGAGCGCAAGCCCCGAGCGAAGGTAATGCCCTTCTTCTCATTGACTGGGATCTGGATCACGCCCTTGAGCTGGTACTCGACAGGATCTTCAATGGTGATGATCTTGTCTTCCTTGGTATAAACCTCGTTGATCGCCGCATAGAGCGTCGTCGTCTTGCCGCTCCCCGTGGGCCCGGTGACCAGCACCATGCCGTAGGACGCGGTGATGGCCCGACGAAACCGCCGGAGGTCTTCGAGGCGAAACCCCAGGCGCTCGAGTCGCAGCTCCCCCCCGCTCGCCAGGTCGTCCTTCGCGAGAATCCGGATCACCACCGATTCCCCAAAGGCGCTCGGCAAGACCGACACGCGGAAATCGATCGTGCGCTGTTCGAGGCGCATCTTGAAGCGGCCATCCTGGGGAACCCGCCGCTCGGAGATGTCCAGCTCCGACATGACCTTGATCCGCGATACCAGGGGATTGTGAAACCGCAGGTCGAGCGACTCCATGGCCAGGTACAGAACCCCGTCGATCCGATACTTGATCTCGACGGATGTGTCGGTCGGCTCGATGTGAATGTCGCTGGCGCGTTTCTGGAGCGCGCTGAAGACCGTCGTGTTGACCAGGCGGACAATCGGGCTTTCATCCTTGCCGATCTTCTCGATGGAGAGGACCTCGTCCCCCTTCTCGTTCTCGCGGATGAGGACGGGCCGGAACTCCTCCTGAATCCGCGTCATGACCTTGCTGTTTTGCTCGCTCTGGCGCAGCGCATCTTGAATCGCCTGCGGCGTCGACACGACGAGCCGGAATTCCCGCCTCAAGACTCGCTCGATTTGATCGAGGGCGCGCAGATCCTGAGGATCGGGCACGGCCAAGGTGAGGAGACCGTCTCGCTCGTCCAGCGGCACGAAGGTGTGGCGGCGCATCCAGTCGGGGGTGATCGATGGAAACGCATCAAAGTCGACGCGGAAGGACGCCAGCGGGTCATACGGCAGGCCATATTGCTCGGCCAGCGCCTCGGCGAGGGCTTCCTGACTCACGAGCTCGCGTTCCAGGAGCAAGGCCCGAAGGCGGCGCTGGGAGCCGGACGCCTCCTCGGTCAATGCCGCCGCTTGCTGCTCCGTCAGGAGCTCTCGTTTGAGGAGAATGTCCGCCAAGGAGTGCTGTTGGATCAGTGTCGGCATGGATTTCCCTGCCCTCTCATCGTTCCGGGGCCAAGGGTGAGGTCGACAGGATAGGGACCCGAGGGATGAATAGACGTTGCCCGGCGTGGATCAGATCCCCCGTCAATCCATTGGCCTCTTGAATCGCCTCGATGGAGACGCCGTACTGTGTCGCCAGTTCGCCGAGCGTATCGCCACGCTCGACGCGAATGGAGAAGACGGACTGCGCCTCGGCGGCCGACAGCTCGCCGTCCTCGCGCAAATGTTGAATCTGGGTCGTCAGCGCGACGATCGAGGCCTCGAGAGCCTCCACCTTGTTGTCCACAGGAGCAGCTGCCACGTCGGTGCTTGACGAGGACGCACCTCTCGACACGTTCGCCAGCGCCGATTGAAGCATCCGTTTGGCCTCGGCCAGCTCGTCACGCTCTTGGCGCAGGGCTCGAAGGCTCTCTTGCTGCCCCTCCATCGCGTTCTCTTGCTCCATCTGTATCTGGTGGAGCTTCGCCCGTTCCGCCTGCAGCGCCTGCACGTGGCGGCGCAGCTCCTGCAGCTCGGCCTCCTTCTTGGCCGCCTCGATGCGGGTCGCGGCCATCTCCGCACGCAGCGTCGCCACCTGCGTTTGCGTCTCCATGATCAGCGTGTCGGCTCGGCGACAGGCCTCGTCTGCCGCAACGTCGGCTTGTGCGGCAAGATCCATCGCACAGCCGCTCAGCGCCAGCATGATGAAACCCACGTTCGCCTGAAGAATAGAAAGATTTCTCATGGCTTCCCTACCAATGGTTGTACGGCGTGCCATCCAGCGCCACCAGGTCACTCCCACTGTGCACATCGAAGATGCCGAGGCCTTCGTCATCCAAAATCTCCTGCCAGGTGTCCGCCGAGGTGGTGAACGGATCGACAGGAATCCGGCGCAGATATCCCTTCTCGACCAGGGTCTCGAGCGTCGGCGGGTACGCGGTTTGGTCAGCACGGTATTGGTCGATGACGTCGCGCATCGTGTAGAGGGTCTGCTTTAATGCGGCTTCGCGGGCCTTCAGGATCGATTGATGATAGGCCGGCGCGGCCAAGGTCGCCAAAATCCCGGTGATGCTCACGACGATCATCAACTCGAGAAGTGTAAAGCCGGGAGGAGCGGGCACGCGTTTCGTCACCGCACCACCACCGCTCCGGGCCGGACCGTGACAGAGATTTGCTCGCCGGCCGGTCCGGAGACTTTCGTCGGTTGAATGACGAGGTGGGACGTGCCCGAGGCTTTCGCCCGGAAAAAGAGACTGGCCACGGTCCCGGTGACGACCTGCGCTGCACCTTGCCGCTGTAACTGCAGCACCAGGCGTCCCGACGCCTGGTCCTCCGCCACTGTCGCTGCGGAGGGACCCGCCTCACGAGTCAGGACCTCGCCCGGGGTCGCGCGGACGAATTCGACCAGCTGGGGATTGAACGCGATGGCCAGCTCGGATTGCGTAAAGCCTCCCACCTGGTCGGCGGTCACATCGACGCGGAATTGCTGGCCCACGGCCGTCATCACCCGCGCGGGCTGCATGGCCAGCACACCTGCGCCGCGTACGACCACGTCGGGGGACTGCGCCGCGGGTACCTGAGGGAGAGCCGGTGGTCCTGTGGACGCACGTTCAATCTCCGACCGGGCCGGGGGGGCTCGCGATTGGGTCTTCTCCGGCGTCGGTCCGGTGTCTGAGGGCCCCTGGGTCCGCTGGGCGACCTCCGTTTCCGGCGCCGAAGCCGTCGGCGGCTCGGCCGCCGAGGTCAGGGGTGACGCGGGCGCAGAGCTTGGCTCACTTGCCATCCCCGGTGCCTGAGAGGCCGCGGAAACGGCTGGCCCGACGGAATTCGAGATCATCGTCGGCTCGGGCGTGAACAAGGGGCTCGTCGCAAACTGGGTCTGCGTACCGGACCAGAAGAGCTGGCCGCCGATACCCGGAACCTCCATCGGTGCGACGATCTGAGGCGTGATCGTCACGACGAGCTCGGTCGTCACGATGTTCTCGTCCGTGGAGGTCAGGAGTTCGCCGAGCAGCGGAATTTTTTCGAGCCACATCACCTTTGACTGCGTCCGACGTCGGTCGTCCTGAATCAGTCCGGCGAGCACGACGGTCTCGCCGTCTCGGACGCGAAGGGTCGTCTCCGCGGTCCGGGTCCCGAATCGGAACTGCTTGATCTCCGGACTGTCCTGCAAGATCACCTCGTCGCCGAGGCGCGTCACCTCGACTTTGATCTTGAGGGTCAGCTCGTCCACCAGGTGAATCGTGGGCTCGACCGTGACCTGGACGCCTGTGTCCTTGAACTCGATGGAGGTGACGGTCGAGGTCGTTGGCACGGCTCCCGTGGCCGCCTGGCCGGGGAGCACATTGGTCGTAGAGAGCAGGATGGGCTGTTTGTCGCCGACGTTGATGGTGGCCTTCTCTTTGTTCACGATCCGGAGCTTGGGGGAAGCGAGCGTTCTCGCATCGGACTCCTGCTTGAAGAAGTCCACGAGGAGCGTGGCGGGAATGGTGAACAGATAGCTCCCCGTCCCGATACTGGTCAGTTCCTGGAAGGTGAACTGCGTCGGTCCGCTCGAGAGCTCGCCCTGGAACCCTGGCGGCCGGATGCCGGCTGAGGCCGACTTGGCCACGTTCAGTCCGTAGGTGAGGCTCTTCGTGCGGTTGACCTCGAGCACCTCCACGTCCAGCACCACCTCGGGCTGACGGCGATCCACCGCATGGATGACGCGCTCGGCCAGGTGAAGCTTGGCCGGCTCATCCCGCACGACCACGGCGTTGACCGCTTCGTCCGCATAGACGCGCTTACTTTCCAGCATGGAGCGCAGAAGATTGACCACGTTCTTGGCTTGCGCATTGGAAAGGTAGAACGTCCGGATCATCAGGTCCTGATACTGCGCCTGTTTCTGCTTGGTGTTGGGCGTGATCAGAATGGTCCCCTCCGCCACGCGATGCGCCAGGAGGTTGTGAGTATTGAGGATGAGCTTCAGCGCCTCGTCGTACGGCATGTCCTTGAGGAAGATCGTGACGGGATCATCCCGCACGTCCTTGTCGAACACAACGTTGACCCCGGCGGTTCGAGCCAGGATCTCGAAGACCTCGCGGAGCTTGGCTTTCTGAAATCGCAGCGTGATGGGTTGGGCGGACTTCGCGAGGGTCTGGGAGGCTCGTTGATGACCGACGACCTCGGTGATCCCCTCGACGGCAGCCGTTAGCGTGGGATCGAGGTTGACGGCCCGCTCATACGTTACAAGCGCGTCATCGAACCGTCCCATGTATTTGAGCTTTTCGGCAGCGGTGAGCTGCTTGCGGGCCTCCTGTAGACGCAAAGCCTCCGCCAGTCCCAGGTGGTGCTCCCGGCGAGAGGGGTCGTACCCCACGGCCCATTCGAATTCATGCACCGCGCGATCGACCTCGCTTTTCCCTAAGGCTATGTGTCCCTTGTCGTAATGGCCCTCGGCAGCGCGCTCCTTGGCTCGGGTGAGCTTCTGTTGAATATCTTCGTCAAAGGGATCCTCTTTCAGCGCTTCACGGTAGGCTGTGACCGCCTGGTCCCATTGGTTCTCGTCAGCGAATCGGTCGCCTTCGCGCAGATGAGACAAGGCGCAGGCAACGAGGAACGTGCAAATAATCAACAGCGGCGCAGTTCGGATCAATGGAGGGATCATAATGTGTAATGATTCCGTGAAGTTTCTGGGGATATTGCGTCGAACGCAGAGAA
>JBFISJ010000123.1:0-8318 GCA_041608595.1 Nitrospiraceae bacterium
GCTCCTTGGACAGATCGGAGCTCAAGGAGGGTGCGATGCTGACGACGGCGGGGCTGACGCGCTCGGCCAGATCCGTAAGGGCCGCTTCAATTTCCTGGAGCATCTGCAGCCCGCGGACTCCCGCGGACTCGGGCGAGACCGCGGCCCGGGTTCCGGCCGGAGCCGCGACCAGGAGACCAGCCAGCAGGACGACGCTCACGATGCGACGGACCATGCGACGTTTGATGTTAGGGGTGGAGTGAGCTGCAGAACAACAGTATCAGTATCACAGTACGACAGACCCCGGTGCAAATGCCAGCATCGCGACAAAACCGCACCGGAGGGTCGACGCCTCACGCAAGGCCGCACCGCGCTGCCCGGACAGATGTGTGACGTGAAAACGGACGGCTATGGGGACAGGCTGGAATCGGCTCGGGAGCTCGCGGGCGACTATCGGCGTCGGCGCGCCGCAGGAATACAATGTCGGATAAGAATTATTATGTCAACTAACACGACCGATCCGCGGCTCCGTTCCGCGCCACAGGCGCACGATATTGTCCCGATGCCGGTAGACGATCAGCCCCGCCAGCATCGCCGCAAAGCCCACGAAGACCATCCCCTTCCCCAATCCCGTGGCGAGGATCGGTAAGACGGCAAACGCCGCGAGGGCCGCGCCCGACGAATAGCGGAAGAGCCCTAGCGCCACGCACCACGTCACCACGACCCCCAATCCGACCCAGGGCGCCACGCCCAGCAAGGCGCCCATGGCAGTCGCGACGCTCTTGCCCCCCCGGAACCCGAGAAAGACCGGATAGCTGTGCCCCAGGACGACGGTGAACGCGATAAGGAGCACGGCAGGCTCCTGCTCCACGAGCGTCCGGGCGGTCCACCCAACCAGCCAGCCTTTGCCCAGGTCCCCGGTAAGGGTCAGGGCACCAGCCGCCTTCCCCGAGACCCGCAGGACGTTGGTAAAGCCGATATTGCCGCTGCCCGCAGTCCTTGGGTCGACGACCCCGAGGGCGCGGGACACCAGCACCCCGAACGGGATCGAGCCGATCACGTAGGCCGCCAGGACCATGCCGACGATCGCCCATTCAACAGGCATCATAGACAGCTGGGACTGTGTGTGAACCTAAGGACGTGGGGGCTGCGCCCTGGAGGGCTAACTTGGGTTCGAACCTTGGCGCCAGTAGTTGACCACGACCTGCCACCCTGACACCAGGCCGAGGACGAGAGCCACGTACAGCACGGCGGTCCCCGCGAGGTGGGGGTTCAACCCCATCGGCGCCAGTGACTCGTCGAGGATCAGCAGGAGAATCGCCACGACCTGCGCGATCATCTTGTACTTGCCCGTGGTCTCCGCCGACAGAATGACCCCGTCGGAGGCCGCCAGCGCCCGGACGCCTGTCACGGCCAGCTCGCGGGCGATGATGACGATCGCCACCCAGGCCGCGACCCGCCCGAACTGTACCAGCAGGACCAAGCCCGACAGGACGAGCAGCTTGTCCGCGATGGGATCCAGCAGGCGCCCCAACCGGGTCACCTGCGAGCGCCGTCGTGCCAGGTAGCCGTCCAAGAAGTCCGTCGCGGCCGCGATCAGGAACACCGCCGCCGCCGCCAGCGATCGCTCGGGGGTCGGCGAGATAAAGACGAGGATGAAGACGGGAATCAGGAGAATGCGCGCAGCGGTAAGGACGTTGGGGAGGTTGACGTTTTGCTCCTGGGCCGCGCATTCGGCCGCGAAGGTCTCGGACGATTTGTAGCTTTCCATGGCCACTCAGACGATCCCGCTCTTGAGAAGATCGTGAAGGTGAATGATGCCGCGCACGTCCCCCTCCCCGTCGGCCACGACGAGCGATGTAATGGAGTACTCCTCCATGATCTGCAGGGCCTTGGCAGCCAGTTCCTCGGGCCCGATGATCTTGGGATGGCCGCTGCTCAACTCGGCCGCGGTCGCGCGCGTGATGTCGTGACCACGCTCGAGGAACCGCCGCAGGTCCCCGTCGGTGATCACCCCCGCGAGGCGACCCTGCCGATCGACGACCGTCGTCATGCCGAGGCGCTTGCGGGTCATCTCCAGGATGGCGTCCCGGGCGGGCGCCTCCTCGCTGACATGGGGCACGGCGTCCCCTACGTGCATCAGGTCCGCCACGCGTAGCAGCAGCCGTCGTCCGAGCGCGCCGCCCGGATGCACGCGCAGGAAATCCTCTTCCTTGAATCCGCGGCGCTCGAGTAACGCGATCGCCAGCGCATCTCCCATCGCCAGGACGACGGTGGTGCTGGCCGTGGGTGCCAGCCCCAGCGGGCAGGCCTCCTCGGCCACGGAGACATCGAGGACGACCTCGCTGTGCTTGGCCAGGGAAGACTGCGGCTTGCCGGTGAGCGCCAGCACCGGCACGTCCAACCGCTTCACGTAGGGCACGAGCTTCAAAATCTCATCGGTCTCGCCGCTGTTGGAAATGGCGATGAGGGCGTCGTGCCGGGCGACCATGCCGAGGTCGCCATGGATGCCCTCGGCGGGGTGCAGGAAGAAGGCCGGCGTGCCCGTGCTGGCCAGGGTGGCCGCGATCTTCTGTCCGATCAGCCCGGATTTCCCCATGCCGGAGACCACGACCTTGCCCTCGCACCGGTGCAGCAGGTCCACCGCATCCACGAATCGTTGATCGAGCCGCGCGGACACCGCGGCGAGGGCCCGGGCCTCGATGTCGAGCACCCGCTTGCCGCCCGCCAGGATCGGAGCCTGCCCGTCCGCCGTCATAGCGCGACTCCCTCCCCTTTGCCGGCGGCCTCGATGATGCGGAGGAGACGTTCCAGCAAGGATTTGAGGCGATGCAATGGCACCATGTTCGGACCGTCCGACAGGGCCCGGTCGGGATCGGGATGGACTTCCATGAAGAAGCCGTCGCAGCCAGCGGCCGCGGCGGCGCTCGCCAGGGGCACGATGAATTCCCGCTGACCGGAAGATGCCGTCCCCGCGCCGCCCGGAAGCTGCACGCTGTGCGTCGCGTCGAACACGACTGGATAGCCGAAGCTCCGCATCACGGGCAGCGACCGCATGTCGACCACGAGGTTGTTGAACCCGAACGACGAGCCGCGCTCGGTCAGGACGATTTTCCTGGTGCCGCTCTCCTCCAGCTTCGTCACGACATTTTTCATATCCCAAGGCGAGAGGAACTGCCCTTTCTTGACGTTCACCACGCGGCCCGTTTTGGCCGCGGCCACGAGCAAATCTGTTTGCCGGCAGAGAAAAGCGGGAATCTGCAGAATGTCCGCCGCCTCCGCCGCGACCTCCGCCTCCCCCACCTGGTGAATGTCGGTCAAGACGGGCACGCCCACCTTGTCGCGCACCTTCTTCAAGATCGCGACGCCGGCGCGCAGCCCCGGCCCGCGAAATGAATGGATGGAGCTGCGGTTGGCCTTATCGTAGGAGGACTTGAAGATGTAGGGCATCTTCAGGCCCGCCGCAATGTCTGCAATCCGTTGCGCCGTCTCGATCGCGAGCTCCTCACTTTCGAGCACGCAGGGGCCCGCGATGAGGACGTGCGGCCGCCGGCCTCCCAGGCGAAACGGACCCACCTCGACTTCCTGGGTCGTGCCGACTGTGCTCGCGTCTCGTTGGTCGTGCTTCGGTGCCATGATGCTACAAAACGGCGTCGTCGCCTAGCGACCACACTTCTTCGTGAGCGCGGCGCCGACGAACGCACTGAACAGAGGATGGGGCCGGTGGGGTCGCGAGTGATATTCCGGGTGAAACTGGGTCGCCAGGAACCATGGATGCCCGCGCAGCTCCACGATCTCCACGAGTTGATCGTCCGGGGAAAGCCCGCTCAGCACCAACCCGTGCTGCTGCAGCACGTCGCGATACGCATTGTTGAACTCGTACCGATGCCGGTGGCGCTCCTGGACCTGCTGCACGCCGTAGGCCTTGTGCGCCAGGCTGCCCTCCAGCACGGTGCACGGATAGGCCCCCAGGCGCATGGTCCCGCCCTTGTGGGAGACCCCGCGCTGGTGCGCCATGAGATCGATGACCGGGTCCGGCGTTTGCGGATCGAATTCCGAGCTGTTCGCCGCCGCAAGACCGGCGGCATGACGGGCCAGCTCGATGACCGCGCATTGCATGCCGAGGCACAGTCCGAAAAACGGGATACCTCGTTCCCTGGCGTAGCGGATCGTCTCGACCTTCCCCTCGATCCCCCGCAGGCCGAATCCGCCGGGGATCAAGATGCCGTCCGCATCTTTCAGCAGCCGCTCCGGGCCCCAGCGCTCGACGTCCTCCGATTCGACCCAATCGATCGTCACCCGCGTCTCGTGATCAATCCCACCATGGACGAGCGCCTCTGTCAAACTCTTGTACGATTCCTTGAGCCCGACGTACTTACCCACGAGGGCCACGACGACATCGTGCTTGGGATACTTGATCTTCTGGACCATCGAATCCCATTCACGCAGGTTGGGAGCACCGGTCTCCAGGTGCAAGAGCTGCACGATCAAGTCGTCCAAACCTTCCTTGCGAAAGACGATCGGCACTTCGTACACGGTTTCGACATCTTTCGCCGTGATCACCGCCTGCTTCTCCACGTTGCAAAAGAGGGCGATTTTCTCCTTGAGGTCCGGTGGGAGGAACCGGTCGGTGCGACAGAGCAGAATATTGGCCTGAATACCGATCTCCCGCAGCTTGTTGACCGAGTGCTGCGTCGGTTTCGTCTTGAGCTCGCCGGATGCGGCCATGTACGGCACCAGCGTCAGGTGCACGTAGAGAACGTTTTCCCGACCGACGTCGTAGGGAATCTGCCGGATGGCCTCCAGGAAGGGAAGGCTCTCGATGTCCCCGACCGTGCCGCCGATCTCGACGATCGCCACGTCGTGCCCCTCGGCCGCCCGGCGAATGCAGGACTTGATCTCATCCGTGATGTGCGGGACGACCTGCACCGTCGCGCCGAGATAGTCGCCGCGCCGCTCTTTGTTGATGACGGCGTCGTAGATGCGCCCGGTCGTGTAATTGTTGTCTTTGGTCAGCGTCAGGGAGGTGTAGCGCTCGTAATGGCCGAGGTCGAGATCGGTCTCCGCGCCGTCGTCCGTCACGAAGACTTCCCCGTGCTGGTAGGGGTTCATGGTGCCGGGATCGACATTTATATACGGATCGAGCTTCAAGAAAGTGATCTTGAGCCCCCGGCTCTCCAGCAGGTTCCCCATGGAGGCCGAGGCAAGCCCCTTGCCCAGGGAGGACACCACCCCACCCGTCACGAAGATGTACTTGGTCATACCCTTGTTCCCTTCAGCCACCGCTTCGCTCCGACAGGGATGAGATTCTGAGCCACGGACGCGATTCGTTGCTTCGGAAGCCAGTTGCGTGCAGGCTAACCCTCGGCATCTGCCAGCGTATGGACGTCATCCAGCCGCGACGCGGCTGCCTCCAAGTCCTCCGGCCGATCGATTCGCAAAGAGGGATGGGTCGTCTCCCAGACCCGGATGGGAATGCCATGCTCCAGGGCGCGGAGCTGCTCTAGCTTCTCGATGTCCTCGAGTCGCCCGGTCGGGAGCTCCGCCAACCGTTGCAGGGTCTCGCGAGTGTAAATGTAAATCCCCAGGTGCCCGTAATGCAACCCGGGATTTATGCGCCCTGGAGGCCCGTCACGGTCGAGCGGAATCGGGGCACGCGAGAAGTACAGCGCCTCACCCTGCGCAGTGGTGACCACCTTCACGATGTCAGGACTGGCGAGCTCTCCTGCGTCGGCAAGCGGTCGCTTCAGCGTGCCCATCATGCTCCGGCTCCCCACGAAGGCGCGGACGAGGTCGTCGATCAGGGCGGGATCGAGCGGGAGCTCGTCACCCTGCAAGTTCACAAAGACGTCGCCCGCAACCCCGCGCGCCACCTCGGCCACGCGATCCGTCCCGGTGCGGAGCGCGCGTTCCGTCATCACGACCTTCCCCCCAAATCCCTCGACTGCCTCACGGATGCGGGCGTCATCGGTGGCGACGAGCACCTGTGCGACTGAGCCCGCCGCTGCGGCCCGCTCATAGGCCTGGCGGATCAGGGGCTTGCCGGCCAGAAGGGCCAGGGGTTTTCCAGGGAAACGTGTGGACGCGAAACGGGCTGGAATGACGAGCGTGACGGACGGCTTAGGTGACATCCGTGAGGGCCTCGGAGAGCTGCGCGGGCGTCGCCGTGGCTGTTCCGATCATGCCGACGACAATCCCGGCGGCGTGGTTGGCCAGAATCGCCGCGTCCCGAAAGCTCGCGCCCGTGGCCAGTGCGAGTGCGAGCGTACCCACAACGGTGTCGCCGGCCCCGGTGACGTCATAGACCTGCCGGGCGGCCGTCGCGATATCCCACCGGGCGCCGTCCGCTTCGAAGAGCGTCATGCCCTTCTCGCCGCGTGTCACCAGGACGCACTGACAGCCGAGGCGCTGTCGCAGCAACTCGCCGGCCTCGGAGACGGCCCGATCGTCCTCGCCGAGGACCCCGACCGCCTGGGTGGCTTCGTGGTGATTGGGGGTGATGGCCGTGACGCCTTTGTAGTAGGACAGGTGCTCCACCTTCGGATCGACGAGGATCGGAATCCGGCGCAACAGCGCCAGCCGTGTCAACTCGGCCATGAGCCTGGCCGTCACGACCCCCTTCGCATAGTCGGACACCACGAGGCAGGAGACTTCCCGCAGACGCGACTCGACGTAGCGAATCAGACGCTGGTGCAGGGCGGCCTTGATCTCGCTGCGTCGTTCGACGTCAAAGCGAACGATCTGCTGGTTGTGTGCGATGACGCGCGTCTTGCGGGTTGTCGGGCGGTCCGCATCGATGATGACGCCGCCGCGTCCGCGCCGGTGCACGCCGAGCTCCTGGAGCAGCCGACGGCCTCCCTCGTCGGAGCCGACGACGCCGCACAGCTCGGCGCGCCCCCCGAGGGACAGGATATTGTGATAAACGTTGGCGGCCCCGCCGAGCTGGAGCGATTCCGAGTCGACGTGGACGACGGGCACGGGGGCCTCCGGGGAGATGCGGCTGACCTTGCCCCAGACGTAGTGGTCGAGGATCAGGTCGCCGATCACCAGAACGCCGGCCTGCGGGAAGCGCGCAATGTGGCGCCGCAACCGGTCGGCTTGGGCGGACGACGGCCGCTTCCCCTCCCCTCTTCCGTGCAGACTGCGTCCCCGTGGCCGCATCGTCACTCGATGGCCTTGCCGAGTCGATCCCAGCGGACCCACTCCGACCAGCTCCCCTTGCCGTTCCACGACCAATAGATGCGAAACGCCCGGCCCCGGATCTTGTCGCGTCTCACGAATCCCCAGAACCGGCTATCGAGGCTTTGGTCCCGATTGTCGCCCATGACGAAATAGGACTCGTCGGGCACCGTCACCGGACCGAAATTGTCCCGTGTGTTGATCGAGCCGTCCACCACGCCGGGATCGATCCGCTGCGTGAATCCCGAATCGTCCAACGGTTGGTCGTTGACATAGACGAGCTTGTTCCGAATCTCGATCCGGTCTCCGGGCTCCCCGACGATGCGCTTGATGAAATCCTTGTCCTCGTCTTCCGGAAACCGGAACACGATCACGTCCCCCCGCTGGGGCTCTTCAAATTCGACGAGGGTCTCCGACCGATAGCAGGTGGCCGGGGGGAAGCTGACCTTGAACTCGCAGTCGCTCGGCCATTGCAGACCGTAGGCCAGCTTGCTCACCAGGATGTGATCGCCGATCAGCAGGGTCGGGATCATCGAGCCCGAAGGGATCTTGAACGCTTGCACAACGAAGACGCGGATCGCGAAGGCCAGCAGCATGGCAATGATAATCGCCTCGGCGTACTCGCGCAACACCGATTTGCGCGCGCCGCTCTGCGAGTCAGCCTCGGTCTCCGGCGAGGCCGCCTCCAGGAGCCGCTCCGGGCCGGCTTGCGGGGACATCGGATCGTTGGACACGCCCCGGCTTTCGTCCATGTTGGGCGGTTTCGACTCCACAATCATTCACCGGTGATTTTCAGCAGCGCCAGGAAGGCCTCCTGCGGCACTTCGACGCGCCCCACCTGCTTCATGCGCTTCTTGCCCTCTTTCTGCTTCGCCCAGAGCTTGCGTTTTCTCGTGATGTCGCCCCCGTAGCATTTCGCGGTGACGTTCTTGCGCAAGGCCCCGATCGTTTCCCGGGCGATGACCTTGTTGCCAATGGCCGCCTGAATGGCGATCTCGAACATCTGCTTTGGAATCAGCTCCTTCATCTTCTCCGCGAGCTGCCGACCCTTATTATAAGCCTTCTCGCGGTGGGTGATGAAGGACAAAGCATCGACCTTTTCCTGATTGAGCAGAATGCCCAACTTGACGAGATCGGAGTCCCGGTACCCGATGAGCTCA
>JBFISJ010000124.1:0-8089 GCA_041608595.1 Nitrospiraceae bacterium
CATCGTCGCCGCGGCGGTGCGCGCATCCGTATCCCGATCGACGGTGATGAACTTCTCCGCCGCCACCATAAAAGACTTCACAGGAACCATGTGTCTTTCCTCCCCTCGATGATCAGGTCGTCATGAATGTCAAATCACGCATGGAGATGGCTCGTTTACGTCGGGGCGTCGACGCGCCGTCCCGGACCGTCCGAGAAGTAGCGGACGAGCGCGTCCACCAGAGCGGGAATGGTGTTCTCCGCCGCCGTGATGGCCACCTGCAGGCCGAGCTCCCGGGCGGTCTTGGCCGTGATCGGCCCGATGCAGGCGATGACGCAGCCGTCCATTAGTTTGCGCATCTCCTCGGGATGCTCGAAGAGGGAGCAGAAGTTCCTCACCGTCGACGAGCTGGTGAAGGTCGCGACCGCGATCTCGCCGCGCCGCAGCATGTCCTTGATCGGTTCACAGTCGACCGGCGGAAGGACGGTGCGATAGGCCGTCACCACGTCGACCTGCGCGCCCAGGGCTGTGAGCTCCTGCGGGAGGAGCTCGCGCGCGACCTCGGCCCGGGGAATCAGGACGCGTTGACCGGCGACGCCGGCAGCCGATAGGGCGGCAATGACGCCTTCAGCCTGGTACTCTGCCGGAACCACGTCGGCCGAGAGGCCGAAACGCCCCAGCGCCTCCGCCGTGCGAGGGCCGATGCAACAGATCCGCATGGCCGCCAGGGCGCGCGAGTCCCGTTTGAAGCCGCGGAGGCGATCCATGAAGGGGCGGACGCCGTTGACGCTCGTGAACACGAGCCACTGGTACCGGGAGAGCTGCGCGATGGCGTCGTCCAGGGCGGACCAGTCCGTCGGCGGGACGATCTGAATGGTCGGAACCTCGACCGGCTCGCCTCCCTGCGCGGCGATGAGGGCGGACAACTCGGGGGCCTGCTCCTGCGCGCGTGTGACGAGGATCCGCCTGCCGAACAGCGGCCGCGTCTCGAACCAGTTCAGCCGATCCCGCAGCCGGACGACCTCCCCGATCACGACGAGCGTGGGCGGCTCCAAGCGGGCCGCCTCCGCTTTCCCGACGATGTCCTCCAACGATCCAATGACCGTGCGCTGGACCGTCCTGGTTCCCCACCGGATGAGCGCCACCGGCGTCTCCTTCGGCTTGCCCTCCTTGAGGAGCCGTGACACGATCGCGGGCAGATTCTTCATGCCCATGAGGAACACCAGCGTGCCATCCGCCGTCGCCAAGCGCGGCCACTCCACGGCGGCCGAGCCCTTGGTGGGATCCTCGTGGCCGGTGACGAAGGCGACCGTGGACGCCAGGGTGCGATGCGTGACCGGAATGCCCGCATAGGCGGGCGCGGCAATTGCGCTGCTGACCCCGGGAACGATCTCGAAGGGTACGCCGGCATCGGCCACGGCCTCCGCCTCCTCGCCGCCTCGTCCGAAGACAAACGGGTCCCCACCTTTCAGCCTCACGACGGCCTTCCCCATGCGCGCGTGCTCGATCATCAACCGGTTCACCTCGGCTTGATCCTGGTAGCCGGCCCGGCCGCGCCGCCCGACGTAAATGCGCTCGGCGGACGCGGGAGCATATCGTAAAAGGGCCGGGTTGGCCAGGTAGTCATACAGCACCACGTCGGCTTCGGCAAGGCATTCCTTGCCGCGCAGGGTGAGCAGCTTCGGGTCCCCCGGTCCCGCCCCCACAAGATAGACTCGTCCACTTCGTTTGGTCGGCTTTGTCACGCTGCTCCGTAGATCTCCTCGAGCACGCGGTCTCCGCCCTGTCCGAGCAGGCGCTCGGCGAGCTTCCAACCCAGTGCCGACGCCTCCTCCACGCCGCCTTCGACCCGGTCCCGAATGAGCCGGCGTCCGTCCACGCTGGCCACGAGCCCTTCGAGGACGAGGCGCCCGCTCTGCACCGTGGCGTGCGCGCCGATCGGGACCTGGCAGCCGCCCTGCAACCGGTCGAGCAGCGCGCGCTCGGCCGTCACGGCGATCCGCGTCGGCGGGTGATCCAGCGGACCAAGCAGGTCGCGCAGGAAGATGTCGTCCGTCCGTCCCTCCAGCCCTAGCGCGCCCTGACCGATTGCCGGCAGGCTGATCTCGGGCTCGAGGTATTCCGTCACGCGATCCAGCCACCCCATGCGCCGCAAGCCGGCCGCGGCCAGGACGATCGCGTCGAATTGTCCCTCGCGGACTTTTCTCAGCCGCGTATCCAGGTTGCCTCTCAGCACAGCGATCGCCAGATCCGGTCGGTGGTGGAGGAGCTGGGCCTGGCGGCGCAGGCTGCTCGTCCCCACCCGCGAACCCTGGGGCAGTTGGGAAAAGGATTGCTCCCTATGGCTGACCAGGACGTCGCGAGGGTCTTCGCGCTGGGGCACGCAGATAATGCCCAGACCGTCGGGAAGTACGGTGGGGACGTCCTTCATGCTATGGACCGCCAGATCAATCTCCCGCCGGAGGAGCGCCTCCTCGATTTCCTTAACGAAAAGCCCCTTGCCCCCGATCTTGGCCAGCGGCACGTCGAGGATCTTGTCGCCGGACGTTCTGATCCGCTTCAACGTCACTGGAAGGTCGGGCGCCAGCTCCCCCAGGCGCGCCTGCACCCATTCCGCCTGCCAGATCGCAAGTCGGCTTCCTCTCGTCCCGATCACCAAGGCTGTGCGTCTCGGAGCCCCTCCTTTCACCGAAGACGTCTTACCTCCCCGCTCCATGATAGGGACTCTCAAACGGCAGGTTTCCCGCCGGTTCGGGTTCGGGCATCGTGTGACGTGTGGCGTCCGGCCGGCTCCCCGCTCCATGTGCTCCGTTCTGCCCCGGTTCCAGGTACCGGCGGTACTGGGAGCCCACGAAGAGGAAACTTGCGAGGGTCAGAATCGAGAGCAGGTAGACCGCGATGTCCCATCGAAATCCCTCCGTGATCCGGGAGTCGTATCCGCACCGCGGGCAATCCGGCACCGGGTCATGGCCGAGATAGGTGCTCCGGCATGGGGGGCAGGTGAAGAGCGCGGTCGATGTGCTCACCGATCAAGCCCCGCTCTCCGTGTTCATGGCCCTCCACGATGTTGTCCGCTCCCGGGGAGACCGTGTCGCAGGCGTGCTCAGTCCCTCTTCGGGACCCGTTGCTCCTCCTGTGGCGTGGGATCGCGCTGCTTCTCGGGTCCCTCGCTGCCCCCGTCTTGCGCGGCGGCCGACGTGTCGCTGCTCCCCTCCACACTATAGAACCGGCGGGCTGCCTCGATGAACAGCGAACCAATGTGGGAGTCGGCCTCGGCCTTCAGCGTCGTGAGCGCGCCATGCAACATCTTATTCACGATGCCAGACGCCAGGCTCTCGACCGCGGCGCGCTGGTCGTCGGACAATCCGCCAAGTCGCCCCAGCGCTTTGTCCACCTCCAGCTGTTTGATGCGTTCGGCCCGGTCTTTGACCGCCACGATCGTGGGCGTCACCTCGAGGCTCTTGAGCCACTGCTGGATGACCCCGACCTCGTGTTCTACCAGATGCTCTGCCCTCGCCGCCTCCTTCCGCCGCTCCTCCTTGTTCTGCTCGACGCGGTTCTCCAGGTCATCGATATCGAAGAGGAAGGCGTTGTCGATATACTTGACGTCCGGATCGATGTTTCTCGGCACCGAAATGTCGATGAGGAAGATCGGGCGGTTCATCCGCTGGCGCACCGCCCGCTGCACGTCCTCGGGATGAATGAGGTAATGTGACGCGCCGGTCGAGCATAGGACAACGTCGGCCCCGACCATCTCGTGACGGAAGTCGTCGAATGGCACGGCATGGCCGTGGAAACGCTGCGCCAGGTCCCGGGCATGCACCGGATCCCTTGTCGTGATCTTGACCTGCTTGACGCCGCTACTGACGAAATGCTGCGCAGCCAGCTTGGCCATCTCGCCCGCCCCGATCAGGAGGACGGTGCGCTCGCTCAAATGACTGAAGATTTTCCGTGCGAGCTCCACCGCCGCGTAGCTGACCGAGACGGCCATCTCCGCGATCCTGGTCTCCGTCCGCACGCGCTTTGATACGGAGATCGCCTTCTTCACGACTTTGTTGAGCACGACCCCCGTCGTCTTGTGGTACAGGGATAGCTCGAAGGCGTCCTTCAACTGTCCCAGGATCTGGGATTCCCCGACGATCATGGAGTCCAGGCTGGCCGCCACGCGGAACAGATGGTGAATGGCCCGGTCGTCGGCCTGCCAATAGAGATGCGGCATGAGTTGCTCCGACGAGAGGGAGAGATGGGTATCGGCGAGAAACTCCTGAATACGCAGAAACCCGGCCTCGGCATCATCGACGACCGCGTAGACCTCGACGCGGTTGCAGGTGGACAGCACGATGCCCTCCCGGATACCGTCGTAGGCACACAAGCGGGTCAGGGCCTCGCCCATACGCGTGGCCGGAATGGCAAGCAGCTCGCGCACTTCGACCGGTGCGGTCTTGTGGCTGAGGCCGACGACGATAATGTTCATCTCATGCCACCGTGCCCTGCCCTTTGAGGACGACGCCGATGAGGGTCAGCACGACCCCGGCAAATCCGATAATGGTCAGATAGGCGGCGCGCTTCGCCCGCCAGCCCACCGTCAGGCGTCCCAGCAGGACCGCAAAGTAAAAAATCCACGTGACCAGGGCCCAGACCTGCTCCGGGTTGAAACTCAGATAGGTGCCGCGCGCGAATTCGGCGGAGATGGCCCCCGTGATGATCCCGAGTGTCAGCAACGGGAAGCCGAGGACGATGGATTGCTGATTGAGGCGATCCAGAAAGTCCAGAGGTGGCAGCTTGGCGTACAGGACGTTGAACCGCTTCGACTTGAGAAGGCCGTCCTGGATCAGGTACATGATGCCTGCGACGAAGGCTACCGCGAACCCGACGGTCCCTAGCATGCTGAGGGTGACATGGACCCAGACGGTCTTGAGCACGGGCCCGAGCGTCGGAATCTGCTTGGGGAGCGCCGCGGCGGACAGAAGTGAGACGAGGGCGAGTGGCAGGATGAAGGAGCCGAGGACGTGGATCTTGTGGCGAAACTCGACCCACAGAAAGACGAGCACCAGCGCCCAAGAGAAAAACGACAGGGCTTCGTGAAAGCTGGTCAAGGGTGCGTGCCCGACCGTGACCATATGGGAAATGAGGGCGACCGTATGGGAGAGGAATCCGACCCCCGTGACACCGAGCGACACCTGGGATAGGGTTTCCGATCGGCGAAGCAGGTAGGTCAGAAAGAGGACCGTGCCGGCGAAGTAGAGCACAAGGGTGGCGATGAAGAACCCGGCTGCCATGGAAGCCTATCCCCTCAATTTTTTTGAGAATCCGGCACGCGTGGAACGAAAATTATAGCCGCTTGAAAACAAAGGCGTCAAGGAACGGTCTGTGATGGGACGCAAGACCAGCAGCGGCCCGGGCTCCCTCTCCGTCGTGGCCGTGCCCATCGGCAACCCCGAGGATCTCACCATCCGGGCTCGGCGGGTCCTCGAGGATGCAGCCTGGGTGCTGGCCGAGGATCCGGCGACGACACGGCGGCTGTTGGCGCACCATCGAATTGCGACCCCGCTCACGAGCTACCACAATCTCAATAAGGAGGAGAAGACAGCGGTCGTGCTGGCGCGCCTGCGCCAAGGCCATTCCCTGGCGCTCGTCTGCGATGCGGGCACGCCGCTCGTCTATGACCCGGGCGCCTACCTGGTCAACCAGGCGCGGCGCGCTGGCCTCAGCGTCGTGTCCGTTCCCGGACCGTCGGCCGTGACGGCGGTGCTGTCGGTCGCCGGAGTCTCAGCCGACACCTTTGTCTTTGCGGGGACGATACCGCGGGGAGCAGCACGACGCCGGACCTTCATCCGCAGCCTCCGGACCGAGCCCCGGACACAGGTCGTGTTCGCCTCAGCGCATGATCTCCCGGCTGTCCTCAAGGCCATTGAATCGGTCACTCCCGACCGCCCCGCGATGGTGGCCTCCGAGCTCACCGGACCCCGGGAGCGCATCCTCTCAGGACCGGTCCGGGGTCTCACCGTGCAATGTGCCCGGGCTGGTCTGAAGGGCGAGTTGACCGTTGTGATCGGGCCCGGGGGGAAACCGGCAGCAACGCGCAAGACACCTCGACGCGGGAAGTGACGGATTTACACGCGCTCGGCGCTCGCTGCGCCGTCGAATTTCTGAATCAGCAAGGGAAGGAAGTTCGGACGAGGATCAAGGATCGAGGCGCTTCCGGATGACCACGCGGTGGGAGCCCGACAGGTTTTCCTGCGCGATCACCCGATGCCCTTCGTTGGCGACGCTCTGCGGGACGTTCCTGATCGGCTCGCCGTCGTCGAGAATGACAGCAAGAATCTCTCCCGGCGCCATCGTCTCCAGCTTCAGTTTGGTCTTGACGAAGTTGTAGGGACAGATGACCCCCCGCAAGTCCAGCTCGGCGTTCGGCCTGATGTCGGAGAGGGTCGTGTCGGACGTCATAACACCCCAAGGGAAACGCCAGGGTTCATGGAAGCGACGCTCATGCTAGCAGACGCCGGCTCGATCCGCCACTGTATCCGGGGAGGACGGCACGGTGCGAATAAAAAAAGGGCGGCCGGTTAACGGCCGCCCTTCTCTACACGCATGCGAGTCAGCTCGCGTTACTTCTTGCTGAAGGCTGGGTCGTCGTAGTTGCCGTAGTCGTTCCCGTGGGCGTTGTTATCGCCCCAGCCCGGCTGCGGTGCGCAGTTCCAGCAGGGCGCCGTCCCCGTGACTTCGCCAACAGAGCTCCCGCCCTTCTGCACGTCACCCGGCAGCACCTCTCCGATGGGCGCGCCATGGTACGAGAAATTCTGGGTGTTGATCGCGCGCTCGGTCACCGGATCGGGACGCTGCCCATAGCCGCCAAAGCCAACCTGTGTTTCCTCTTCGCGAAGCAGGGTGACGTCAAGCGCGATCTTCTTGCCGGTGCCGTAGGGCTGAGCCGTCGTCGTCTCTTCCCTGGCCTGGATCGTCACCTCGTCGCCGACGTTCAACGATTTGATCTGCTCGATATTGGAACGATTGGTCAGGTGGAGCGTCACGACCGTCCGCGCGCCTGCGCCCCTTGTGCCTTCAGCGGCCTGTTCATTGATGCCGGTACCGCCCGTCTCGATCATGAGCCGGTTCTGCGCAAGGTCGATCGCGAAAATGCGGCCCATCACGGTCTCCGGTTGATCGAGGCGCTCGAGCAGCGCTTGCTTGTCCCAAATCTGGGAGCGCGAGCCCACGCCGGCGTTCTCGCCGACGCCGGTCCCGAACCCCGAGTGCTGTGGGAGACGCTCTTGGGCCACGGCGACGCCCACCGCCCCTGCAAAGAGGACCGCTGCGCCCAACATGATTACATTACGCATACACTGCCTCCTTATAAGTGAGGTGAGAAAAGGTGTTAGGAATGAACGAGAAAACCACTATTCCTCTTGTTAGGGCCGCTCTTCTTTCGGCAGGGCGCAACTATAGGCCAAGCCGCTATGAGTGTCAAGGGGGATTCCCAGCGGACGGCCGTCCGGGACCCCCTCCCCGCTTGTGTCCCTGCTCCCCCCGATGTTGTTGAAACCTGGCCATTTTCAGAACCCGTGCAGTGCCACCGCAGCATTGTCGAGAATCACGACGACGGGTCGCTTCAGCCGTCCTTGGACCGGTACCCGTAGAGCAAGGTCACGTTGATGCGGCGGTTCTCGTATCCCTCCTTGAAGCGGAGCCGGCCGGTCTCGTGGAAGAGGTCGGAGTTGAAGATCACGGCGCGATTCTCGCGGTACGGAATCGTGATCGCTTCGGCACCCTCTGACTTGAGGAACTCGAAAATTTTGTGCTTATTTTCGACGTTGTTGTACTCCTTGAAGTTCCAGGTCCTTGGCGCCTCCTTGTCCCAGACCACCAACCCTCCGCCCTCCGGATCCAGGTTGGCCGCATCCTCGGTGATCCAGAAGTTCACGTTGACGGCGGCGGCGTCGGCATGCACGTTCAGCCCCGTGAGCTCGCTGTCGTACTTGAACGCCCAGGCCTGATTGAGCCGGTGGCTTTTGAAGATGCGGGGAAAGGCCAGGCGCAGCTCTTCCGAGATCTGCAGCAAAAGCGGGGATGCAAAGCCCTCACCCAGAAAGGTGCCGAGATAGCCGTTGTC
>JBFISJ010000125.1:0-8083 GCA_041608595.1 Nitrospiraceae bacterium
AAGCGGAACGTGGTAGCCCGTGGACCCATCCCAAGTTTGCGGCAAAGTTGGAGCGGCTCGGGCATCATGAGGACGCCATCGCCCTGTGCGAACAATTCGAGTAGCGATTTCCGATGAACGGGCGTGGATTGTATTGCCCGTCCGACGGGCAGGGGGGAATTATGGCGATGACATGATACCGGCTCCACTCCCCAAACAGGATTTTCTTTTTGTTCCAAGGCTTCCCTGATAGCATAGACATCGAAATGCAACCCAAAACCCCTCCCAATCCCAAGACCGCACAGGTGCAGGCATTCATTACTAACCACAGTTCCTGCACAATTCAGTGTCCACGCTGCGACCGTGTTGAAGAGCTCACGCTCGGCGAGATCTCATCCGCTCATTCGAATTCGTTTGAGTGCCAGTGCCCTTGTGGGGCCCACTTCACGGTGCGACTCGTCGGTTTCCGTGCGGGCCACCGCAAGCGGGTCAATCTCGCCGCCAGTTGGGCTCGAGCCTCAGAACCCAAGCCCATCAGGAGGCTATGTGCAGTTTTAGATCTGTCGTTCAGAGGAATGCGATTCACGACTGATTTCGCGAAAGATCTTGCGGTTGGCGAAGACATCAACGTCTCGCTGATCTTGGATGACGAGAAACGAGCCAAGCTCGAATTGCCTGCCGTAGTCAAGCGCGTATCTCGCACCCAAACTCAATTCACCGTAGCCGTCGAATTTCAGGGTGCGTCAAACGAGCACCTGGACATGCTCCGTCGCTACACAGCTTCGTAGTTTGAATGTCCCAGGACGACTCCGGGCGCTCCCTGGCGCTTTCGGTAACGTATGCACGGCTGATGTGCGAGCGTATGCCCTCACTCCACAAATTGCGCCCTCGTTGTCTTGACCAAGTTAGCCAATCCACCGCCCGGTAGCCTCCCCCGTCAGCAAGGCAGGTGATCGAATGAATCTCGTAGATTATCCGTCTTTTTTGACGTGTTGAAGCCTCCTCGTAGTCTTGACTCGGGAGAACGGAGGACATACCCTGTCAAAGCTGGCCCAGAGGAAGTAAAAGCCGAAAGAGCCGGTGCATTATACGAGAAGCATCAAAGATGAAGGAAGAACTTGATCAGAGGTCACATGACTGGGCGAGGTACGAGAGGCTCGTCGTGTTCGACGGGGTCTGCAATTGGTGCAACGCCTGGATCAACTTTATGATGGACCGAGATCCCCACAAGAAGTTCAAGTTCGGCATGCTGCAGTCTGACAGCGCGCAACGAATCCTGAAAGAGCTGCAGCTTCCTGCCGAAGACTTCGAGACGTTTCTTCTGCTTGAGCACGGCCGGGTATCGACAAAATCCACGGCTGCCCTCAGAATCGTGCGGCAGTTGTCCGGTCTCTGGCCCCTGCTCGCTGTCTGTCTGGTCATTCCCCGCCCCATCAGGGACGCGGTCTACAGTTTTATCGCCCGCCATCGGTATCACTGGATGGGACGTGCCGACGCCTGCCGCATTCCCACGCCTGCAGAGCGTGAACGGTTTGTGTGAGCGACCCAGCCCAAGGATAGGTGGTCATTCTTCCCGCCTCCCGCTCCGCTCCCGCTTCTCCCGCTGCTCCTCGAGCTTTTTGCCTAGTCGCTCGTAAGCAGTCACGAAGGCGCCCATGATCGTGGGAAACCACAAGAGGAACACCACGAGGCCGATCACAGCGACCCCAATGAGCAGCTCTGTGGCCGTAAATTCCACGCATCACTCCACTGAAGGGCCTGCTCGCGGGGCGGCAGATGACCGTGTCGGCTTCCATTGCCGCGCAAGACGCTCGGCTTCGGCAAGCTGCGCAGGGGTCATGCGGCCAGCCACGAAGGCCTTGGCCTGCTGGGCGTTGACCTCATTCTGCGCGGCGGCGAGGGAAAACCAGAGAAAGGCCTGCACGTTGTCAGGCGACGTGCCGCTGCCTTCCGCGTACAGGATGCCGAGGTTGTATTGAGCCGGGCCGTGTCCCTGATCCGCGGCACGCTGAAACCAGCGGAAAGCCTCGCGCGGGTCCTCCGGCATGCCCTCGCCTGTGTACAGCATCACGCCCAGGTTGTGCTGCGCCGCGGCGTGGCCCCCGTCGGCCGCCCGGCGATACCAGCGCGCCGCCTCGATGTTGCTCTGCGGCACGCCCTCCCCATGGTAATACAGGGCCCCGACGTAGAACTGCGCGTCGGCCTGCCCCCCCTCCGCCAGTGGACGCCATTCCTTCAACGCGGTGACGTAGTCGCCCTGTTCGTAGGCCTGCACGCCCGCCTGGAAGTCAGCCCGGGTTGGAGTAACTATGGCCAGCACGACGCAACCCACCAGCACCCCGACCCAACGCATCGCTGCCCTCCCTTTCAGCGGTAACCGTACGACAATCCTGCTGCCAGGGCAAGGCGGAAGCCGATGAATTCTTCGCACCGATCCCGTTTGACGCAGGCCTGGATTGTCGGCACAATTCGACCGCTCGAGGTGCAGAATGACATTGCCAGGCACGCGCTCGTGGAGAGCACGTCCGGGCGGCGCGAGTCCGAATGATTCTAACCGGGAGAGGCTTCATGAAGGACTTGGCCGGGTATCACTGGATCGGAAGCTGCGTGATTTGCGCGGGCGAGCGTCGTGTGCAGCTCACGCAGGCTCCGACGGTGAACTTCTATCAATGTGAGCGCTGTCAGGTGATTTTCCTGAACCCTCAGCCGATGCTCGACACCTTGAAGCAGCAATACACGCAAAAGGAGCTCATGAACACCGGTCCCGTGAGCGCCTGGTTCAAGCACAAGCCCTTTTACGTCAAAGCGCAGCACCGCGACCGCGTCCACGACGTGCTGCGGTTCAAGCGCCGGGGAGCCTTGCTGGATATCGGCTGCGGTATGGGCGACTTTTGCGGGGTCGCGAGCGAGGCTGGCTTCACCGTCTACGGCAGCGAGTTCTCCGATACCTATGCGGGCGAAGCCAGGAGCAGAGTGTCATTCGAAAAGCTGTATGTCGGCAGGATCCAAGAGATTCCCTTCGCGAACGCCAAGTTCGACGTAATTACCTTATGGCACGTGCTGGAGCATCTGCCCGATCCGCTCGAGACGCTGACGCGCCTGCGAACCCTGTTGAACCCCGGCGGAATTGTGTGCCTCGAGGTACCAAACGTGGAGCAGAAGCGAAGAAGGCCCATGTATCGGTCGGACTTGGAGGATTATCCGGTGGAGCGGCTCGAGCACCTCTTTTACTATTCCAGCCGTTCCCTCCATCACGCTTGCGCCCGAGCCGGCCTCACGGTGGTCGATCTGAAGTATGTTGATGCGCAGCAACCCTCCAAGAACATGCTCAAGCACCTGCTCAGGAAGATCAAGCGCCCCGGCAAGCAGATTCTGTATGCGGGGAGAAAACACAGGGCGTTCAGTGCCTTGAGAGTCTTTGCGCATGCGTGATGATGCACGGACTCGATGAGTGGTTCGACCAGGTGAGCGAGAGGGGCAAGCCGTAGGGCAAGACTCAGCTCGAGATTAGCTTTGACGAGAAGGGCATGGTAAGCAGTTTGATAGCAAGAAAGTTTGATGTCGAAGCCAGGACCCCGCCACACTGAGAGACGCCGATACCCCCGCTACCCCATTCGGTGGCCGGTCGCGTTCGAGGGCGATCTCCTCGAGGGGCACGGGGAGGTTGCCAACATTTCCCTTCTCGGCTGTGCCATCGATTGCAAGACAGTGTTGAACGAAGGGAGGTATCTCAGCCTGTCGATGGAGCTTCCACACGAGGATATGCGCTTAAAAATCGAGCTGGCGGTGGTTCGCTGGGTCAGTGGGAACCGATCCGGCATCGAATTCATCAAGATCGCGCCCAAGCACCAACAACGTCTCCAAGACGTGATCCGCTTCCTCGAGATGGTGCCCAAATCCTAACCGTGGTGACGGCCCCGCGTTCGGTCCACCCCCGATGCGTGTCCTCTATGTCGATGACTTGCCCCCGCAGGTTCGCGGGTTCTCCTAAGCTGGTCCAGCTCCATGGCTTGTGCTGTGTCGTGGCCTGCGGTGCGTGTTAACTGGTGGACAGCGACCAGGAAAGTATCCAGGTGGTGGAGCAGCTCGGAACGAAGACGCAGGAGGCCGGTCCGTCCCCTGGATGACCCCTGGCGCTGTCTCGCACAAGTCACAGCCGACTCCCCTGCTCGATCCACAGAGCAATGGCATCCGCGGAAGACCCTTTAGTACCTCCACTTACAGGCTTGACAGGAAAGGCGAAAAGGCCTAGGCTTCCGCCTGCCGATTTCGTGATCCGGGTCGCCCCCGGCCCTCGCTGCCGTTGAGGGTGTCTCGCGATGCCGTTCCTCACCGGCTTGGAACCCTGTCTTCGTTCACCATTCGAATCGCGCAATCTTTTCAGGTACGCCCAGGGAAGCTCTCGAGTGTGTCGGCTTGATCTGGCAGCGGCCGCTGTCCAGCATGGGCGGATGTCGGCTTGATCACCACCAAGCAAAGAGGGTCCTTACCATGGAGAACGAGGGTGCGGTACGGACGCGTCGGTCTGCTGATCTCGGCATCACGTTTGGTGACATCATGCTCTTCACCGACTGGATGGAGGAGGCGCGCCGGGCACTGACGGAGGGTGGTGCCTTTCCGAACGAGCCGAAACTCGAAAGCGAGTGTGTGAGAACATGGGTCCGGGGCTTCTCCACGCTTCACCGGCGATGGGTGGAAGCAGGGTCGCATCGCATGCTGCTGGAGGCGCAGCTCCAGTTCCAGGAAAACCATCTGGCCAGGCTGGCGACCACCCTCTATGAGAACATCGGCTCCCTGCACGACAGCCTCGGGTACGACGAACGGGCGAAGGATGCGCGGGAGCGAGCGGCGTCGTGCGTGCAGGCATTCAAGCTGAGAGGTAAAGGCCTCGCGTGAGCTGAGGCGTCGGAGGGAGACTAATCAGCGCCGAACAGAAGCCAGATGGTCGGAATTGCCAAAACGATGATTACGACGACGAGCTCCAGCAGTCCGAAGGAACCAAACATGACAGGCGCCGTCCTCCAGTTGATCGCGCGGAGACCGTCTGGGTTTGTGCACTGTGAATTTAAAGGGTATCAGGTTGCGGGGGTTTGTCAAAAGGAGCTGACTCGCCTTGGCCGGTAAGGGTCTCGAGCACCGGGGACCTGCGAGGAGACCTTACATGTTGGCTTGGGGTGAGGAGGCAGGGGCGAAGCTCAACAAACGTTCGTATTCCTCGGGGTGCATGTACAGGAACTCAAGCCCGAATTCTTTGCCACGGACCCAGCGCACCGCCGCGAGATCGACGGCCATGGCTGGATTCTGGTTGTTATACAGTGTGATCCTGAAATAGCTTCCGACCTCGACTTTGACAGCGCTCTGCACCCGGCACCCACCGGCTGAGACATCCCGCGAGGTGCCTTCTCCCTCCCATTGGTCACCCTCCAAGGTGACGGGAAGCTCCATCGGGTACCGAGGGTACACCCGCCTATCCATGACCTGCACTCCCTGCCCCAGCTGTATCCGGTGACCCATGCCACACCATCCATTTCAGGCGTGACGCCGTGATGGCACCGCGCTGATCTCTGTCGGGCGACGCTTTCCCGCCACTCTAGCACGTTCGGGCTCGAGCACAAGATTTTTCCCCTACGTGAACACCAGGGCCTCGAGCGCCCGTTCATCCCCGATCCGCGCCGAGCTTTTTAACCTCATCCCAGAACGCCTCGACCACTCGCCCTCCATGTTGAGTCCAGTTGTCCTCGACGTCGCGCTCGACCAGCTCCTGCGAGACGAGGCCTGCCTGGCCGAGCTTCTCCTGGAGAATCTCGACCTGGCTTCGCAGGTGCAGGACGTGGTTCACGAGCAGCTCGATCGCCAAACTGGAGTTGTCGTCGTGCATCGGAGCCTCCTTTTGCGGAATGGGGCACCTTAGGCGTCGTGCGATCGTCCTGTCAACGGCGAGGCTGTTGGGGGGGGGCGGGTCTTACTCGGAGGTTTGGGAAGGCGTCGCACTGCCGCGCGAGGCGTTGAGACTGTGGACGAGCCGCAGAATCGCTGCGCGCGCCTGCGAATGGATGTCCACGAACTGCACACCCATGCCCGGCAAGAACACGATACGCTCGGCCACTTCCCGAACCCAGGCGACGCGCGCTTTCGCCCGCACATGCTCGAACGGAGGATCGGGCAACACGAAGTCGACGCTGAGCTCTGTTCGGAGCGGCAGAGGAGTCGAGGTCTCAATGAACATCCCGCCCGCTCCGATGTCCCGCGTGATGCTGACGCCCTCCTCGTGATCACGGGACCTGTAGACGACCTGAAGCGCCACCGGCGCCCGCGGGCAGGACCGCTTTTCCTGTCCGATCGCATCGGCTGCCGTGGCGAGGATCAGATTGATGATCGTCTCCCAGCTCAGGCACCCCAGCAGCTCATCTTGCGCTCCGAGCAGCCTGACCACCTCGCGCTCGTGGTCAAGATCAAGGTACCGCTCGGGACGGTCAGCCGACGTTGTCAGCGTCACTCGCATCGCTAGCTCATGCCATCGCTCAATCAGCGAGGCTAGGGCTTTTGGGTTGGAACGTCAAGCACGAGCCCAAAGGGGGTACCTCCTTGGGGGCAGGCCTCCCGGCCCTCTCTGGCCCCCGGGCGACTCCGCAGCACCGGTGACCTCGATGCGCGGCGCCCGAGGTTTGACGAGGGTTTTTCTACCGGTGGCCTTCGAGAACAGGCGTCGTCTCTTAAGGGCGAAACTCGGTCGCCCGCCGCATCCGGCACCCCCTGAACGAGGGAACCCGTCGGAGGAATTTATTTTCGCCGGCATTGCAGATACCCTTGGCGCCGTTCGCCCGGCTTCTCGTGCCCATATTTTATTTCTCGTGCCCGGATCAGGAGGAACCGTGGAGCAAATGGAGCAGAAGGGTTCGGAGAACAGGAACCTCAACCGGGTACGCGTCCAGTTCCCCGTCGGCATCGTGGGTGACCTTCTCGATCGAAAGGGTCAGCTCATCAATCTGTCCCCGGGCGGCTGCCGCATCAAGGGCGACCAGAGCTTGAAAGACACCGCCTACCTCCGACTGCTGCTGTATGCCCCGAACGATCCGACCCCCATCAAGATCGAGCTGGCGATCATCCGCTGGGTCAGCGGCGATGAGTTCGGGATCCAATTCATTCGTGTTCACTCGGACCACCAGAAGCGGCTTCGCCAGTTGCTGAAATTTCTCGAGATGCAACCCGGTCTGGAGCAGCATGCTCAGGCCTCCGTTCCGGCCTTCCAGCCTTCTTAGCCGACCTCCTCCCAGCACACCTGCCGCGCCATTCTCCGGGTTTGGGCCACGGTGACCGCTCCGGCCTTGTGACGCACTTCATAGCTCCACGACGTGTCCGGCGTTATCCTGACATTGGGAGATCCGCTCCTCACAAGGCTCAGAGCAGGTATGGATTTGCGCGCCGCCATCCGATTCCCTCTCTCGTGCCCGGTCATCCTCACCACCGAGTCCCTGGAAAGTCGGGGATCCCTCCTCAACATTTCAGTGTGGGGTTGCGCCGTACGAGGGCCTGCCGACGTGCGTCGGGGTGATCGTTGCGTCCTAGCCCTGCTCATGCCCAGCGGCAACGGGCCGCTCATGATTGACCTGGCCCGCGTTCGATGGAGCACGCGGGCGGAGCTCGGCGTCGAATTCCTCAACATGACGGCTCTCACCCGTTCGCGTCTCCGCCGCTACCTGCTCACCCTCAGAACCGCCACGGTCTGCTAGCCGGAAGTCTCTCAGGTGATGCACCCCTCGGCCCTAACCCTCTCCCTCTCGGGTTCAGAATAAAGAACAGAGGAGGAGCGCGATGCCCCACACGAGCTGTGGGCGTCAGTCACCTAGGTGCGGCTGTCGAAGAAAGGGTGGTTAGAGGAGCACCAGGCGGTCAGTCATTGGCTCGGCCTGGGAAATTGCGGATCTCTTCCCTCCACGAACACCTGAAGCATCATGCTGATCCATCGACCCTCACGCATTTGGTGCCCGCGGAGGAACGGATTGGTCCAGGCTCCGCAGTTCACGCAGCGCCATCCGCGCACCCACATGTGACCGCTTGCGCCGGAAAGGTTCATGAAATGGTCGACGACCATCAAGCCTGAGCA
>JBFISJ010000126.1:0-8009 GCA_041608595.1 Nitrospiraceae bacterium
CCAGCGAGAGCGATTCCGATTGCTTGACGAGGGCGACCAACCGGCATCCCATGCGCCCGGCGGCCCCCGTTACGATAACCCTCACCACAAGAATGCCTCTTTCGGCTGAAAACCAAGACAGATGTTGTGAGTCTTTCGTGTTTAGATCAGGCCGTACTCTTTCAAAACACGGGCAAGCTTGTCTCTGTTCTCGCTCGACATGGGCGTGAGCGGGAGGCGGATCTCGCCATCAATTTTGCCCATCATGGCGAGAGCTTCCTTGACCGGGATGGGGTTCGTCTCATAGAACAGCGCGGAAAACAGGCCGTACATTTTGTAGTGCAGCCGCGTGGCTTCTTCATGGCGACCGGCGGCAAAGGCATCCATCATGGCGGCCATGTCCTTTGGCACGATGTTCGCCGTCACCGTGATAACGCCCTTCGCCCCGACCGCCAACATCGGGAGCGTGAGGGGGTCATCTCCAGAGAGGACCACGATGCGGTCGCTGCAGGCCTTGATGATCTCGGAAACCTGCTGGAGAGATCCGCTGCCTTCCTTGATGGCGACGATGTTGCGCTGGGCGGTCAGTCTCGCAACGGTGGCGGGAGCCATATTGACGCAGGTCCGGCCCGGAATATTGTACAGCACGATCGGCAGGTCGACGGCGTCCCCCACGGCTTTGTAGTGGCGGAAGAGCCCCTCCTGGGTGGGCTTGTTGTAGTAGGGCGTAATGATCAGCGCGCCGTCCGCTCCAACCTGTTTGGCGTGCTTCGTGAGCGCGATGGCCTCCTCGGTGGAGTTCGAGCCGGTGCCGGCGATCACCGGTACCCTTCGATTCACCACCTCGACCGTCAGCGCCACCACGCGCTCATGTTCCCCGTGCGTGAGCGTGGCGGATTCGCCGGTGGTGCCGCATGGCACGATTCCGTCTGTGCCGTTCGCAATCTGAAACTCAATCAGATCGGCCAGCGCCCGCTCGTCGACCCGGCCTTTCTTAAATGGCGTGACGATCGCGACCAACGAACCGGAAAACATAAGCACCTCGCTCATCCGTGAAGGACAATGGCAAGAGTAAAAAGGCAAACATCAGACAGTGCGCGCCCGCTCACTCGCCACTTTTTACTTTTTCCTTTTGCCCTGCTCCTGCCAGGCCTCGAGCAAGATGTGCCCCTCGTGGATTGCTCGGGCGTCCCCCTGCAGGTAAATGTCCGAGAACGTCTGGCCGTCGGATTTGAAGTGAACGGTTAACTCGAGCCCGCTCTCGGGAAGCACCGTGACCGGGGATTCCACCTTGGCCACCAGGCTTGCGACGAGCGCCGACGCGATGGACCCGGTCCCGCAGGCCAAGGTCTCGTCCTCCACCCCCCGCTCATAGGTGCGAATGCGGATTCGGTGAGGCTCGAGGATTTTGATGAAGTTGACATTCGCCCCGGCCGGGTAAAACTCCTCGTGATAGCGCGTCGGCCGTCCCAGTTGTACGATATCCACGGCGCCCGGATCATCGACGATATAGACGCAATGCGGGACGCCGGTGTCGATGAAGTGCGCCGCCCGTTCCCCGCCGTCGACCGACAAGGGGATGTTGAGGCGGAGACCCTTGGGATCAGGAAAGCGAACCTTCACGGCCGAGGGTCGCGCATTCGGACGGTCGAACGCACCCGGTACCATTTCGGCTTCGATGACGCCGGCCAGGGTTTCGAAACGCATGCGCTTCGGGGCGATCCGCTTGAGGAACGCGAAGCGCGCCGCACAGCGGGCGCCGTTGCCACTGAACTCGGCCTCGCTCCCGTCGGCGTTGAAGAGCCGCCAGCGAAAATGCGCCCGGCGTGAGCGCTCGATCAAAATGAGCCCGTCTGCCCCCACGGACAGGCGGTGCATGCAGACCTTGGCTGCCAGGCGGCTGGCCCGCGCGGGCTTTACCAGTCCCCGCCGATTATCGATGAGGATGAAGTCGTTTCCGCTCCCCGAGAGCTTCATGAAGGGGATAGGTTTCTGGGGAAGCGAGGACATAACGCACCTTCAAGAAAAAAGCAAAAGGGCAAAAACCAAAATTCCGAATGAACAGCGGATTTCTTGCACTGTTTCCTTTTTAATTTTTCCTTCTTACTTGGCTTCTAGGAAGTCCGGTATCGACTCACCGCGAATGAGATCTTCGCGCGTCTCCCTCTGCCTGACGATATGGAATTGGGCATCTTTGACCAGCACTTCAGGCGGGCGGAGCCGCGAATTGTAGTTGGAGGCCATCACGAAGCCGTATGCCCCCGCGCTCATCACGGCCAACAGGTCGTTGGGCCGGGCCTCCGGCATGGCCCGGTCCTTCGCCAGGAAATCACCGGACTCACACACCGGTCCCACGACGTCCACCTTGGAGAGCTCGGCCGTCTTCGTCGCCTCCCGGCCCGGAAGGATGTCGTGATGGGCACCGTAAAGGCTCGGCCTCAGGAGGTCGTTCATCGCGGCGTCGACGATGACAAACCGTTTTGCCTCGCCGTCTTTGGTGTACAACACCCTCGTGATGAGCGCGCCGGCGTTGCCCACGATGACGCGTCCGGGCTCCATGATCAGGGTGCACTTCAGGTCCTTGACGAGCGGGGAGATTGCGGCCGCGAGATCCCTGGGATGGGGTGGCGCCTCGTCCGCATACGTAATGCCCAGGCCACCCCCGATATTGATGTACTGGATATTGGTTCCGCGCTCCTTGAGCGCGTGCACCAACGTCAGGATCTTCTTCAGCGCTTCCACGAACGGTGCCACCTCCGTGAGCTGCGAGCCGATGTGCTTGTGCACGCCGATGACCTCGATGTGCTTGAGTGACGAGGCCAGCTTGAACTCCTCCAGCGCTCGGTCTGCGCTGATCCCGAACTTGCTCTTCTTCAGCCCCGTGGAAATGTATGGGTGCGTTTTGGGATCGATGTCCGGGTTGATCCGCAGGGCCACTCGCGCCCGGCGCCCCATCTCCGCAGCCACCTCGTCGAGAGCCTGTAGCTCCGCGGACGACTCGACGTTGAACATGAGAATATCCGTCTCGAGGGCGTACCGGATCTCGTCGCGCTGCTTCCCCACACCCGCAAAGACAATCTTGCCCGGTGGGATCCCCGCCTTCAGGGCCCGAAACAGCTCGCCGCCCGAGACGATATCGGCGCCGCTGCCTTCCGAAGCCATCAGCCGCAGGACGGCCAGGTTCGAGTTGGCTTTCATCGCGAACGCGACGATGTGGGGGATGTCCTTGAAGGCGCCGTCAAAGGCCCGAAAATGGCGGACCAGCGTGGCGTGGCTGTAGAGGTAAAACGGGGTTCCGATCTCCTTGGCAATCCTCGTCAGGGGAACAGCTTCGCAGTGCAGCTCACCATCGCGGTAGTGGAAGTCATGCATCCTGCCAGTCCTCGTTCAGCACATCGAGCCCGCTGAGCGACAGCCCCTGAATGGCTTCCTCGAAGGCCACCTTGAAATTGCGGTAGCGCACCTTCGCGTAAGGCGCGATGCCCTTGATCGCGTCCCCGTCCAGCAAGGTCTTGATCGCGGCGGGCGTCGCCTGGCGAAGATGCTCGAAGTTCACGATGATGTCGAGCTGTGCCTGTTTGGCTGCGTTTTGCAGCCGCTTCAGGAGCTCTTTCGCGTTCAGGTGGTCCAACGTGCCTTCCAGGTCCACGAAGAGTGCGGCGGCGCGGTCGTGCCGGCGGGCTTTGATGCTCAGCCAGAGATCCTGCGCCTTGGCTCCATCAAAAGTTTGCTTGAGCGCGTGTAGTGCGTTGGGGATCAGCTGTTCGGTCTCAATGGTCGGTAGCTTGGCCTGGAGGGTTTTCAAGCCGCCTGCGACCGGCGACAGCCCGCCCTTCGGACAGGAGCGCTTTACGAGTCTCCTGAACTCACGGTTCATGGTGTACCGAGCCAGCAACCGCTGGCTCGTGGCGGACAGCCGCTTCCAGATACACGGCAGCGAATAGAACTGGTGATTGATCCAGAAAAAGCCTTCCTGCAGCTGCTCCGGTGTCATGCGGCTCGGCTGAAAGACGACGTGTTTGCCGTCGTACTTCGCCCAGTCCCAATCGAAGATCCTCCCGGCGCTCTTGTACCGCTCGAACAGGGCCGTGCCCGGGAGCGGCGTCAGGACATTGAAATACGCCAGCTCGACCTTGCACCGGACCAGAAACTCAAGCGAACGCTCGAACACGGATTCGTCGTCGTTGTCGAAGCCGAAGACCATCCCCGGGTTGACCATGATGCCGTGGTCGTGGAACATCTGAATTTCCTGTTCGAAAAGTTGAACACGATTGAACCCCTTGTTCGTTTCTTCGAGGGAGTCTTCCGACACCGACTCCATACCCACGAACACGGACACGCACCCGCTGTCGGCGGCAAGCTTGACCATTTCCTTGTCATCACCGAGGAAGAGCGTGGACTGACAGCCCCATTTAATGTTGAGCGCCTTGAGTGCCTCCCAGAGCTCGCGACAATACGCTCGGTGGCTGTTGTGGAGGTCATCCACGAAGGCCACGATGCTACCGTCCTCGATGCCAAGCCGGATCCTGAGGTTGGTGACGAGCATCTCCCACACCGATCCCGAGCGAATGCGGCCCACCAGCTCGGTCGCGATCCAGCGCTTGACTTCCGACAACTCCTTGATGACCTCGGGGACCGGACGACGACGGGTCGTCTTGCCATTAAATGGAGAGACGCTGCAGAACTCGCAATCGAAATGGCACCCCCGCGTGGTAAACGAGCACTGGCGCGTCATGTAGCTGTCCGGGCTCAGCAGCTCGATACGCGGGCTGATGTAATTCTCCAGGGCCGGAAAGTGCTCCATCTTGTACATGCGTTTCATGCGTCCGGCCTCGAAGTCCGCTACCAAGTGAGGCCAGACCTCCTCGGCCTCCCCGCAGACGATCGCATCGCAATGCCTGAGGGCTTCATCCGGACAGTAGGTCGGATGCACGCCTCCCAGGACCGTGGGCTTGCCCCGCTTCCTGAACTCGGCGCAGATCTCATAGGCGCGGGGCGCATAGCAGGTCATAACCGACAAGCCGACCAGGTCGCACGGCTCGTCGAAGTTGATGTCCTCGACGGCCTCATCGACCAGCTTGACCTCCCACCCCGGTGGGGTGTAGGCCGCAATGACAGGCAGACTGAGCTTGGGGAACCACACCGCGCGGCGCTCGCTCGCCGTCAAATGGTACGGGTTGTTCCGCGGATAGGGATCCAGCAAGAGCAACGTGCGCCGGTGTCGTGGGTTCGTGGTCTGATTCGTCATCCTCGTCCTCCTGTCGCTCTATTCTTTCGTGCCTTGTGTACGTGAATGCTTATCGGGTGCCAAAGGGCCGCAGCGGGGGAAGCTCGAGCTCCTCTTCGCGCTCGGCTTCCTTTTTATCCCTTTTAGCCTGTTCTTGTCGCTCTTGCTCCAGCTTGGCGGCAATGCCGATGTCCTCTGGCGGGATGGGTGAGCCGACCTTGCCACAGCCACCGACCAAGTCTAACACGACCGCAGCGGCCAGTCCCATCCAAATGATTCCCGCCCTGAAGCTGCCAAATTTTGGCACGCCCGGTCCTTTTGAGCCTCCCCGTCTGGCTTGGTCCATCACGCGAGGTGCTTCCGCAAGGCCCTGATCCGACGCTCCACTTGCTTACGCGCGGTGCCCCCGACCTGCCCTTTGCGCTCGATGGCTCCCTCGACGGTGAGCACGTCGAGCACATCCTTCTCAAACTGCCGGGAGAATCCCTGCAGCTCCTGCAGGCTCAACCCCTGGAGCTCTTTTCCACGGTCAATGCAGTACCGTACTACGCGACCCGCGATGGCGTGACCTTCCCGAAAGGGCACACCCCGGATCACGAGGTAGTCCGCCAGTTCCGTGGCCAGCATGAAACCGGATTCGGCCGCCCTCTTCACGACCCCGCGGTTCACGGTCAGCCCTCGCATCAGCTCCGTCAACACCTCGACCGAGGCCTGCGCCGTATCCAGCGCGTCGAACAGGGGTGCCTTGTCCTCCTGCAGGTCCCGATTGTAGCTCAGCGGGAGGCCCTTCATCATTGTGAAGAGCGCCAGGAGGTCGCCGTAGACGCGGCCCGTCTTGCCCCGGATCAGTTCCGGGACGTCAGGGTTTTTCTTCTGCGGCATCATGCTGCTACCTGTACAAAACGAGTCCGGGATTTCCACGAACTGGAATTCCTGGGACATCCAGAGGATGAGCTCCTCGCTCAAGCGCGAGAGATGCATCATCACAATGGCGAGCGCCGATACGACCTCGAGCGCAAAATCCCGATCCGAGACGGCGTCCAGGCTGTTCTCCGCGACCTGCTCGAAGCCGAGCAGCCTGGCCAGGTACGCACGATCGAGGGGGAAGTTCGTCCCTGCCAGCGCCCCGCTGCCCAGAGGCAGGACATTGAGCCGCCTGGTGGCGTCCTCCAGGCGACCCCGGTCGCGACTCAGCATCTCCACGTAGGCCAACAGATGATGCGCGAATAGCACGGGCTGCGCGCGCTGGAGGTGCGTGTAGCCCGGCATCACCACGTCGAGATGAGCCTGCGCACGCTCCAACAAGACCCGTTGAAGCCGCTGAGCATACTCGCCGAGCCTCCGCAGCTCGTCTCTGAGGTACAGGCGGACGTCCAGCGCAACCTGGTCATTGCGGCTCCGCCCCGTGTGAAGCTTGCCCCCCGCGGATCCGACCAGCTCCGTGAGGCGTCGCTCAATTGCCATATGAATATCTTCGTCCTCGCGGCGGACCACGAAGCGCCCGCTCTTGAACTCGCCGTGCACCTTTCCAAGCCCATGGAGAAGCGCCGCCATCTCCCGTTTTGAGAGGATTCCCGCCCGACCCAGAGCGCGGCAGTGGGCAACACTGCCTTGAATGTCGCTCTCCGCGAGCCTGTGATCCACACCGAGGGAGCCGGTGAACCGCTCGACGAGCGGATGGGTCTCGGCCCGGAACCGTCCCGACCACATCTTGCCGGAGGATTTGGGTACGCCGGTTGCTCCTGACGGCTTCCCGTCGGCGTTGGACCGGCCAGCTTTACGCGCATCGCGGGTCACAGACGCTGTCCCTTTCAAGCCCGCCGCTTCCAGGGTGCGGGTCGGTGAAGGCAGATCACTTCTGGTCTCGGTGCTTGCGGCCCTGTGCACGCAGGGCAAGCCGCAGGGCGTTGAGCCGGATAAACCCCTCCGCATCGTGCTGGCGGTAGGACTCATCCTCTTCGAAGGTGGCCAGGTCGAGACGGTACAGGGACTGCTCGGAGCGCCGACCGACCACGCTGCACCCTCCTTTGTAGAGCTTGACTCGCACGGTGCCGCTGACGTTCTGCTGGGCCTCGTCGAACGCTTTCTGCAGCATTTCTCGTTCCGGCGAGAACCAATATCCATAATAGACGAGCTCAGCATATTTGGGCATCAGAGAGTCGCGAAGGTGGAGGACTTCCCGGTCGAGCGTCAACGACTCGAGCCCCCTGTGCGCCGCGTGCAGAATCGTCCCGCCGGGTGTCTCATAAACGCCCCGCGACTTCATGCCGACGTAGCGGTTCTCCACCAGGTCGACGCGCCCGACTCCGTGCTCCCCGCCGATCGTGTTCAAGCGCCCCAGAATCGTTGCCGGGCTCAAACGCTCTCCATCCACTGCAACCGGGTCACCCCGCTCGTAGCTGATTTCGACGAGCCGGGGCGCATCGGGCGCACGCTCCGGGGACACGGTCATCTGGAAAATCTCTTCCGGTGGCGGCGCCCAGGGATCCTCGAGAATGCCCCCCTCATAGCTGACGTGAAACAGGTTCGCATCGGTGCTGTAGGGCTTGGCCTTGGTCGCGGTCACCGGGATCCCGTGCGTGGAGGCATACTCGATCAGCTCGCGACGCGATCGCATCGTCCACTCCCGCCAGGGCGCGATGACTCTAACCTCCGGATCCAGCGACAGATAAGTCAATTCAAACCGCACCTGATCGTTTCCCTTGCCGGTCGCGCCGTGCGCCACCGCCTCCGCCTGTTCCTCGTGCGCGATCTCGATCTGCCGGCGTGCAATGAGAGGCCTGGCAATGGAGGTGCCCATCAG
>JBFISJ010000127.1:0-7997 GCA_041608595.1 Nitrospiraceae bacterium
GCTCGAAGAGGTCCTGGCCCAGGTTCAATGGTGCAAGCGGAAATTCAAGAAAGGGTAAGCGGTCAGCGATGAGGGGTGATCGGTGAAGAAAGATTTCCACGAACAGGTCTCTTTCCCGCCTGACCTCGTGCCCCTGACCCCTGCCCCCCGGTTCCTGTGCAATCCGGCGCCGCTTATGCAAGAGGACTGCTCCAGCTCCCAAACCGCGTGCCTCACCACTGACCAGTTCGCGAACTTCTGCCAGTGACGAACCACCGCGGCATTCGCAATTTCGAGGAGTTCCGGAATGTCGTCGTCGCGTACCGTCTGCCCCGCGTCATCCTGACGGCGCTGGACCTCGACCTCTTCACTGTCATGGGTGTGCGAACCTGGACGGTGGCGGCCCTGGCCAGGCGGTTGAGGACGAGCCGGCGGGGGCTTGAGATCCTGTGTCGCAACCTGGCCACGGCGGGGTTGCTTGCCAAGCGGGGCCTTCATTACCGAAACACACGGCTCGGTCGAAGCGAGCTCAACGCGGCAAGCCCGCGGTACCGGGGAGCCTACCTGCACCTCATCCGCACCCACTATGACGACTGGTCTCAGCTCACCAGGTCGGTGCGGCGTGGCCGTCCCGTTGAAAGCGATGCGCCGGACAACCCGGCCTACCGACGCCGCTTCACCTGGGCCATGCACCATCGATCGAAGGACATCGCGCCCAAGGTGGCCGCCCAGATTGATTTGCGCGGCGCGCGGTCCCTGCTCGACCTGGGTGGCGGGCCCGGTACCTACGCCCTGGCGTTTCTCGCCACGAACCCCAAGCTCCAGGCGACCGTCTGCGACAGAGGGCCGGCGCTCCAGGTGGCGAGGACCTTGGCGCGACAGGTCACGCAGGGTCGGCGACTGTCGTATCTTCCGCTGGATTTCATGGCACGGCCCCTGACCGGACGCTACGACGTGATCTGGTATTCCAACGTGCTCCACATTTACTCCCCTGCTGAAAACCAGCGGCTGTTTCGTCGGTTGGCTCGACACCTGAATCCCGGCGGGCGGCTGCTCATCCAGGATGCCTTTACCACCGATCGTGAAGGTCTCACGCCGGCGGAGACCAACCTCTTCGCGGTCACCATGTTGCTCTTCACGAAGACCGGCAACACCTACGGGCTGGCCGAGACCACGCGATGGCTGAAGGCTGCAGGCTTTCCAACGGTCCGCCGGATTGCCCTGAAAAAAGGGACGGAAGACTGGGAGGGAGCATTGCTGGACGCCAGGCGGCCGCGGTCACGGCGACGGTAGGCGTTGCGCGTCCAGGAATCCTCGACCGCCGAGCAGAATCAGCAGGAAGTTCAGGAGACCGGTCACGCCGCTTGCGGCGAGGACGGCGGGATGGCTTGGCCCTTGGGTCAACTCCTGGACGACCGTGGAGAGGTCGAGCGCCAGCCCCACCGTGCCGTACATTACGGACGCCATCAAGGCCCAGCGCTGCCCGCTCACCAGCGCCCCGGCAAGCATCAGGGGAATCCCGTACAAGAAACCAAGCCACCCATAGGACAGCGAGCGCTGCGGACCCCCCATTACATCGGGCGCGGCCCATGACGCGAGCGCGGCGACGACGACCAGCGCGACCAAAACCGCCGTGACCTGGGTGGAAACCTTCATGCGCGGGACTGTACCGAAGGCCTTCTGTTGAGGCAACCCTCCAGCCCCCACCGCAGCTTTGCCAGTCTTGGTTCGGGACCGTGAGGGGTGGGGACAGCGGTGCGAGCGGGACGGAAGAGGAGGGACCTGCTACGTGCGGCGGGCGGTTAATCTGGCGTTGAGGTCCTGGGTCCAGCGTTTCTGGAAGACCTCGTAGGGCATCATGAGCTTGGTATCAATCGCACCGGAAATGTTGTGGCCCGACTTCAGGAGATCCAGGATCTCTCTAACCCTGCCCATGCCGAACCGCTGGATCATGTACCGCGTCGCCGAGTTCGCTTCCAGGTAGGCGAGCGAGGCGGCTTCCATGGGGAGCGTACCCCATCCCTTTTCGAGCGCGGAGAGGGGAATGAGCTTCAGGTCGCCGCCGCCCGCGAGCTTATCCAGATCAGACCAGGAGTCGCCCGCCAGTTGCATCGCCAACCCCTCGTTCAGCCACGTTGGAACCGCATCGATCTCCAGTCCCATCCGCTGGTGGAGCACCGCGTGCACGAACTCGTGTCGCAGGACCCGCTTCAGCCACGCGCGGTCTGTCAGTGCGCCCTGTGTGGGGATTTTGATGCGGCCCAGCACGCGATCGTAGAGTGCATCGGCCCAGGCCGGCGTCCCCTCGACGCCCTGGAATTTCTCGCGCGTCATGAGGATCACATGAATGGGTTGGGAGGGAAAATAGCCGAGCTTCTGCCCGATGTCGCGATAGGCGTCCTCGAGAATATCCAGGACCTCATCCCAGATGGCGAAGTCCTCGGCCCCGTCGAATTTGACGACAAAATGCGCACTTTGTCGGGCCAGGAATTTGGTCTCTGTTTGCGCGGCGCTCTCGACCTTGGCGCGAACCATTTCCAGATACCCGGTCAACCTCGGATCGCCTTTGGCGAGCCTGGCGGCCCGATCGAGCTCGCGGGCCGCACCGCGCAGATCGTCCCTGCCGTAGAGTAAGTCCGCGAGGGCGATGTGGGGAAACGGGTCGTCCGGGACCAATCTGGCAAGCTTCTCCAGGAAATCCCGAGTCAGCCGGGGATCCTGCTTGTCCCAATAGGCATGCGCCAGATTCAAGTTCAGGGCCGGGTTTGTAGGATCGAGGTCTAGCCCCATGATGTAGGATCGAATCGCGGTATCAGGGCCATGAAGCTTGCTCTGAAGGACGCCAAGGTTGTTCCAGAGGATCGCCACGTATTTGCGGAGCTCCGCGTTGAGCAGGACCTCCCGCGGAAGGTCGGAGAGGTAGGTTTGCGCATCCCTGTCCAGTTCCTGATCGATCATGGATCGAATGGTGAGCAGGGTGCCCGCGTGCTCCGTCTCTGGGGGCTCGGCAGTTTCGACGGCCTGCGCGTCGCTGATCTGCGGGAGCGGCGCCGGGGGCGCGCCGACTGGAGGAGATGGAGGCGCCTCGACGGGGAATGAGGTGGTCACCGGAGGGGAGGACACGACGGTCATGATCCCCGGGTCGCCTCCCTCCGTTGAAGGGGTACTCTTGCTGAACCAGCCGTGATAGCCGACCAGCAGGATCAGGAGGAGGCCCAGAAAGACAATGGAATTGCCGATGTCGCGACGTCGACCAGACATAGCTTGCCTGCAGTGGTTGGAGGTACCGCAAAAATTGTACCACCAACGTAGGGATTGTCCAGGTTGGCAAGAAAGTCCGCAGAGGGTCGCGCGGTTAGGGGTCGGTCGGGCCGGCCGGCCGGTACCGTTCGTCCAGCGAATAGTACCCGTCGAGGTCGATGATCTGGTGGAACTGCTCGAACGACAGCAGTCGGTCGACAGCCGACCGGGTCGTCCCGGCCGTGCGCAGGAGCGCGAACATGTCCTGCATCGCGCGGGCCGAGGCGTAGAGGGCGGTCAGGGGACAGACCGCGAGCTGAAACCCAAGGTCCCGCAATTCCTCCTGCGTGAGGAGGGGCGTCACACCGCCCTCCAGCATGTTGGCCACCAAGGGCGGGGGGAGCTCCTTGGCGATGCGGCGCAACTCCTCCGCGCTGGTCGGCGCCTCGACGAATAAGGCGTCGGCGCCGGCCTCCTTGTAGGTGTGACACCGCTCGATCGCCTCGTCCAAGCCAAGGACCTGCCGGGCGTCGGTTCGTGCGACGAGAAAGAAATCACGATCGCGGCGTGCATCCACGGCCGCCCGCAGCTTCTGGGCTTGTTCCGTCACGGGAATGACCCGTTTGCCGCGCATGTGGCCGCACCGCTTGGGCCAGACCTGATCTTCCAAAAACATGCCGGCGGCTCCGGCATCGATTAGCTCATTGACCGTCCGCATGACGTTCAACGCATTGCCGTATCCGGTATCCGCATCGATGATGACCGGAATGCGCACGGCGCCGCAGACGCGCTTCGCGACGCCCACCATCTCTGTTTGTGTGAGGAAGCCGAAATCCGGAAGTCCCAAGTGCGAGGCGGCGACGCTGTAGCCAGAAATGAAGGTGAGGGGGAATCCCGCCTGCTCGACGAGCTTCGCCCCCAGCGCGTCGTAGACCCCGGGAAAGACCAGAGTCCCTTCCTGGTCAAGCAGCCGATGGATGCGTGTTCGATGCGTCACGACATATTCCCGGGCTGTTGCCTGCCGAGGAGCGGTATTGTAGAGGCCGAGCGGGAGCGGGTCAATCCGCAGTGACAAGCCAATTCCCTGTACTCATGCCTCGGTGCCCGACGTGCCGCGCGCGGCCGCTGACAGCGCGTGCTGAAGGAATACCCGCGCGTCACGGTAGATGCCCGGGCATTTGCTTTCGCGAGGGCCGGCCACATTGAGCACGGTGATGCGATGTTTTGCGAGCCAGGGGCGGAGGAGGTCGTCGTCTGGCAGGCGGTCCAGGTCGAGGACCAATAGGGGTTTCGAGAGCCGACGCGCGAGCTCTACCGTGAACGCGGTGCCCTGGGTTAACTCGCCACGTGCGAGGACCAGTGTGCCGTCGGAGTCGCGGACATTCCATTCCGTCCGCTGCGCGTAGTCATCCGAGGGCGTTTCCACAAGCGGATAGGCGGGGTCGATGGGACCGTCTTCTGATCGACGTCCGCGCGGGCACCAGCCACCGCAAGGGATCGCGAGCGCGCGTGCGGTGTCCAGCGCCGCACGATCGACGCCGGTTTGTGCGCCGCTCATGACCTTTGTGAGTCTCACGGTCCTGCAAGGTGGTGGAGTTCCGGCGCGGGAAGATGACACAGTCTTCCTGTGAGCGCAAGGACGGGTGGCGCACGGGGGCCGCCCGTCCTCGTTGTCCGACCAACGGCCCTGTGCTACCATCCTCCGATCTTTCCGCCCGGCTGCGGGGCCGCCCCGGCTGCCGACCCGGACGGAGCCTCGTTCCACGTGCCATTGCCATGGCGGAAGCGCTCCACCACATTGTTCAGGCCCTCTCGACGCCCATCGAAGCCGCCGGCGGCGGGGCGCAGTGTGCCGGCTCGGCCGACGGCCTGAGAGACTTTGTCACCCGTCGGATCCTTGAGACGCTCACTCGCGAAATCTTTGCGCCGCCAGTGGAAACGGATCTGTTGGCGCTGCGGCAGGTGTTCGTGGACTACGGCGACGCCTTGTCGGGCCGGGAGCGTGCCAAGCGGCTCGCCCAGGCACGGGAGATTCTGGGCCGGCTGAAGTCGGAGACCGGCCGCCCGGAGCGTGGGTCGCGCAGCCCCGCTCGCCCCGCGCCCCGTGCCCAGGACTCGTGCGACCTCCCCATTCGATTCGCGAGAGGTGTGGGGCCGAAGCGCGCCGCCCTGATGGAGCGAGTCGGGATTCGTACCGTCGCGGACGCCCTGTGGTACCTGCCGCGACGGTACGAGGACCGCTCGGTCGTGACACCCATCCGTGAGCTCAGGCCCGGGCAGCGTGCCACCATTTGCGGGCGTGTGGTGTCGAGCAAGGTTCGGCGAACGCATCGTCGGGGCATCACCATCCTCGAGGTTCAGATTAACGACGAGACGGGCACGCTGCCCTGCTTGTACTACAACCAGCCGTATCTGGAGACCACGTTCACACCCGGCACCGCGGTGATGGCCAGCGGGGTGGTCTCCTCAGGGCGGCGGGGGTGGATGGATTTGCGCATGGACAGCCCACAGCACGAGGTCTTGGGGGAGAATCCGGAGACGACGCTGCACGTGGGGCGGATTGTGCCGATCTACCCAGAGACGAAGGGGCTGACCTCCCGGCAGATCCGCACGGTGGTGAAAGGCCTGCTCGAAGATCATGATACCGGTCTGGCGGAGCTCATCCCGCAAGAGGTCCTGGTGCGCCGCGGGCTGCCGACCTATAGGGACGCGGTGGCCGAGGTTCATTTCCCGTCGCCCGGGACCTCCTTGGACGATCTGGATCGCGGCTCGACTCCGGCCCACCGGCGGCTTGCGTTCGAGGAGTTGTTCGTGTTGGAGCTGGCGTTGGCGGTGCGGCAGCGGACGGTGAAGGAGGAGGCGAAGGGCATTCGCTTTCACGTCAGCACCCCGCTGCTGACCGAGCTGCGCGCACGACTCCCATTCGAGCTGACGCCGGCGCAGCAGCGCGTCTGGGGTGAGATCGCGCGTGACATGGCGGCTCATCGTCCCATGAACCGCCTGATCCAGGGCGATGTCGGCTGCGGGAAAACCATTGTAGCCTTGCACGCCATCGTTGTGGCCTGCGGGTCGGGCTACCAGGCCGCCCTGATGGCCCCGACCGAGATCCTGGCCGAGCAACACTTTCTGAATGTGCAGGGACTGCTGGAATCGCTCGGCCTCAAGGTGGTGCTGGTCAAGCATGGCGTCAGCCGGAAGCTCCGGGCGCAGATGCTTGAGCAGATCCGCAGCGGCGCGGTCGGCGTGGTCATCGGCACACACGCGCTGATTCAAAAGGAGGTGCAGTTCGCCAATCTTGGGCTGGCCGTGGTCGACGAGCAGCACAAGTTCGGGGTACTGCAGCGGAAGACCTTGCTGGACAAGGGCTATCGGCCGGACGTGCTAGTGTTGACGGCGACGCCGATCCCGCGCACCTTGGCGATGACGGTCTACGGCGATCTCGACCTTTCGGTGATCGACGCCCTGCCTCCCGGGCGAAGGCCCGTGCACACCCTCCTGTTTCACGAATCGAGACGTCGCAAGGCCTATGACCTGATCCGGACCGAGCTCAGAGCCGGGCGCCAAGCGTATATCGTGTACCCGTTGGTCGAGGAGTCTGAGAAGAGCGATCTCCAGGCGGCGCTTCAGGGCGCGGATCGACTTCGAGAGGAGGTCTTCTCCGAATTCGTCGTGCGCGTCCTGCATGGCCGCATGAAGACCGAGGAGAAGGCAGGCACGATGCGCGCGTTCAAGGGCGGAGACATTCACGTGTTGGTCGCGACGACGGTGGTGGAGGTCGGCGTGGATGTATCGAACGCCAGCGTGATGGTGGTGGAGCATGCCGAGCGGTTTGGCCTCGCGCAGCTCCACCAGCTTCGCGGGCGTGTCGGCAGAGGCGCCGCCCAGTCGTACTGCGTCCTGATCACGATGGCACGCGGCGGGCCAGCCGGGACCACGCCCGATCCCGATCGCATGTCGCCGGCGCGGCAGCGCCTGGACGCCTTGGTCCGATCGTCCGACGGATTCGTCATTGCCGAGGAAGACCTGAAGATCCGGGGTCCGGGAGAGTTTTTTGGCACCCGGCAGTGGGGCGTGCCCGAGTTCCGGGCCGCCAATCTCGTCCGTGACGGGGCCCTGCTCGAACGGGCGAGGCAGGACGCGTTCGCGTTGCTCGCAGCCGACCCGCAACTGGCCGCGCCGCAGCATCGCGCTCTTAGAGCCGCGATGCTCAAGCGGTGGCAGGAAAAACTCGAGTTGGGTGAGATCGGGTAGCGCTCAAGGGGAAACTCGAAGCCCCCATCTGTCATCCCCGCAGTCTTCGGCGGGGATCCATCTTTCCCCGGCTTCTCCGGGGCTGATCACATGGGTTGAGATCCCCTGGATTCCCGCTTTCGCGGGAATGACAGAAGAAATGTGAGTGATGCGTCTAGCAGCTATTGATGTTGGGACACTGACTTGTCGGCTACTGATTGCCGAGATTTCTCCATCCGGAGATCTTGTCGAGTTGCGATCCGATCGGAAGATCCTCCGTCTTGGCGAAGGATTGTCCGAAAACCGCAAGCTCAGCGCCCCGGCCATGGCGCGCGTCATCGAGACCTTAAAAGAATGGCGGAAGGTCATCGAGCAGGAGCAAGTGGACGCTCACACGGTGGTGGCGACCTCGGCGGTCCGTGAGGCGGACAATGCCCAGGACTTTCTGCGGCGCGTCGAGGCCGAGGTGGGGTGGGCGGTCCGGGTCCTCACGGGGCAGGAAGAGGCGCAACTCACGTTCCTGGGCATTCGACACGGGATCGCCGGAC
>JBFISJ010000128.1:0-7988 GCA_041608595.1 Nitrospiraceae bacterium
GCGGCCGACGCGGTTTGATTTTCAGGCGGCGGCGGTGGTGGCGGACACGGTGCTGAAGCCGGAGGAGCGGCGGGTGGAGCGGTTCACGTTTCCGACGCCGGCGGACGCCCCGTCGATGGATGTGGTGGCGACGCTGGAGTATGCGGCGGTGGACGGGCCGAAGAAGTTTCTGGAGCAGATTGCGGCGCAGTCGCCGCTGGGCGCCCGGGATCCGGTCTTCGAGCGCATCCGGATCGTCGAGCAGTCCGTCAATGTGCTGCTCAAGAAGCGCAGCGCAGCGGAGGCGGTGGGCAAATAAGAAGCTCCCCCGGGTTCACCTCGCGAAGACGACGGCAATTTCTGACTCGAGGCATGGGATCCTCCCGCCCGGGCGATTTCCCGGAGCACAAGCGGGGCGAATCATGGTCGGAATGGCGCTGAGATCATCGCCGGCGATTCGGAGAGAGTCCGAGTGCGCGCGCGTGCAGAGTGGTCAGTCCGCCTCGATGGTCGAGCCGGGGGACTTCATTTTGAAGATCTGAATGGCCGAGTAAATGTTTTTGGCAGGTTGATTGAGGACGAGTCGGGAATTGGTAATGTGGGTGTCGATGAGCTCGAACGGGCCGCCGCTGTAATGAATCTCGCATTCATCCATCGTGCAGTTTCGATACACGTGGTTGTCTAGCGGCAGGTGTTCTTTCGTGAAGGTCTTGCCTTCGATCACGATGTATTGAGGGTTCACGCCCATCCTTGTTCCTCCGCCACGCACTATAACAAAGTCTGTCCCGAACCTGCAATTACACACGTCTTTTCAGCAGGGCCGTCAAATTTTGTGTGTGCAGCACCGGCTTGTGCCCATGCTTTCGCCTTGATCCTTGGGAATCGGATCGCTACAATACCGCGAATTTTTGCCTGGTCTCCCCGGCCTTCGCACATGTACGTAGGGTGCCAGCTGCGATGACCCATCGCCTGCGGCCGGGCAGGCCAGGATAGGAGGAGTGTTTGTGGATGTTTCGACAGCAGTAATTGTATTCGCGGTGGTGTCGGCAACGGCCGGCATTGCGTATGGCGTCTATCTGACCTTCTGGGTGTTCAGGCTAAACCCCGGCAATGCCGAGATGCAGCGTATCGCCCAGGCGATCCAGGAAGGCGCCGGGGCTTACCTGAATCGGCAATACCGCACGATCGGCATCGTGGCAGCCGTCTTGTTTGCCATTCTCTGGCTCGGCGGACTCTGGTCGGACAAATTCGGCCTGGTCACGGCCCTCGGCTTCCTTGTCGGGGCCGCAGCCTCCGCGACCGCCGGGTACGTCGGGATGTACATCGCGGTCCGCGCCAATGTCCGAACCGCGCAGGCCGCGCATGAAGGCCTGAATGCAGCCCTCACGGTGGCGTTCCGTGGCGGTGCGGTGACCGGCCTGCTGTTGATCGGCCTCGGGCTCTTGGCGCTGACCCTCTTCTACGTCGCCGCGTCCGCCGTCGCGGGGCAGGAAAAGGCCATCCATGCGCTGATCAGCCTGGGGTTCGGTGGCAGCCTGATCTCGGTCTTCGCCCGCGTCGGCGGCGGCATCTTCACGAAGGCTGCGGACGTGGGAGCCGACTTGGTGGGCAAGGTGGAGGCGGGAATCCCGGAGGATGATCCACGAAACCCCGCCGTCATCGCGGACAACGTCGGGGACAATGTCGGGGATTGCGCGGGCATGGCGGCGGACCTGTTCGAGACGTACGCCGTCACCACCGTGGCCGCCATGGTGCTCGCCTTCACGCTGTTCAACGGTCGGATCGAGCCCATCCTCTACCCCCTGGCCCTCGGTGCCGTGACGATTCTGGCCACGATTATCGGCATTCTGTTCGTGAAGGTGGGCACGAGCGGGCACATCATGACCGCGCTATACAAGGGCTTGTTCGTGGCCGGAGGGCTAGCTGCTGTCGCCTTTTTCCCGATCACACGAGCCATGATGGACGGGGTCGGCGGGGTCGGCGCCGTCAGCTACTATCTGGCCGCATTGGTCGGGTTGGCGGTCACCATCGCGCTGGTGTTCATCACGGATTACTACACCTCCAAAAGCTTCTCCCCCGTGCAGGAGATCGCCAAGGCGAGTGAGACGGGCCATGCGACCAACATCATCAGCGGCCTGGCCGTCGGCATGATGGCGACGGCCTGGCCGGTCGTGGTCATCGCGGCCGCGATCCTGGGCAGCTTCTGGGTCTGCGGCGGTATGGAGGGGGGAGGGCTGTATGGGGTGGCGGTGGCGGCGGTCTCTATGCTGTCCATGGCGGGTATCGTGGTCGCGATCGATGCGTTCGGACCGATCACGGACAATGCCGGGGGCATTGCCGAGATGGCGCACCTCGGGGAGGACGTGCGCAACATCACCGATCCGCTGGATGCCGTTGGGAACACGACGAAAGCCGTGACCAAAGGTTATGCCATCGGTTCGGCGGCGCTGGCCGCCATCGTGCTGTTTGCCGAATATGCCCGGGCCGTGGCCGGGGAGGGCCGGACCGTGGGCTTTGACCTGTCCAATCCCGATGTCTTGGTGGGGTTGTTCCTCGGCGGCATGCTGCCCTTCGTCTTCGCCTCGCTCTGCATGAAAGCCGTCGGTCAGGCTGGCGGCCTCGTCGTGGAGGAGGTACGCCGGCAGTTTCGCACGATCACAGGCATCATGGAGGGCACCGGCAAGCCTGAATACGGCACCTGTGTGGACATTGTGACAAAGGCGGCGATCAAGAAAATGATGGTGCCGGGGCTCATCCCCGTCGTGTCCCCCATCCTGGTGGGCGTGATCCTGGGCCCGGAGGCGCTCGGGGGAGTGCTGGTGGGCAGCATCGTGACCGGTTTGTTCGTGGCGATCTCCATGACGAGTGGGGGCGGGGCGTGGGACAACGCCAAGAAGTACATTGAGGAGCAGGGGAAAAAGGGCAGCGAGACGCACAAGGCTGCGGTCACCGGCGACACCGTGGGAGACCCCTATAAGGATACGGCCGGGCCGGCCATCAACCCGATGATCAAGGTCATTAATATCGTGGCGTTGCTCATTGTGTCGCTGCTCGTCTAATGTCTGTCAATCTACCCTATGGGTGTGATTCGTTCCCCGGCTTGACGCGGTTTACACTGCAGAGTATGCTGAGGCAGTTAGTCGCGTTACTGCACGCAGCCATAACACATAGGTCTCGGCGAGGCCGGAGGTGCTCCTATGGAAAAGCAGGACAGGAGACCGGAAACCAAAAAGGATACTCAGGCCAAAGAGGACGTCAAGCCGAACCCAAAGGTGGTGGAAGCTGGCGAAAAGCTGAAGGAAGATATCGACAAGCTTGTTGACGAAATCGACGACGTACTCGAAGAGAACGCCGAGGAATTCGTCAAGAACTACGTTCAAAAAGGCGGCGAATGACCCGCAGCAGGGGGTTGCGGTGATGGGATGACCTGTCGCCGGAACCCCGCGGCTGCCGTCGTCGATCCCTCCTGCTCACTCCCACATCGTGGCATCATCGACGCCTCCCCTCACGCACACGGCATTCGGTCACGAACACGCTCGCTGATTCGACTCATCCATCTGCACGGCGTCTCGGCATGGACGGTATGAGGTCGAGCCAAGATCCGTAGCCGCCACGCCTTGCATCTCCAGCAGTTCCGCTTCAAGTTGGCGCGTCCCCCGTCGCAGGGTGTCGTGAGGACTGGGGACGATTTATTCATCATCACAGCAGGTCGCGGTTGTCATGCCGGCGGGGTCCACGTGAACCTTGGGCTCCGTCGAGCAGCAAGGAGGGCACAGGGGTGACGAGACCATGGATTGTCAGTGCTGCGGATCACGATCGGGCTCGGGCGTTTGCCGAGGCGCTTTCGATTTGTCCCGCCACGGCGTTTGTGCTGCTCGCGCGGGGTACGGCATCGGTGGCCGAGGCTCAGCGATGGCTGAGCGGCGAGGTTCAATCGAACCATGATCCGTTCCTGCTCCCCGACATGGAACGAGCGGTGGATCGGATCCACGCCGCGATACGTGGCAGCGAACGCATCTGCTTTTATGGCGATTACGATGTGGACGGCATTACGGCGACGAGCTTGTACCTGACGGTTTTTGCTGCGCGGGGTGCTAAGGCCAGCGCGTACATTCCGCATCGGGTCGACGAGGGCTACGGGCTCAATGAGCAGGCCATCGTGGCTTTGGGTGAGGCAGGGGTGACCCTCCTGGTGACCTCGGATTGCGGGACGACCTCTCATCGTGAAATCGAGCTCGCGAAGAGCCTTGGGATGGACGTGATTGTGACCGATCATCATCAATCGGATGGGGGGCTCCCCGCGGCCCTTGCCGCCTTGAACCCCCACCGGGAAGACTCGCGCTATCCCTTTACGGGGTTGTGCTCGGGGGGACTGGCCTACAAGGTTGCGCAAGCCTATCAGGTAAAATATGGTGAAGGGGGCTCTCGGCTCGATGATGCGCTTGATTTGGTCGCCTTGGCCACCGTGGCGGACGTCGTGCCCTTGCAGGAGGAAAATCGTTGGTTCGTGAAGGAAGGCCTGGGGCTGATCGCCGAGGGCCGGCGGTGCGGGCTCCGGGCCCTGAAGGCGCAGGCCGGAGTCAGCGGCGCTTGCACGACCCATACGGTGGCCTTTAAGCTAGCGCCGAGAATCAATGCCGCGGGCCGACTGGCCCATGCCCTCTCAGCCGTGCGCTTGCTCACGACGGGGGTTGAGGAGGAAGCCCTTCAGCTCGCCCAGGAACTGGAGCGGCTCAACAAGGAGCGGCAGCGCATGGAGGAGATCGCCAGGGCCGAGGCCGTGGCGATGCTCGAGCACAAGGATGCCCCGGCAGGCCTTGTCGTGCACGACCGCAAATGGCACCTGGGCGTGGTAGGGATTGTGGCGGCGCGTCTCGTGGAGCGCTTTCATCGTCCCGCCGTGGTCCTCGCGGTCAACGAGCGCGGCATCGCCAAGGGGTCGGCCCGGACCATTCCCGGGCTCGATCTTTATGACGCGCTGTCGAGTTGTCGCGATCTGCTCCTCGGGTTTGGAGGGCATCCCAGCGCGGCGGGTGTGACGCTGCAGGAGCACAACATCCCGCTGTTTCGGGAACGATTTGCGGAGGCGGCTGAGCGACGCCTCGGCGTCAAGCCGGAGAGGCCAGGGTTGCCCGTGGATGCCGAGGTGAAATTGAGGGAGGTGACGCACCAGCTCGTGCGGGAGCTGGACCGCCTGCAGCCGTTCGGGATGGGCAATCCTGAGCCGACACTGGCAGTCCGCGATCTGTCGGTGTTGGAGGCGAGGGTGGTGGGAGAAAAACATTTGAGACTGACGGTCAAGCAGAAGGATTCGGCGCCGTTTGTCGGCATCGGGTTCCGCATGGGGGCACTCGCTCAGCGGGCGGCATCCGCCGGAAGCCGGGTCGACCTCGCATTCATCCCCGAGTTGGATCGTTGGAACGGCCTGGATCGATTGCAGTTGCGCATCCGCGATCTGCGGAGCAGCCAGACTGCCTAAAGAAACGATGCCAAACGAACCCTTTACCGATATCGATCAGTTGCTGCGGCGGGTCCAGAGCTACAACCCGGATGCCGATCTCGGGCTGATCCGGAAAGCCTATGCCTTTTCCGCCGCGGCGCATGCTGGCCAGACGCGTCGGTCTGGAGAACCCTATCACCAACATCCGCTCGCCGTCGCCGGTGTGCTCACGGCGCTGCGTTCGGACGTGACGGCGATCGTGGCGGCGCTGCTCCACGATACCCTCGAAGACACCTTGGCGACGCCGGAGGAGCTCGAAAAGGAGTTCGGCAAAGATATCGCGCGGTTGGTAGACGGTGTCACCAAGATTGGCAAGATCGAATTCAAGACTTATGAGGAGAAGCAGGCAGAGAATTTCCGAAAGATGCTGCTCTCCATGGCGGATGACATTCGCGTAGTGCTCATAAAGCTCGCCGATCGGGTCCACAACATGCGCACCCTCGAGCATTTAAAGGAGGCCAAACGTGTTCAGATCGCCAAGGAGACATTGGAGATTTATGCTCCACTGGCCAACCGGCTTGGGATCGGTTGGATGAAGAACGAGCTGGAGGACCTGTGTCTCAAATACCTCAAGCCCGATGTCTACGTGAATCTCAAGATGCGCGTGGCCAAGCGGGACGAGGAGCGTCAGCAATACATCGCGCAGGTCGCCGACGTTGTCCGGAAAGCACTAGACGATGCCGGGCTCACGGGCGAAGTACATGGCCGGCCGAAACACATCTCCGGCATCTACCAGAAGATGGAACGCCAATCCATCTCCTTCGAGGAAGTGTACGACCTCACCGCCATCCGAATCATCACTGACACGAAAATGAACTGTTATGCGATTCTGGGGCTCATTCACTCGCTCTGGCGGCCGCTGCCGGGGCGTTTCAAGGATTACATCGCGATTCCCAAGTCCAATCTCTACCAATCGCTCCACACGACCGTGGTCGGGCCGCAAGGCGAGCACGTGGAGTTCCAGATCCGCACCGACGAGATGCATCGTGTGGCCGAGAACGGCATCGCCGCACATTGGAAATACAAGGAGCGCGGGCAGATCGACCACAGCGAGGGGAAGGTCTTCAGTTGGCTGCGCCAGATGGTCGAGTGGCACCAGGACCTTCCCGACAATCGGCAATTCATGGACTCGGTCAAGCTCGACCTGTTCCACGACGTCGTCTTCGTCTTTACGCCCAAAGGCATGGTCAAGGAAATGCCGCTGGGGGCCACGCCGGTGGACTTCGCCTATGCCATCCATACCGAGATCGGCGACCATTGCGTCGGAGCCAAGGTCAACAACAAGATCGTACCGCTCAAGCACCGGCTTGCGAGCGGTGATACGGTGGAGATTCTGACCTCCCAAGCCCAGACCCCGCACCGGGACTGGCTGAAATTCGTCAAGACGCCCCGCGCAAAGGCCAAGATCAAGCACTGGCTGAAGATCGAGGAGCAGAAGCGCAGCGTCGAGATCGGGCGGCGCTTGCTCGAGCGGGAATTTCGCCGGCATGACCTGCCGCCGGCCAAGGTGTTCAAATCGGACCGGCTCACGGAGGTCGCAAAGACCTTGGGATACGACTCCGCCGATGAGTTAAGCGCGGCGGTGGGCTATGGACGACTCCCGACGACGGAGGTGATCAGCGGTCTCATGCCACCCGCGCCGCGAGTGGAGGAGCCGGCACGTGTCCAGGAGCCGCCCACGGCCAAGGCCGCATCGACTCCGGCGGAGGAGCGGGGCGTCAAGGTGAAGGGCGGACGTGACCTTCTCATGCAGCTGTCGCGCTGCTGCAACCCAGTGCCCGGCGACCGGATCATCGGCTATATCACGCGTGGTCGCGGGTTGACGATTCACTCCGTGGAGTGTCCCAACTTGGAGGCTCTGGACTATGATAAGGAGCGGCTCGTCGAGGTCGATTGGGATCGGGAGATCAGCGGGACCCATGCCGTGAAGGTTTCAGTCCTTGCCATCGACAAGACGGGCGTCCTCGCCAATGTCTCATCCTCGATTTCGCAGTGCGAGGCGAACATCAGCCGCGCGGAAATCACCACCCGCGAGGATCAAAAAGCCATGCTGGATTTCGTCATCGAGGTGACGGACACCAACCATCTCTCCCGTGTGCTCCAAGCGATCGAGCGCATCAACGGGGTGATCACGGCACGTCGAGTCCGCGCCTGGCAAGGAAGGTAGAAAAGGCGGGGCGGGGGCCACGCCTGTCCTGCTCAGCGCTACGGTTCGACCGCACTACCCCTCGCATCCGCTCGGCTGCGGAACTCGCTGCGTGCCCCTCGCAGAGGCACTCAGCTTCACCCGCCTTCGCAGAAAGCTACGGCTGTCAGGTTGTGGCAGAAGGCTAGACGGGTGCCCGCCGAAGCCTTGGCGAAGGCGGGCTGCTTCGGCGGGTTCCGCCTTAGCCATGACAAGCTCCATACCGTTAAAGTTTTGAGGCTCCAAACAGTCCTCGCCGTCCGCTTCGCGGAACACGTCTGCTCGGGAAGTGCGGGGCCCGAACCTCCACGACTCGCAATGACA
>JBFISJ010000129.1:0-7966 GCA_041608595.1 Nitrospiraceae bacterium
AGAGGCGGTGCCCGGGGCAAGGGGTCAGAAGCAGGAGTCAAAAGGAAGCGCGAGCCGGAAGGCTGCCCGGGTACTGACACGAAAGAAGGATAGCCAGGTGAAGGCACGAGGGAATAAGAAGAAGAAAAAAGGTTAGGGTCCAAGCGGACCCAACTGACCTAACTGACTCAACCGACCCAACGGACTTAACTGACACATGTGCGGCATCGTCGGCTACATCGGAAACCAGGACGCCGTGCCGGTGCTCCTCAACGGTCTCCAGCGGCTGGAGTATCGAGGGTATGACTCGGCCGGCTTGGCCGTCCTGCAGGGCGGGAAGATCGAGGTGCGCCGCTGTGTCGGCAAGCTGGCCAATCTGGAGCAGGCCGTCAAAGAGCGGGTGCTGCAAGGCAGCATCGGCATTGGGCACACCCGGTGGGCCACGCACGGTCGGCCATCGGAGGAAAACGCCCACCCGCATCGCTCCCACCCCTGTGTGCTTGTCCACAACGGGATCATCGAAAACTATCTGCCGCTGAAGCAGCAGCTCCAGCGCGAGGGGTATGTCTTCACGTCCGAAACGGACACGGAAGTGATCGCCCATGCGATCGCGAAGGAGCTGAAGGCGGGACAGGAGCTTGCCAAGGCCGTGTTGGCAGCGACGCGAGACGTTCGTGGGAGCTACGCCCTGGTCGTGATGAGCGAAGACGAGCCGCATCGATTGGTGGCGGCACGTTCCGGCTGTCCCCTGGTCATCGGTCGCTTTGCCGGGGGCGTGCTGGCGGCATCGGACGTCATGGCCATGCTCGCCCACACGCGGGATGTGACCTACCTGGAGGACGGCGACGTCGCCGTGCTCGAAGGCTCCGAATTTGAGATCTTAGATGCGGCGGGACGGAAAGTTGCCCGGTCGACGACGCGGGTCACGTGGGATGCGGCCGCGGCGGAGAAGAGCGGGTACCCGCATTTCATGCTCAAGGAGATTCATGAGCAGCCGCAGACGATTCTCGATACGATGCGAGGCCGCTATTCGTTCGAGACCGGAACGGCGGACCTGCCGGATATCGGGCTGACTGCCGAGCAATTCAACGCCGCCGAAAAGATCTGGATCGTCGCCTGCGGCACCTCCTGGCACGCCGGGTTGGTCGGAAAGTATCTGTTCGAAGAGATGATTCGGACGCCGGTGCAAGTGGACATCGGATCGGAGTTTCGGTATCGCGATCCGCTCGTGCAAAAGAACGATCTCTTCATCACCATTTCACAGTCCGGTGAGACGGCCGACACCCTGGCTGCCGCGCGTGAGGCCAAATCCCACGGTGCCTGGGTGCTCTCGATCGTGAACGTGGTCGGCAGTACACTGGCGCGGGAGTCCGACGGGGTTCTCTATACGCACTGCGGGCCGGAGATCGGCGTGGCCTCGACCAAGGCATTCACGGGACAGCTCGCCGCGCTGTACCTGCTCGCGTTGCATTTCGTCCATCTCCGGGGCGTAGGCAGCGCCTCCGACGGGCGGGTCTGGCTCGAACGGATCGTCGCGCTCCCCTCGGCGGTCGAGCATATCCTCAAGCGGGAAGCCGAGATCATGGCTATTGCAAACCGGTACCAGAACAAGCGAAACTTCCTGTATCTAGGCCGGGGCATCAATTATCCAGTGGCGCTGGAAGGCGCCCTGAAGCTCAAGGAAATCTCGTACATACACGCCGAGGGCTATGCGGCGGGCGAGATGAAGCACGGCCCCATCGCCTTGATCGACGAAGACATGCCCGTCGTGGTCCTGGCGCCCCATGATCGATTGTACGACAAGACCGTGAACAACCTGATGGAGGTCAAGGCGCGGCACGCGCCGGTTATCGTCTTCGTGAGCGAGGGGGAGCGGGAGCTCGGTCGGATCGCCGATGCGGTGTTCACGATTCCCAATGTCCATGACCTGCTCACACCGATGCTGTATACGGTGGCTCTCCAGTTGCTGGCGTACCACATCGCCGTCATGCGGGGCGCCGACGTGGATCAACCCAGAAACTTGGCAAAAAGTGTCACTGTCGAATGAACATAGGTTAGGTCAGTTGAGTCGGTTAGGTCAGTTTGGTCGGTTGCAACAGAATGAATCAGCCACCAGCTCTCTCTGTAACTGACCCAACTGACTGAACTGACTAAACTGGAACAATGGTCTATGAAAATCACTAAAGAAGAAGTAGAAAAAGTCGCGAAGTTAGCTCGCTTGGAGATTACCGAATCCGAGAAGGCGCCCTTCAGTGAGCAGCTGAGCAGCATCCTCTCCTACGTGGAGCAGCTGGGGGATCTGGACACGAAGGGCACCGAGCCGACCGCCACCGTGGTCGACCGAACCAACGTCTTTCGCGACGACGCGGTGCGACCGTCCCTCCCGGCAGAACAGGCCCTTGCCAATGCGCCGGAGCAGCAAGACAACTTCTTTGTGGTCCCGCGAATACTGGAAGAGCGTTAAACTGTGTTCCGTTATTCCCGCGAGGCCCGCCCGGGCAAGCTTCAGGCCGGGGGCGAGAACTCATCTTCTCCAGAACGGACAAGGCAGTTGGATCCCCGCTAAAGACCGCGGGATGACAGATGGAGTATCAAAGATGCTACGCCAAATGTTGCGGGCAAAGATTCATCGCGCGACGGTGACGGACGCCTGCCTGGAATATGAAGGGAGCCTGACGGTCGACGAGGACCTGCTGGACGCCGCCGGCATCCTGCCTTACGAGCTGGTGATGATCTCCAACTTGAATAATGGAGAGCGATTCACGACCTATGCCATCGCCGGAGCGCGCGGATCGGGGGCCATTGTGCTGAATGGACCGACGGCCCGCAAGGCCGTCGTCGGCGACAAGGTCATTATCTTCTGTTACGAGTATTACGGGGAAGACGAAGCTAAGCGGCACCGCCCGCGCATCATTCAGGTGGACGAGCACAACAAAATAGTCGAAAAGACGTAAGTGGGTAAATGGGTAATTTAGGTAATTCCAGAATTTTGCGAGTCTGTCTGCCCGCATTACCCACTTACCCAATTACCTGAAGTCATATGTCACTCCACAAATTGACACTGCATGAGCTACAGAAAAAGTTCACGGCCGGTGAAGTGACCGCCCGTGAGATCGTCCGGGCCTATACCCTGCGGATCAACCAGGTCGAACCGAAGGTGAAAGCCTACATCACGGTTGAAAAAGAATCGGCGATGGCGCAGGCGGAGGCACTCGACGAGAAGCTCAAAGGCTGGCGTCGGACCCAGCCCCTCACGGGCATGCCGCTTGCCGTCAAGGATAATATCTGCACCGAGGGGGTGCCGACGACCTGCGCCTCACGCATGCTGGCCGGGTTCGTGCCACCCTACGACGCGACCGTGATGGCACGGTTGCGAGGCCAAAGCGCGCTTCTCATGGGCAAGACGAATCTGGACGAGTTCGCCATGGGCTCGTCGACCGAGAACTCCGCCTTCGGGCCGAGCCGGAATCCCTGGAACGTAAGCCATATCCCCGGGGGGTCCAGCGGCGGGTCGGCGGCGGCCGTGGCGGCGGACGAATGCGCCGCGGCCCTGGGATCGGATACGGGTGGGTCCATTCGACAGCCGGCGGCCTGTTGCGGGGTGGTGGGCCTGAAGCCGACCTATGGACGCGTCTCTCGTTACGGGCTCGTCGCCTTTGCCTCTTCGCTCGATCAGGTCGGCCCCATCACGAAGGACGTGATGGACGCGGCCATCTTGCTCAAGGAAATTGCCGGACACGATCCGTTGGATTCCACCTCGGCAACGGTGGCCGTGCCGGATTTCATGAAGGCACTGAGGCGGCGGGATCTGAAAAAGATAAAGGTCGGAGTTCCGCGGGAGTTTTTTGGCGAGGGGCTCGACGGAGAGGTGGAAGCGGCGATCCGAGCCGCCATCGAGCAGCTGGGGGGCCTGGGGGCCGAGGTCAAGGAGGTCTCGCTGCCGCTGACCCCCTATGCGGTCGCCACCTACTACCTGATCGCCACCGCAGAAGCCAGCTCGAACCTGGCCCGATACGACGGCGTGCGGTACGGCCTGCGCACGAAACAGTCGAGGGACCTGCTCGACATGTACATGAAGACCAGGCAGGAGGGCTTCGGGCCGGAGGTGAAGCGGCGGATCATGCTCGGCACCTACGCGCTCAGCGCGGGCTATTACGACGCCTATTATGCGAAGGCACAGGCCGTGCGGACGCTGATGCGCAGAGAATTCGAGACGGTGCTCGGTGAGGTGGACGTCCTGGTCACCCCGGTGATGCCGACCCCCGCCTTCAAGCTCGGCGAGAAGGTCGAGGACCCGTTGCAAATGTACCTGTCCGACATTTACACGATCTCCGTGAACCTGACCGGCGTCCCGGCGCTGTCGCTTCCCTGCGGCTTCACCACCGGCAAGTTGCCGATCGGTCTTCAGCTGATCGGGCGACCCTTCGAGGAGGAGATGGTCTTGCGCGTCGCCCATGCCTACGAGCAAACGACGGACTGGCGGACAAAGCGGCCTAACTTGAGATGAGAGAGGGAGCGCCCCTCGGGTTGCGACAGGAGGAGCCATGATTATTGAGATCGCGGTCGCGGCGGTCGCCGTGGCGTTCGTCGTGTTGGTCGGCTTTCTGATCCCGGCGCTGATCGAGCTGAAGAAGACGGTGGCCGAGTCGCAGCGACTGATCGCCCACCTCGACGCGGAAGTGCCGGGGTTGGTGAAGGAGGTCCGCGTGGTGGCAGAGAATCTCAGCGCCGTCACCACCGAGGCGAGGGACAGCGTCGAGCACGCCTCGACGCTGCTCCATGCCGTGGGGGAGGTGGGAGAATCCGTGCACCAGGTTCACCAGGCGATGCGGGGCAAGGGCACGACCTTTCTGGTCAACCTGGCGAGCATGCTCGCGGGAGTGAAGGCGGCGTCGAATGTGTTGAAGCAACGGGCCCATAAAGAAGGAGGGAATACCGATGGCCAGCGATAACGGCGGAGTGTCCGTAGGAACCGTATTTTTGGCGATGGTGACCGGAGCCTTGGCGGGGGCTGTGGCAGCCCTGCTCCTGGCCCCGCAGTCGGGGGAGGAGTCACGCCAGCAGTTGCGGTCCTATGCGCGAAGAGCCGAGGAGGGGATTCGCGACATTGGGGAAAAGGCCGGAAAAGAATTCGAACGGGTGGTCCAGAAAGGGCGGGACATCTATGAGGACAACAAAACGGTCTTGGCCGAGGCGTTCGACGCCGGCCGCGATGCAATGAAACGAGAGCGTGACCGGATGGGGGAGAAAAAGGAAGTCTAGGGGATGACGTTCGAGGCGGTGATCGGGCTCGAGGTCCACGCCCAGTTGAGCACGCAGTCCAAGATGTTCTGCGGGTGTGGGACGGAGTTCGGGTTGCCTGCTAACACGCGAACCTGCCCCGTCTGCCTCGGCTTGCCGGGCTCATTGCCCGTGATCAACCGCCGGGCGGTCGAGCTCGCCGTCAAGACCGGTGTGGCGCTGAACTGTGAGGTGGGGGCGACCAATCAGTTCGCCCGCAAGAACTACTTCTATCCTGATCTGCCCAAGGGTTACCAGATCTCGCAGTACGAAGCGCCGATCTGCCATGATGGGTGGGTGGACGTCAACGTCAACGGCGAGACGAAACGGATCCGAATCCGGCGGGCGCACCTCGAGGAAGACGCGGGAAAGAACCTCCACGAGGGCTCGGGACCCCAGAGCCGTGTGGATCTGAATCGGGCCGGAACCCCTCTGTTGGAGATCGTCACCGAACCGGACATGCGGACTGCGGAGGAGGTGGTCGCATACCTTAAAAGCCTGCGCGACACCCTGGTGTACTTGGGAGTGTGCGAGGGAAACATGGAGCAGGGGAACCTCCGGTGTGAGCCGAACCTCTCGCTCCGACCGGTGGGGCAGAAGGCACTGGGGACGAAGGTCGAGCTCAAGAACATCAACTCGTTCAAGTTCGTCAAGGACGCGTTGGAGTATGAGATCAGTCGCCAGGCGGGCGTGCTCCGCGATGGCGGCACAGTCCAACAGGAAACCCGTCTCTGGGACGTGGATCAGGGCAAGACCTTTGTAATGCGCACCAAGGAGGAAGCGCATGACTACCGGTACTTCCCCGACCCGGATTTGGTGCCCCTGAGCCTGCCCCAGGAGCAGGTCGAAGCCTGGCGCCGGGACATCTCGGAGCTGCCGTCCACGCGCAGGGCCAGATTCGTCGAACAGTATGGGCTGCCCGAGTATGACGCGGGCCTGCTGATCGCGTCCAAGCCGCTCGCCGATTACTTCGAGGCCTGCGTCCGGTTGTTCGACCAGCCGAAGACCGTGAGCAATTGGGTCATGGGAGAACTGAGGCGGGAGCTGAACGCCTCTCACACGCCCGTTGAACGTTCACCCGTCACCCCGGAACGACTGGCGAATCTGCTCCGGCTGGTCGAGAACGGCACGGTCAGCCTGAAGGTGGCGCGCGACCTGTTCCCGGAGCTCTATGCAACCGGCACCACGCCAGAACAGTTGGTGGAGGAAAAGGGGCTAAAGCAGGTGTCGGATGAGGGGTCGCTGGGGCGATTGGTTGACGAGGTCATCGCGGCGAACCCGAACCAGGTGGCGCAGTATCGGGGAGGGAAGCCGGCCGTCCTCGGGTTTTTTGTCGGCCAGGTCATGAAGGCGTCAGGCGGGAAGGCCAACCCTGGCAAGGTCAACGAGTTACTCAAAAGGAAGCTGGAAAGTTAACCGTTTTGGATTCTGTCATTCCCGCGGAGTGATTGGTAGCCACATGAGCGCAATCCGAGAGATCAAAGCACGCCAGATTTTGGATTCTCGCGGCAATCCGACCGTGGAAGTCGACGTGGTGCTCGAGAGTGGAGCCAGCGGGCGAGCGGCCGTGCCCTCCGGGGCCTCGACGGGGGAGAAAGAAGCGATCGAGCTGCGAGACGGCGACAAGAAGCGGTGGATGGGCAAGGGTGTCTCAAAGGCGGTGTCCAACGTCGCCAAGACGATCGCCCCCCGGCTGATCGGCGTCGATGCCGTGAATCAAGCCGAGGTGGATCACGTGATGATCAGCCTCGACGGGACTCCCAACAAGGGCCGCCTTGGCGCCAACGCGATTCTGGGTGTCTCTCTGGCCGTGGCCCGGTCGGCGGCGGCAGAAACGGGCCAGCCGCTCTACCGGTATCTGGGCGGGGCCGCCGGGCGAACGCTGCCCGTGCCCATGATGAACATCATCAATGGCGGCGCCCATGCGGACAACCGTCTCGACCTTCAGGAGTTCATGATCATGCCCATCGGCGCCGAGCGATTCAGTGAGGCGCTGCGCATGGCGACGGAGGTCTTCCACACACTCAAGGCGCTGTTGAAGAAGCGCGGGTTGAGCACAGCGGTGGGCGATGAGGGGGGGTTCGCACCTGATCTGGAGTCCAACGAGCAGGCCGTCGAGCTGATCGTGGACGCGATCGAGCAAAGCGGCTACCGGGTGAGCCAGGATGTCGCAATCGCGCTGGATGCCGCGGCCAGCGAGTTCTACGAGAAAAGCCGGTACCTGCTGAAGGCGGAACAGCACGCGGAGCGATCTTCCGAGGACATGGTTCGTTATTACGCCCGGCTGGCGGATCGCTATCCCATTGTTTCGATCGAGGATGGGCTCAGCGAGCTGGACTGGAAGGGCTGGCAACTGCTGACGCAGCGCCTCGGAGCCCGCATGCAACTGGTGGGTGACGACATTTTCGTCACCAATGTCGAGATATTGGCCAAGGGGATTAAAGAGGGAATCGGCAACGCCATTTTGATCAAGTTGAACCAAATCGGGACGCTCACGGAAACCCTGGAAACAATCGAGCTGGCGCGACGCTCGGGCTACCGAGCCGTCGTGTCCCATCGTTCCGGGGAAACCGAGGACACGACCATTGCGGATGTCGCCGTGGCGATGAACGCCGGTCAAATCAAGACCGGGTCCCTGTCCCGGACGGATCGCGTCGCCAAGTACAATCAGCTCTTGCGGATCGAGGAAGAGCTGGGATCCGGGGCG
>JBFISJ010000130.1:0-7837 GCA_041608595.1 Nitrospiraceae bacterium
ACGGTTAGGATCGGTGGAGATGGGATTGTCCACGGCGAACCGGCAGGCGCATCGTAAACGTCGTGCCCCGGCCGACTTCGCTCGTCACGCGAATCGTGCCGCCGTGGACGTCGACCACGTCCTTGACGATCTTTGTCCCGAGTCCCGTGCCCCCGGCCTTGCTGCTCACCGCGCGGGGGGTGAACAGGCTGTCGCGCACCTCGGGTGGCATCCCCCGGCCCGTATCCGCCACGGCGATCTCGATCCAATCGCCGGCCGCGGCTCCCCGCACCGTGACGGATCCGCCCTTCGGAACTTCCGGGATCGCGTTGTTCACCAAGTTGTACAGCGCGTTGAATAGGCGGCGCTCATCCGCCTCCATGGGCGGTAGAGTGTCGAGCCCCTCCATGGCAAGGTGTACGCCTTTGTCGCCGGCAAACAATTTCAGGCTGTCGACCACATCGCCCATGACTTTCTTGAGCTCGCAGGGCTTGAACTGCGGCGGGCTGGTCCGGCCCTTCACGGCGTCGGCGATCTCGCGCACGCGCTCCTGAATGCGCCGGCTGTTCCTGGTTATCATGCCGACCACTTCGCGCACGATCTCCTGGCTCGCTTCGGTTTTCTTGGCTTCGGCGGGAGGTAGCCCATTGAAATGGTCCTTCAGGTCGCTCTCGAGCAGCTCGACCCCGGTCTGGATGGGCATGAGCATGTTCTTGATGTCGTGCCCGATGCTGCCGAGCACGCGGGCGACCTCGGCCACCTTGGCTTCCTCGAGCAGCTGCGCGGCCAGGCGGCGGCGCTCGAGGTGCGTGCCCGCGAGCTCGGCGAGTGCGTTCACGAGGGCAAGCTCCTCGATGAGGAAGGGGCCGTCGTCCGCTTGCGGACGTTCCTCCAGATAGCAGACCTCGAGGTGACCGCTCTTGCCGTCGCACGTGACGAATTCACCGGTGGTCTTCCACGGGGTGGGCTGGTAATTGGGGCTGGCGATCTCGCGCCCGTCGTAGGTCAATCGGGCGGCGGCGACGTCCGCATGTTGCCAGGCGGCGGGCACGCTCGTGACGAATTCGAACAGCACCTCCGCGAGCGGGGCTTGAAGGTCCTGCAGGAGGCCGGCCACCCGGCTGACGACCCGCAGCTCACTGACGCGGGCTCGCAACCGTTGTTCCAGAACTTCCTGATCGGGCATAAGGTTTAGGACCTCCGCTGCTCAATTCGACGGATCCTTGTAGCATGGATCGCCAGGTCGCATGCAAGTATGAGGCGATTCGCCTCTCTTGGCGTCAGTCTCTGTAGCCGGGAAGGAGGAAAGGTGAACGTTCGGAAATTCGGCACGACGGGAAGAGAAATTCCCGTGATCGGTCAAGGAACCTGGGGGATGGAGGTCGATGACCGAAGTTCGGTAATCCGAGCGCTCCGGCGCGGATTGGATCTCGGTCTGGTGCACATCGATACGGCGGAGATGTACGGATCGGGGGCGGTCGAGCGGCTCGTCGGCGAAGCCGTCGCGGGACGTCGCGGCGAAGTTTTCCTGGTCTCGAAGGTCCTGCCTCAAAACGCGACGTACCAAGGAACGTTGCGGGCCTGCGAGGCGAGCCTCTCGCGTCTCGGCACGGATTATCTGGACCTGTATCTGCTCCATTGGGTCGGTGATCATCCGCTGGCGGAGACCCTGCGCGCGTTCGAGCGCCTGGCCGCGGACGGTAAGATCCGGTGCTACGGGGTGAGCAACTTCGACGCCGAGGAATTGGAGGAGGCGTTCTCACTGACCGGGGCGGGCCGGATCGCGTGCAATCAGGTGCTCTATCATCTGCGGCAACGCGGCATCGAGCACGAGGTTATTCCGAGCTGTGAGCGGCACGGCATGGCGGTCGTTGGGTACAGCCCATTCGGCTCGGGCCGCTTTCCCTCACCCTCGAGCGCCGGCGGCAAAGTCCTGCAGGAGATTGCCGGCGTCCAGGGGGCGACCCCACGCCAGGTCGCCCTCGCCTTTCTGATCAGACGCGAGCCTCTCTTTGCCATTCCCAAGGCCGCGCGCGTGGAGCACGTCGAGGACAATGCCGCGGCCGCCTCCCTCACCCTGTCGGATGAGGACATCCGTCGGCTCGAGCAGGCCTTTCCGCGCGGCGGCCGCCCACGAACATTGCCGACCCTGTAGGGTTATCGTTTCAGGTTTTCCGCGAACTGTTTGCGGAACTTGGCGACCTTGGGGTTCACCACGTAGACGCAATAGGGCGCGGAGCTGTTGCGGGCGAAGTATTCCTGGTGGTAATCCTCGGCGATGTAAAAGGGGCCGGCCGGCACGACTTCGGTCACGATCGGCTGATCATAGACCTGTTTCTTTGTCAGATCGGCAATCACCTCCTCGGCCACCGCTTTTTGCTCGGGGGAGTGATAGAAAATCGCCGACCGGTATTGGGTACCGACGTCGTTGCCCTGGCGGTTCAGGGTCGTGGGGTCGTGGATGGCGAAGAACGCCTCGAGCACCTCGCGCAAGGAGACGACCTTCGGATCGAAGGTAACCTGCACGACCTCTGCGTGCCCCGTCCGCCCCATGCAGACCATTTCGTAGGTCGGATTCTCCGTCTTGCCGCCCATATACCCCGACTCGACGGTTTCCACGCCTTTCATCTGGTCGTAAACGGCCTCCAGGCACCAAAAACACCCCCCGCCCAGGGTCACGACCTCCATGCCGGGTCGTGTCTTTGTTTGTGTGTCGGGCATCTCGGACTCCTTACGGCATTCATTCCGGGTTGTCGTTGCGCTTATGATTGCGCTGGCCAAGTTATAACATCAGGAGGGCTGGCCCGGCTACCGGTCTCATGGCACGGCGCTGCGTCGGGATCCCAATGCTTTGGGGCAGTCCGGGGAGGACAATGAGATCTCTGCCATGCGGCTCATTACGAGTTGCTCCGGACCGAGATGATTCCGTACGATGTTGGCACGGCCATGTCGGCCCAGAATATGAACGTGAGAAGAGGGAGTTTGTCGGATGACCCACACTTCACGCGTTTTGACCCGACGGCAGTTGCTCATGGCGTCCCTCGCCGGAGCCGCGACCGCGTTCCTCGGCCCCATGGCCTGCGCGAAGCGAATCGCAGGGCCCTGTGGCCCGACGCCGCCCCAGACGGAGGGGCCGTTCTATCCGATCGATGATCAGCTCGACGAGGACAGCGACCTGACGTTCGTGTCGGGTCGCGAGGGACGCGCCGAGGGCTCGGTGATTTACGTCCAGGGTCAGGTGCGGGACAGCCAATGCCGGCCGATACGAGGCGCGCGTGTGGAGATTTGGCAGGCATCGGCGCGGGGTCGCTACAACCATCCCTATGATCGCGAGAACCCCGTGCCCCTCGATCCGAACTTTCAGGGGTGGGGAGAAGCGCTCACCAATGAGGATGGCCGGTATCTCTTCAAGACCGTCCATCCGGGCCAGTACCCGGCAGGACCGGGGTGGATTCGGCCCTCCCATATTCACTTCAAGGTCCTTCAGGGAAAGTCGGAGTTGCTCACCACGCAGATGTACTTCGCGGGAGATGAGTATCTCGAGCGAGATCGGATTTTTCTCGGCGTCCCGGCTGCGCAACGGGAGCACGTCATCGTGCGCCCAACCGAGCCGGGGAAGGATTTTGATCCCAGCGCTCTCGTATATACCTTCAACCTCGCGCTCGGCTCGGCTGGGTAGGTTCTGAGGAAACACGATGTCCGGCAAATTCGGTGATTTCGACCAGGAGCGCCAGTTTTGGAGACGCCTTCCGCGAAGGAGACCGTCACGTATCGAGCGTCCTGGCCCCGGACAAGAGTCCGTGTGGGACTATCCGAGGCCGCCGCGCGTCGAGGCAGTGACCAAGCGGGTCCGGATCGAGTTCGGCGGTGTCGCCCTGGCCGACAGCACGCGCGCCGTGCGGATCTTGGAGACGGCCAGCCCGCCCGTGTACTACGTCCCACCCACGGATGTACGGATGGAGTTCCTGCAACCGGCGGCGGGCACGACGTTGTGCGAGTGGAAGGGGCTCGCACGATACTGGACCGTGCGTGTCGGGGAGCGAGTGGCCCAGCGAGCGGCGTGGAGTTATCCGGAGCCGGATCCGAACTTTCGCGGCATCAAAGACTATCTGGCGTTCTATCCGAGCAGGATGGATCAGTGCCTGGTCGGCGAGCAGCGGGTGGCGGCCCAGGCGGGAGATTTTTACGGCGGGTGGGTCACGCCCGAGATCGTGGGGCCGTTCAAAGGCGAGCCCGGGACGGAAGGGTGGTAACGGACGTTCCAAGTTCCAGGTTCCCCGCGGCTTACTTTGACGCTGATTGTTCACATGGAACTGGGACCCTGGAACCTGGAACGCTTGTTCTCCGACCTGGGACCTGGGACGAAAGAACCCCCGCTCTGGCGCGGTTGAGGAGGATCAGTGTATATATGTACGGAGGCTATTGACCAAACACTTACTTGGTAAGACCCGAGGATGAGCAGACTGGCGCAACTTGAACGATTCTTGAAGCAGGATGCGTGGGCGAGCAGTCTCGATTCGTTTCATGGCGTCCAGCGCGTCGGCGTGCAAGTGCTCCGTCTGGGCTACGCGGTGGTGGATGAGTTTCGCCATCGCCTGCTCGATGCGCGCGCCGCGGGCCTAGTCTACACGACCCTTCTGTCCCTCGTGCCCTTTTTGGCAGTGATGTTCTCCGTCCTGAAGGCGTTCGGCGCCCATCTTCAGCTCTTGCCGATTCTCGCCCAGGCCCTCGAGCCGCTGGGTGAGAAGGGACAGGAGCTCACCGGCCGCATTATCACCTTCGTTCAAAACCTCAGAGTCGGCGTGCTCGGGGCCGTCGGCGTGGCGGCACTGTTCTATACGACCTACTCCCTCATCGACAAGATCGAGGAAGCGCTGAATGCGATCTGGCGTGTCCGGCAGGGGCGTCCCTGGGCCCGCAAGTTCACGGATTATCTAAGCGTCGTGCTGGTCGGCCCCGTGCTCGTGTTTGCGGCCTTCGGTTTGACCGCCAGCCTGCAGAGTCACTGGCTCGTGCAGCAGGTTCTAGAAATCCAGCCGCTCGGACACGTGGTCGTCTTCAGCGCGCAGTTCCTCCCCTTCGTGCTCCTGTGCGGCTTTTTCACCTTTCTCTACAAGTTCATCCCCAACACGCAAGTTCGGCTGACCTCGGCCCTCGCCGGGGGCGTCACGGCGGCGGTGCTTTGGCAGCTGGCCGGCTGGGCCTTTACCGCCTTCGTGGCCGGATCAGGAAAGTACAGCGCGATCTACTCCGGCTTCGCGGTCCTGATTCTCTTCTTGATCTGGCTCTATGCGAGCTGGTTGATCGTGCTGATCGGGGCGCAGGCGGCCTTTTTTCACCAGACTCCTTCCGCCTACCAGTCGCACCGGCGCTGGCGACAGGGGTCGCATGCCATCAGGGAACAGCTCGCGCTGACCGTCCTCCTCAAGATCGCTCGGCGCTATCTGGACGGAGGCCGTCCCTACAAGCCCGAGGAGCTCACGATGGACACGGACGCTCCCTCGTCGGTCGTGGATGATCTGATCGAGGAGTATGTCGGGCACGGCTTTCTGGGTCGAGTTTCGGAGCCGGAAGGTGTGACCTTGGTCAAGCCGCCCGAGCTGATCCCGATGCGCGACGTCTTCGACCTCATCAGCCGGAAAGACCTGCCCTTTTTGGATGCTGAAGGAAAGGAACACGATCCCATCGGTGCCCTGCTTCACCGGCGCGATCAAGCCGTGCAGGAGGCCCTGGATGGCGTCACGCTCCGCTCCTGGGCCCTCGAGGCCAGCTTGCAGGATAAGGAGTCACACGCTCCAGTGCGCGTCTGATCCGTTTTTCCCCCTGCGCGCGCCCCACTCCTCTTCGCGTCAGCCCACACAATCGACACGCTGCTTCCACCCCAGGTCGTATACGAAACAGTGATGCCGTTGCGCATCGAGCAGCTCGCCCGCCTTCGGTGAATCGTCCGCGTACAGGCCGAACGTCTGGCGGCGGCGGACTCGTTCCCCCGAAGCCTTGGCGAAAGGGAAGCCACGGCTCTTCGACCTTCCTAGCCGGGGCCGCTCCGTCGGCGTCGGCTTCAGGCATGAAGCCCACCAATTCCGTCCACCGTGTTCATGAACAGCAGGTGAACGCGGACCGTGCAGCGACTCTTTACGTCGCGTGTAACCAATAAATGTCATGCGAATCGGCCGTGCGGAGGGCGCTGGGCCATTGGCGTGTTTTTTGCTGAACCCGGAAGACGACGGTAATGTCTTCCCCGATTTACGCGAAAATCAGCATGCGCTTGGGGCATCCCTGCACAAAGTTGTGCGACACCGTGACGACGAGCGTCCAGGCCATACACCGGTTCTTTGACCTGGGCAAGGCGGACCGCTAGCCCGAGTGGACCAGGGCCTCCGCATGAGCTGTCCGCTGTTGCGTTCAATCAAAGGAGTGGGATCATGAACAGTCTTCGCTATCCGCTGTACCTGGTGACGATTGCGGTCGCTCTGTCGCTTTCCCTGGGAACGGCGCAGGGCCTCCCGCTAGAGAGGCCAGACGGACCCAAGGTGAAAAACCACGCGCGGCTCAGGGCCGCGATGGCAATCACGAAGAAGCACGCCGACCGCATCATGAAGGTTCGCGGGGTCGTGGCGACGGCCACGGGGCTCGCGCCGGACGGCGAGCCCGTGGTCAAGGTCTTCACGTCGCGGGCGGGCATCGCGGGGATTCCGAGGAACGTGGATGGCTTTGCCGTGAAGGTCAGGGTCTCGGGCAGATTGTACGCCCTGTCGCATATCCCGCCGGATTCCAGCCCTGAAGGGCCGTGGACCAGACCCGTCCCGATCGGCGTCTCGACCGGGCATCCCAGGATCACCGCGGGGACGCTTGGAGTGCGCGTGACGGATGGACTCGGTGTCTTCGCCTTGAGCAACAACCACGTCTACGCCGACGTCAACAACGCTGGGATTGGGGACAATGTGCTGCAGCCCGGAACCTTCGACGAGGGCATCAACCCGGCCGACGTTATTGGCACTCTGTCCGATTTTGAACCGATTCAATTCTGTCTGTTTTCCCCATTCTGCCTGGGCCTGGTGACCAATCAAATAGACGCGGCCATCGCTGCCACCTCGACAGCGCAAGTCGGCACGGCGACGCCACCGGATGGCTATGGGACACCCAATGCGGCCCTCCACGCCGCCTACGGAAACCAGACCGTCCTGGGTGATGAAAACCTGAACCTCTTGCTCGGCGAGCCCGTGCAGAAATACGGCCGGACGACGGCCTTGACCTCCGGAACGGTCGATGGGATCAACGCCACGGTCGATGTCTGCTACGACCCGGCCTGCACGCTCGTCGGTAGATTCGTCGATCAGCTCGTCATCTCCCCGGGAACCTTCAGCGATGGAGGCGACTCGGGGTCGCTGGTGGTCAGTCAGAATGGCAATCACCCGGTCGGGCTGCTGTTCGCCGGCAGCGCCACTAATACGATCGCCAATCGGATAGACGTCGTGCTCAACCGCTTCGGCGTGACCATCGACGACGGCGGCGGGCTCACGCCGATCACGGATGTGGCCACGCAGGCGATCAGCGTGCCATCGGTCCCCGTGGTGGCGCAGCCCACGACCGTCACGGTCACCGTCCGCAACGTGGGCAACCAACCCGTGGGGAATTTTGACGTCACGCTGACGGACAACGGGGTGCTGCTGTCCAGTCAGACCGTGCCTGGCCTCGGCCTCGGTGAATCGGCCGATGTGATCTTCCCCTGGCTTCCGAGCACCGAGGGTGCGCATACCCTCCATGCCGTGCATCAAGTGGCGGACGATAGCAATTCTGGCAATAACGAGTCCTCCACGACCGTGACGGTGCTCGGCCAGCCCCTCGCCGGTCCGGG
>JBFISJ010000131.1:0-7813 GCA_041608595.1 Nitrospiraceae bacterium
AGCCCCGGGCGGCGCGAAGGCAATCGATAGTCAAAGGTATATTCGCGACTGGCGAGGGGGAGCAAGCGGTTGTCGAGTACTTCCAAAATGACCGGTTGCCACATGATCCAACGCCCCATGGTATCGGTCTGCTCGGACAACACCGCCCCTGCCTCGTCTCGAACCTCAAATTCCACCGTGAAGAATCGGTCGGGGTCTCCGGTCGGAATCTTATGGCCCGCGCCGGCGTTCACGAGCGTCAGCGTGAACTGGACGTCCTGGCCAGGCTTCGGATCCGCAGGGACCGCTTTCACCTGGACCGCCACCGCCCGTTTGATCATTGCCGGATCGTGCCCCCCGCGCCAGAGATGCTGCCGCCCGCGGCGGACCGGCCCTCCCTCCGCCACGGGTCGGTCCACGAGCGGCATGTGGCAACTCTGGCAGATCAAGCCCCGTTCCTGCATGAAATATCGCCCTTCGTATTCCGCGTAGGTTCCGCAGGGCCCCACATTGTAGAACTGCGCGGGACCCGAGACGACATTGTGACAGCGGTAGCAGACCTGGGTGGTCCGAAACCCAGGATCAAACCCCGTGGGATGCGGGGCAGCGGAATCATCGTAGGGACCCCAGATCACGCCGTCACGCACGTGGCAGGCGGCACAGGTGACCGCTTCCCCCTGCAGCCCGGCATCATACTGCGGATTCGGCACCTGCACGGCCCGCTCGACCCGGCCCCGGGGAATGTCCTGGATCAGCGTCGGTTGCTGATTTTCCAGCGGCGTGTGGCAGTTCAAACAGACCCAGATGTTGTCGTCTCTCTTCCAGTAGGCCTGGAAGAACGGGTCCTCGTAGGCGTAGGCGTGAATGCTGGATTTCCACTCCTCGTAGATCTCCTGGTGGCATTGCCCACAAGACTCGGCGCTCAGGCTCTCAATCCCTTCGGGGACGGCCTGGTACGGAATAGGCCTCGCATAATCCGCGCGCAACCCAAAGATCACGACGGGCTTGATCTCCGTGTAGTAAACATAGACGAGCGCGGTAGCGAACACCCCACCGATGACGACCTTGGTCAGGCGACTCATGCGGCCAAGAGCCCCAGCACGTGTTGCTCCACGGAAGCGGACAGCGCCTTGAGGTTGTACCCGCCTTCCAGACAGGACAGCAGTCGCCCCCGGCAATGGCGCTGGGCAATGTCCGCAACCATTCGGGTCAGGTCGCGATACCCCTGCTCCGTCAGCCCCATGCTGGCCAGGGGATCGTCCCGGTGGGCATCGAATCCGGCCGAGACGATCACGAGCTCGGGCTGGTAGGCCTCGGCCGCCGGCACGAGCACGCGCTGAAACACCCGGCGGTACTCTTCATCACCCTCGCCAGGGGACATCGGCACGTTGATCGTCGTCCCCTCCCCCTTTCCCCGTCCCCTCTCCTCGGGATGACCGGTACCGGGATAGTACGGGTACTGATGGGTGCTGAAAAAGAGCACGCTCGGGTCATCGTAAAAGCTGTGTTGGGTGCCGTTGCCATGGTGGACATCCCAATCGACGATCAGCACGCGCTGGATGCCGTGTTGGCGCTGGGCATACCGGGCGGCAATGGCCACGTTGTTGAAGAGGCAGAACCCCATGGCCCGATCGCGCTCCGCATGGTGCCCCGGTGGCCTGACCGCACAAAAGGCATTGTTCACAACCCCTTCGAAAATGGCCCGTACCGCCGCCGTCGCTCCCCCAGCCGCCAGGTAGGCCGCGGGGAGTGAGCCCGGCGACATGCAGGTGTCCGCATCCAGAGAGATCCGACCGCTCTGGGGGGCATGCTGCTTCAGCGCACGGACATAGCCTGGCTCGTGGACCTCCAAGATCCACGCCTCCTCCGCCGGGGTAGGCTCGATCGGGATCAGACGATCCAGCACTCCAGTGGAGCCGAGCTGGGACACGATCGCCTGCAGCCGGCTGGGTGCCTCCGGGTGCCCATACCCCATGTCGTGCTTCAGGAAGTCGGGATGGTAGACAAAGCCCGTCCTAGCCATGGTCTCTCAGAGCGTAATTGGGTAAATCGATCACTGGGTATTAGCGCCAGAGGGTTACGCTTCCGCTGCAACCATCCGAAATACCCAGTTACCGTCTTACCTAGTTACCCAATTACCCATTTACCTCCGCCGAGTTGCGCATCGTAACATGGTGGAAACGCGATAGACAATGAGCGGGACGGCGTGCTACAAACCCTGACCGACTTCGATCACCTCAAATCCCTGATCCCTGCCCCGAGCTTTGCCGGGGGCCTCGTCCAAGGCCGTGAGAAAGGACACGCCTCGATGCCGAACGCACGCATTGACCCGCTGAAAAAAGTGCTGGCGATCGATCCGAACGACGAGGTGGCCTGGTTTGGGCTGGGCAAGGCTTATATGGAAGATGCGAGCTGGGAGGAGGGCGCAAAGGCGCTCGAGCAATGCGTTACCGTAAAGCCGAGCTACTCCGCCGCGTATCTCGCCCTGGCACAATGTCTCCAGCACCTTGGCCGTCCTGATGAATGCCGCCGTTGGTGCGAGAGGGGTATCGAGGTCTCGACGAAAAACGGGGACCACATGGTGACCAAAAACCTCACTGCGCTCAAGGATGGGCTCGGCTGACCCTTCCTGGCTGGAGAGTTCCAGCCCTCTCCCCCCCTGGTCTCATTCCGTCATTTCCGCGAAGCCTGCCCTGGCAAGCTTCAAGCCGGGGCGGGAATCCATCATTTCTCCCACTGACAAGCAAGATGGATCCCCGCTAACAGCTTCGGGGATGACAGAGGGAGACTTCTCCCGGCTCACAGGAGTCGCTTCAGTCCAGCGGCCTCGGCATCGGCGAGGGGGTGCTTCGCCGCGGGGTTGACGATCAACATCCGTACGCGGGGATAGGCCGCCTGTTGCTTGGACCGCTCCACGATGTGGACGTTGGCCAGTCGCAGGGCGGACCGGGCGGGCAAGGGCTCAATATCCCAGAGCGTCACCACCACCGCGCTCAATCCTGGCAGTCGGGCCAGAAGGAGGGTCAGGCCAGCCGCCGCCTGCTTGAGGTCTATGCTCCATCTCTGCTCCCGGCGGAACTTGCCCTCGGCCGGGTCGGGGTGGGGAACAGAGGCGGCCAGCACCACCGGGGCGGCGTACTGCGCGAGCTGACACGCCTTTTGGCTGATGCGGGCCGTGAGGCGGGAAAGCAGGACCTCGCGCCCGGCCTCCGACTCCTCCGCCTCCAGTCTCCGCTGGCGGGCGTGGAAGGTAGGCGGCGGTCGCCTGAACGACCCCACCAGGGCCGTGACTTCAACGTACACGCACCCGGTGCCCATGCGGCAGGCCAGGTCGGCTGATTTCGCGTGGGACTCACCCAGGATCTCCACCTGGAATCCGGCACGAATAAGCAGGGTCGCGAGCTCCAGCTCGGCGAGAGCCGACTCACGAGCCCCACGATCATGGCCCGTCATGCGGCCAACCAGCCTCAGGAGCCGGGTTCGGCTCGCCTTGGTCGGACAGAGGCTCCGCAAGAGCGCCCACTGGGCAGCCTGCTGGCGGTTCCACTGCCGCCGGCGCTCGAGCCGCTCACGCCTCTCCAAACGCCAGACGGCTCGGCGTTGAGCCTCGGTCTGCGAAGGGCTCCTTCGCTTTCGCCCTCGAAAACGTGCCACGGAGGGGTCTCCCTCGAATGGACGCTTAGTCCCCGGAATCTTGCAGAAGCTCCGGACGCTCTCTTGCAATCTGCTCGTACATCTGGTCCAGCCACCGACCGGCGCAGCCGAGTACTTCGCGCACGAGGGGCTCTGGGTGGCCCGTCTTGCGCATGGTCCACTGGCAGACGAACTCGAGGAGGGTCTCGCGCTCGTAGGTGCGTGACAGGGAAGAGGCCAGGTTGGTCAATTCCGTGAACCCAATCCCCAGGATTTCGGCGACCGTGTCGCGGCCGTAGGATGTGCTTGCTGTCACGTATAGCACCGCGCGGTTGACCTCTTGCTCGGTCATTGCCTTCACTCTCCCTCTCGTTGGGTGTGCGATTTTGGCACCTCGGAGCCCACATCGGAGGCCGACCTGCCCGTGTTTCCAAACCCCTCCGCAGCTCAAATTTTGATGAACAATGACGTTAAGTAATTGAAATTATTTAGTATTTAAAAATCTTCCTTCCTGGCTTGCCCGCCGGGGCAGATGATATCATGGGTCCCGGACGGTCGACCACTCCCGCTCCCGGAGCACGGGCCATGCCACGAACCATCCTCAAACGCCTCAGCAACGTGAGATCAGCCCGAACGACTCTCGCAAAGGGGGAAGTCCCGGACCGCTGGGACCTGTCTCACCTCCTCAGGAGCCCCGAGCAAGACCTGGACACCCTCACGAAGCATCTCGACAGCCAGGTCTCACAATTCGAGGCCTGGCGCGACCGTCTGTCTCCCGGCATGGACGCCCACGCCTTCAGGGAGATCCTGAGCCTCAGCGAGGACATCGCCAGCACCTCGACCAAGCTCGGGGCCCACGCCTACCTCTGGTTTTCCGAGGATACGAAGGACTCGCAGGCCAGGACGTTCAAGAACAAGGTGGAGGAACGGCTGACCGCCCTGCACAATCGCATGCTGTTCTTCGACCTGTGGTGGCAAAAGGTGGACGAGGCGAACGCAGAACGGCTCCTGGCAGCAGCCGTGGATCAGCGCTATCACCTTGAGTCGATCCGCCGATTCAAGCCCCACACGTTGTCGGAACCGGAAGAAAAAATCGTCAACATGAAGAACATCACCGGTCGGCACGCCGTGAGAACCATGTACGAGGTGCTGACCAACGGTTTGACTTTCGAGTTGCGGGTGAAGGGAAAGAAGAAAACACTCACCCGCGAGGAGCTCGCCCCCTACGTCAGACACTCCGACGCGCGGACTCGCGAAGCGGCCTACAAAGTACTCCATCGCGTGTTCGACACCCACCATGATCTCGTCGGCGAGATGTACATGACCCTGGTGAACGACTGGAAAAGTGAAAACCTGGAGATGCGAAAGTTTGAATCTCCGATCGCGACGCGCAACCTCGCCAATGACGTCCCTGACGAAGCGATCCAGGCGCTGTTATCAGTCTGCTCGAAAAATACGGCGGTCTTCCAGGACTATTTTCGTCTGAAGGGGCGCATCTGCAAGATCCGGAACATGTCCCGGTATCATATTTATGCTCCGCATCATGCCGACCGCAAGAGGTTTCGCTATCATGACGCGGTGCGAATGGTCCTCTCCGCATACCGGTCATTTTCACCACGCCTGGCCGAACTGGCGGACCAGGTGTTTTCGGAACGCCACATCGACGCAGTGACGCAGCCGGGCAAGATGAGCGGGGCGTACTGTTACAGCGTGGTGCCAGGCTTTACGCCCTACGTCTTTCTGAACTACACCGGCGAAGCCCGTGACGTCGCGACGCTGGCGCACGAACTGGGTCATGCCGTGCACGGTATGATGGCGGCTCACCACTCCGTTTTCACGTTTCACGCCACGTTGCCCCTCGCGGAGACCGCGTCGGTCTTCGGGGAGCGCATACTCTCGGACACCCTCATGGCTCAGGAGCGGAACAAAGCCGTCAAGCAAGGACTGCTGATCGCGCAGCTCGACGACATCTACGCGACCGTACTGCGTCAGGCCTATTTCGTGTTGTTCGAGCAACAGGCTCACGACATGGTGGCGCGCGGCGCGACCGTCCGTGACCTGTCACAGGTCTACCTGGCTAATCTGCGGGAGCAATTCGGCACCGCGGTCGAGGTGCCCGACGACTTCCAGTGGGAATGGCTCTCGATTCCGCACATTTTCTCCAGCCCGTTCTATTGTTACGCGTACAGCTTCGGCAACCTCCTCGTGCTGGCGCTTTATCAAATGTACAAGGAGCGAGGGGCGGCCTTCGTGCCGAGGTATTTGGACATGCTGGCCGCGGGAGGGTCGAGAAGCCCGGCCTCCATCCTGTCCGACGTGGGCGTCGACATGCGTTCCCAGGTTTTCTGGCAGTCGGGCTTCGATACCATTCGCGAGATGGTGTCCGAGCTTGAACAAACGGTCTGATCGTGACGGCCCGACGGCGACGCGGCGGGCCGCGAGCCCAGTCCTCCCTTCCGCTTTACTCACCGACGTCGACCACGCTGTATCGTCATCGTCACCTCGGCCACGCGCGTTCCCAGCGCCTGCGCCTCCGCGAGTTCGCTGACATCGACTCCCCGGCTGGCACCCTCGGTCGTCGCCGAGGCGCCGAAGGCCCCACCCCCGCTGACGACGATCATCTTGTTGCCCAGCATTGCAGCCAGGATGGTCAGCATGGTGAGCTCTTTTCCTGCCGAGACTTGACCGCCGGTCGTGAAGGCCGCGCCGACCTTGTCTTGCATCTTGAACTCCGGAAAGACCCCGAACTTCAATTGCCAGTCATCGAAAAACGTCTTCACAGGGCCCGCCATGTTCGACCAATACACGGGAGAGCCGACGATGATCGCATCCGATGAAAACAAGTCGTCTGCGGTGACGCCGTCCACACGCTTCAGGACCGCCACGGCCTCTGGGACGCTCCGGACTCCCTGGGCGACCCCGCGCGCCATCTTCTCCGTGTTTCCGGTCATGGAATAGTAGGCGACGAGCACCTTGATGCCGGGCTTTGGTTCGGCGGACAACACCGGCTGGACGACCAGCAGCCAGGCGGCTGCAGACACTGCCACTCTCTCACAGATCTTGCGCATCACCGGGCCTCCATGACGGCCAAACAAAAAAGGCCGGCTCCCCAGAGCCGGCCTTTCCACTTCACCCTGTTGGACTCTTTCCCGCATCACTCCTGCCATGCGCTGGCGTCGCAGCGACGGCTGGATCGGTCAATACCTGACCGTTTCCTCGTCCATGTGCTCCTCAACCGAGATCTCGGTCAAGGTCCCGCGGTAGTCGCACTTGTGGCATCGGATGCGGGCCTCCTCAAGCCACTTTTCCTGCACGTATTTTTGCTGGCACCGCGGGCACGAAAACACGCCCTTTTTGTACAAGACCTTGCGTTTCATTTTCATGGCCTGGTCACCCCTCTCAAACGAATGACACCTGCGACGTTAGAATGACACAGGCCCCATTGGGATTTCAACCCTTCGACTCGGTGCCTGGCGGCACCTCGCTCAGGGCAGGCCCGACTGGCCTCCTCACGGAGCCTCGCTCTGGGCGGGTCTTACCTTGACAGCAGGCCAACACGGTCTCTACGATCACGTCATGCGTCCTCACTCGCATTTGCATCGATCCCCCCGGCCTGGTCTTGGAATCGCCATTGGCCTCTTAGCCATCTGCCTGATGACGGCCGGGGTGTCACGAACGGGGGGCGCAACGGACGAGGAGGTGCTCATTCCGGTGAAGACACCGAAGGGCGAGACAATCTGGGCCGAGCACGCCGACACCACCGAAAAGCGGGTACGCGGGCTCATGTTTCGCACGCACCTGCCCAAAGATCGGGGGATGCTGTTCACCTTCGGCGAGCCGCAACACTGGACCATTTGGATGAAGAACACGTGGATTTCGTTGGACATCATCTGGCTTGATGTCCAGAAGCGAATTGTGCACATCGAGCCCGATGTGCCCCCCTGCCATCGCAACGACAACGGCTGCCCACAGTACCAGCCCATCAGAAAAGCGGTCTTCGTCCTGGAGCTCGCGGCCGGGGTGGCGGCCGACCTCCAGCTCAAGAAGGGCGCGCGGCTCGCCTTTCCTATCGACCCGCCTGCTTACTTGCTGCGTTAATCGTAGAGCCTCCCTTCCCGACGGCGGAGCGGGGGGCGCGCCTGCCATTGCGAGTCGTGGAGGTTCGGGCCCCGCACTTCCCGAGCAGACGTGTTCCGCGAAG
>JBFISJ010000132.1:0-7804 GCA_041608595.1 Nitrospiraceae bacterium
GCCCACGGCCCTGACCACGACGCGGCCGATTTGCTCGGGCAGGACGCAGTGGACCTGACCTCCCATGACCTTCTTGTCCAGCTGCATGGCCCGCCACAGAGCCGTGCAGGAGACACGAGGCATGGCATCGGCCAAGCGGGCCCGCCGCACGAGGTCCCGCTGACGGCGGACCACTGCGGGATCGCACACCCCCAGTGACCGGGCCAGATCGGCTTCCTGGACCATTCCGATGGCGACCGCCTCACCGTGGATCAAGGACCGATAGCGACCGACGGCTTCGAGCGCATGGCCGATCGTATGGCCATAGTTAAGGATTCGGCGCAGCCCCGTTTCCCGTTCATCCTGCGAAACCACCTCGGCTTTGATCTCGCACGAACGCGCGATGACGCGCATCACCGGCTCCCGCGACATGGCCACGATCCGATCCACGTGTGCTTCCAGATAGCCGAAAAAAGGCTCGTCCGCGATCACGCCGTATTTGATGACTTCGGCCAGGCCCGCGATCCACTCGCGGCGGGGCAAGCTTCGCAAGGTGTCGGGGTCGATGAGGACCACATGCGGTTGGTGAAACGCGCCGATGAGATTTTTTCCCGACGGGTGATTCACCCCCGTCTTTCCGCCCACACTGGAGTCGACCTGCGACACCAGTGTGGTCGGCACCTGAATGTACGGAATTCCCCGGAGGTACACCGACGCCGCGAATCCAGCGATGTCCCCCACCACCCCTCCGCCCAAGGCGACAACCACGGACCCGCGCTCGAATCGGGCGTGCACCAGGCGATCCAGAATGACTCCCACCGACCGCAGCGTCTTTGTCCGTTCGCCGCTGGGCAGAACGATCCGCTCCGCTCTAAAGCCGCCACGCGTGAGGGACCGCATGACGGGAGCGGCGTAGTGTCTGGCGACCGCCCGATCGGTCACGACCGCCACCTGGCCATCGAAGCCGAGACCCGCCAGCGCCGGGCCAATCTCACCAAGCAGTCCCGGCCCGATTCTGATCTCGTAGCTCCGTGTCCCCAACGAGACCTTGACGATCTCCTGGCCGGCATCTTTGGCGTCGTGACGTGGCATCATCGTGGCGCGCGTCTCCCCTGACCCACAGGCCGCATCATGGGGTGGTCCATCTCGAATGAGGACGGGAGAATGCAGGAGGATCAGGAGGGGGATGCTACCACAAGCCCGCGAGAACTAAAAGGCTTTCACATAGGCCTGGTACGCCTCATAATTGCGTTTCATTTCCTCGAGGCTGTCCCCGCCGAACTTTTCGACCATCGCGTTGGCCATCTCGAAGGCGATCACGGCCTCACCGACCACGCCGGCCGCCGGAACGGTACAGATGTCCGATCGCTCCACCGTCGCGTCGAACGGCTCTTTGCTCTCGATGTCCACGCTCTTCTTGGGGCGGTACAGCGTCGAGATCGGCTTCATCGCCACGCGCAGGACGATCGGATTGCCGTTGGTGATCCCGCCCTCCAACCCGCCGGCGTTGTTGCTCTTTCGCACGAAGCCCGGGAGGCCTCGGTCATAGTAGATGTCGTCGTGCACCTCGGAACCGAACCGTCGCGCCGCCTCGAACCCCATGCCGATCTCCACTCCCTTCATCGCCTGGATGCTCATCGCGGCCATCGCGAGCCGGGCGCTTAGGCGCCGATCCCACTGGGCATAGGTCCCCAGCCCGATCGGCGGATTGGTCACCACCACCTCGAACACTCCGCCGAGGGTATCCCCACGGTGCTTGGCGGCTCGAATCTGCTCGACCATCCGTGCACCCGCTTCCTGGTCCGCGCAGCGCACGTCCGACGCCTCCGCACGCTCGAAGGCATCCAGCGGATCCTCCACCCGTTGCGCGACGATCCCGCCAATCTCGGTCGTGAAGCTGATCACCCGCATGCCGAACTCGGCCAGAAGGACCTTTGCGACGGCACCGATGGCGACACGGATGGCCGTCTCCCGGGCACTGGCCTTCTCCAGCACATTGCGGACATCGCGATGTCCATATTTAATCGCCCCCACCAGATCCGCATGGCCTGGACGCGGCCGCGTCACGACTTTTCCTGGCGGAACGGGTCCGGGCTCACTGGCCATCACGTCTTTCCAGTTCTCCCAGTCCTTATTGGCCACACGCAGGCCGATGGGCGTGCCCAATGTCCGACCCTTGCGGACGCCGCTCAGAAACTCCACCTGGTCCTGCTCGACACGCATGCGGCCACCGCGGCCATAGCCGCGCTGCCGCCTGGCCAGATCGAGGTTGATGATGTCGTGGGCTATAGGGAGGCCGGCCGGCACTCCCTCGAGAACCGCGATGAGACACTTGCCGTGGGACTCCCCGCCATTGAGGTAGCGCAACATGGCGGGATTTTAGACTGTTCACGCCTCAAGTTACAATGGTCGGCGTGATGAAGATCAGCAGCTCCTGCTTCGAGACGGTCTCCGTCTTGTTCTTGAACAGCCACCCCAGGACGGGAATCCGGGACAGATAGGGCACGCCCTGGACGTTGTTGTCCTGGGTGTCGACGAAGATTCCGCCGATCACGACCGTCTCCCCGTTCTTGACCATGACCTGGGTCGTTGCCTCGCGCTTGTCGATACTGGGACCGGCTGGATTGCTGCGCGCGCCGACCGCGTTTCGGGTTGCCTTGACCTTCAAAAGGATGTTTTTCGCCTCCTCGTTGGGATCCCGCGAGGTGATCTGCGGCGTCACCTGCAGCGTGAGGTTGGCATCCACGAAGGTAGTCTGTGTGCCCTGCAGCGAAGTGGTCTGGAACGGGATCGCCTCGCCTTGCTCAATCTTGGCCTCCTGGTTGTCGAGCGTCGTGATGCGCGGAGCCGCGATGACCTTCGTCAAACCCAGCAGCTCGCCAGCCGACAGGCGGAGGTCGAGGTCGAGCCCACCTCCCAGGCGACCCATGTTGAATCCGATACCAGGCACGCTGTTAAGACCGGTCACGGCCGCCGGGAGATTGACGAGGAAGGTCCGCTCAAACCCACCGTCCGATCCCTCGACATTCGGCTCCGAGAACGGGCCGGTGAGGTTCCCGATCACCTGGAAAGAGCCGTCGGTGTTGAAATCGCTATGCCGCAGACCCCACTGCACGCCCAGGGATCGAGAATAGTTGGTGTCGGCCTGAACGATGCGGGCCTCGATCTGCACTTGGGGGCTGACGATGTCGAGCTTGCGAACCAGTTTGATGAATTCTGCAATGTTCGACTCCGTTTCCTGCAACACCAGGGCGTTGCTCCCCCTGTTGACCTGGATCTGGCCGCGGGGGCTGAGATGCTGCTTCAGCGTCACCAGGATGTCGTTGGCCTTCACGTTTTGGACGTAAATGACCTTCGTCACCAGATTTTCAGCTTTAATCTTCGTCTCCTGGGCCCTCGCTTCGGCCTCCTGTTGCTTGGCAATGTTGGCGAGCGTATCGATCCAGATGATGTTCCCTTCTTTGACCATACCCAGATTGTTCATCTTGAGCAGCATGTCTAGGGCCTGGTCCCAGGGAATGTTCACCAGCTTCATCGTGACCTTGGCCTTCACACCCTCCCCGATCACAATGTTGAAGCCACTGACCTCGGCGATCAGCCGCAACACGTTGCTGATGTCCGCACCCTGGAAGTCGAGCGAGATCCTCCGTCCCTTGTAGTTTCCCTTCCCCGCGCTGGGATTGAAGGACGCGGCCTGCCCGGCGCTCATCTGCGCCAATCGGGGGCTGGGCTGCGTGATGGTGCTCACCCGCGGCGTCGGCGCTTGCCGCAACGCGACCTTGGAGGGCGCCGCTTTAAGGGGAGTTGTCTTGGGTGCCTTCCGCGCCATTTTTCGCTTGGGCGGGGCGGCTTGCTTGGGCTGGGCGCTGAGTCCTTTTGATGCCGGCGATGGCGGCGCGGCGGACTGGAGCCGAACGCTCAGCCGATTGCCGGCCTGGTCCACGGAATAGGCGATCGGGCCGGGCAGATCAAAGACCAGGCGAAGCCGGTCCACATGACTGCCGATGCGAATGCGCTTGAGCAGGGCGTGGTCCACGGGCAGCACCTTCCGCTTCAACGCGGACGAGAGACCCGGGAGGTCCACGACCAGCCGACCCTGGTCGATGAGCTTGGCGTCATAACGCAACAGCCCGTCGCCAAAGATCGCGATCACCGCCGTCTCGGCTCCCCGGTGCACCTCGACCTTGGTCATCACCTTGGCGCGGTCGGCGGCATGCTCACCCGGTGACCCCGCCGCGCGCCCCGCCTCCGCACGCGCCGAGTCTTGCGGCAGCCCAAGGAGCAGGGGCGCCGCGATGATCGCCAGGACAACTGTCTGGTAGAGGAAAGCTCTCGGCTTCATTCTGATTCCTCACTCGGATGCAGGAGCTTGACGTACTCCCGTTCCTGATCCTTGCCATAAATGTCCGTGTAGCGCTCTGTCACGACGATGCTGTTTTGCGTCACTTTGGAAACGATGCCGTTGTTCGGGCCGATCCGTGTGCCACGTCGCACTGCGTAGCCTTTGCCGTCCGGCGTCTGCACCATGGCGGTGTACCCGAATCCGCCCCAGATGATACCGATCAGGTTGATTTCGGTCAGCCCCACCCGTTGCAGCGGCGGCAGGGCCCGATCGGATTTTTCTGCACCCAATCCGCGTTGGATGAGCGGCGTGAAGGGATCGCGGCGACCCGACGGGTCATAGGAATAGTCCGCCTCACCCGCCGTCTGGCTGGCCGGTGGCGGTGGGGCTTCCGCGCCGGCTGCCGCGGCCTGGTCGGCCGGCACGGCCTGAGCCACCAGCATTGTCGGTTCGAGCTCCGCCTGCGCATCGCTTCCCCACGTGGCTGCCAAGGCCACCATGATCACCCCTGCAACTGTGACGAGCAGTCTCAATCGACGCATAACCTGCTGAAGCTCTCTCCTCAACCAACGCCTCGGGGACAAAGCGTGCCCGGGCACAACACGTTTCCTCTACGGAGCCGCATAAGCGGTGAGGTCGAAGACCGTTTGAATGATCGCCCGCCCTTCCTCAAACTTTGGTGCCCCCATCTTGAGATCGGAGACATTGATCGTCCTGGGTAACTTGGAGACGCGATCAAAAAACAGGGCAACGGTGTGATATCCGCCCACCACCTCAACGCTGACGGGCATCTTGACGAAGAGTTTGGTGCCATCCATCGACTGCTTGCCCGGCTTCCAGAGCTTGACGTCCAAACCCAGTCTCACACCCAAATCGGTGACCTGCTTTAGCAGCATCACGGCCTCTTCACGGGGTGGGAGGCGATCCCGTTTCTTGGCCAGCTCGATTTCGAGCTGCTTGTTCGCAGCCTCCAATTCATCCAGGTGCTTGACCTTAATCGTGAGCGTCTGCACGGACTTGTTCAGCTTCCTGAGCTCCGAGTCGAGCTGTGCGATCAAGGCGCTCTTCGGCTCGAACACGTAGAAGTGGAAAAAGACACCGATGAAGCCGAGTCCGATCACCAGCGCGCCGGCTTTCTGGGCCATCGGTATGGTTCGAAGCACGTCGAGATTGATCTTTGGCAGATCCATGCTACCCCTTGATCTTCAGTTTCAGGGTGAACTCGAAGAACTTCACCTTGTGCTCGAGCTTGGCCCGAATTTCGCCAAGGTTGATATCCTCGAACACCTCGCCCCGACGCAGATTGTTCACGAACCCCACGACGTCATCGTTTTCCAGAGCCTGACCCTGCAACGTCACCTTCTTGCCTTGTACCGTGAGCTTGGTGAGCCACAATTTGAGGGGGTCGAGCCCTTTGCTGATCTCGTCCAAAACCTTGACGGGCCCCCCGCGACGCTTCTCCAACTGCTCGATAATTCTGTTCTTGTCCTCGAGCAGCTTCTTCTTTTTCTCAAAATCCTCGACCTTCTGCAGCTTGCTCTTCAGGCTGTTGATTTGAGCCCGCTTTTGCCGCTTCTCAACCATCTTCAGCTGGATCTCGTCCTCTAGCGCGCCTGAGTAGTAGATGCAGGCGCCGAGGACGAACACCACCAGCACGGCGGCAGCGGTAACCTCGGCATGGACATCCCACTGGCCCCCGACTTTGCGGGCGCGGGTCGTCGTCTGGAGTAGGTTGATGCGAATCATCGATCGTTGACCGTCCTGAGCGCGAGCCCGACTCCCACGGCGGCCTCAGCAGCCATATCGGCAAGAGTGTCAGGGTCGACATCGGCACTTCCCGTGTCGACCTGGTTGAAGGGATTGGCCACCTCGGTCGGCGTTCCCATTCGGTCGCTCAGCAGTTGAGCCAATCCGCTGATCTTGGAGCTCCCCCCGCACAGCAGGATGCGCCCGATATCGCCCTCCGATCCCGTCGTCCGGAAGTAATCGATGGTGCGTGCGATCTCGGAGGAGACCTCGGCGTTGACGCCCTCGATCACACTGGCCACGGTATCGGAGTCGACACTCGACTCGTTTCGGCCTCTCTTGGTCGCTTCGGCTTCGTCATAGGTCATGCCGAGCTCGCGCTGGATCGCCTCGGTGTATCGGTTCCCACCAATGGGGATGTCCCGCGTAAACACGGAGGTGCCACCCTTCACGATATTCACGTTCATGACACTGGCTCCGATGTTGACCAGCGCGATCGTCTCTTCACCGGAATCCGAGTAGTTGATGGAGTACATGTTTTCGATCGCGAAAGCATCGACGTCCATCACGACCGGCACCAGTCCGGCTCCCTTTACGAGCTCGCTCAGCTCATTGACCTTGTCTTTTTTGGCGGCCACGAGCAACACGGACATTTGGGGCTCGCCGTCCTCGGCCTGGTCGGTGGGATTGAGGATATGGAAGTCGAAATTCACTTCGTTGATGTCAAAGGGGATGTATTGCTCGGCCGCCAGCTTGACCTGCCCCTCCAGCTCGTCGTCGGGCATGGGGGGGAGGCTGATCTTCTTCACGATGACCGAGTGGCCCGAGATGGAGATGGCGACCTTCTTGAGCTTAATGCCGTTCTCGTCGATCAACTCCTTGATGGCGCCGATCACCCGCCCCTCGTCCATGACCGATCCGTCCACGATCACTTCGGGCTCCAAGGGCTTGATGCCGAACTTCTCCAGCACATAGCGCCCCTTCGTCTCTTTCATTTGAATCGCCTTGACGGCACTGGACCCGATATCCAGGCCGAGAAGTTGTTTCTTGCCGGACATGAGGTCGCCGAAGTCGAATGCGAGCAACTGTTTGAAGTCAGGTAGCATACGGTGCCTTTGTGGCTAAACTTGCCCTTTGCGGCTCTGGATCAAGCGTTTGATCTCCTCCACGTTGTCTGACGTATACAGCCGCCAGTTTCGCCAGTCCCGCGGCGGTCCCGTAATGAGACCCTCCCGCTCCCACCGAAATAGGGTTGCGCGAGAAACATCAAACAACTCGCACACTTGGTTCGTTTTGTATAGCTTTTTCGAATTCGTCTTGAGCTGTTTCACGGGTCGCCGTACGGCAAAAATTGAGAGGCTTCAGACGGATACGAATCAAGTATAGTCAATATAGTAGGCCTGTCAAATGAACCTAATATCGAGGGCTTAGGCAATTATGGCAGGCCGGCTTGTCCGCCCGCCTTCGCTCAAGCTTTGGCGAGCAGGCCTCCGCTTCAGCGGAGCCGGAAGCTTTCGCGAAGGCGGGGGGCGCGTCCTGGATTAAGCGGATTTTTGAACGTCGCGGTGGCTGAGCGTGACCTGGCGCCCGGCTTTCTGCAAGATGTCAGCCAGCCTGCCTGCGATCGCCACAGATCGATGACGGCCACCTGTACAGCCGATTCCAATGGTCAGATAGCTGCGGCGCTCACGCTCGAAGAGCGGAAGGAGGAACAAAAGGATACGCTCAAGGTGCCCC
>JBFISJ010000133.1:0-7788 GCA_041608595.1 Nitrospiraceae bacterium
AGGGGCGCCGGCTCGGGCGAGGAGGAAAAAATGGTGTCCCCAACGGGATTTGAACCCGTGTTGCCGGCTTGAAAGGCCGGCGTCCTAGGCCAGGCTAGACGATGGGGACAACCTGGTTGCGCCGTTGTCATAGCTCATTCGGTGGCGCGGTTGCAACCACTACTCAAAATTAGTAAGCTTTCGCGCTTAACGAGCGGATGCGGCGTCATGAAACCGGCGGCGGCGCCTAAGCTTCGGTAGAGACTGAGATGATAGAAAACGCCCGGACGCCTGTCAACTGATTGAAGCGCCTGGACAATTCGGCGTCGAGCTGATCGCACACCCCCCTCGCGAGCGTCATGGGGAGCCGGTTGGATGGGCTGAACTGCGTCGGGACCGATTCCTTTGCTCACGGCTTGGTGCGCGTGGCCCGGCAAAATCTGCATCCAGCGATAGCTGGCCTTGCCCCTGCAAAAGTGGGATAGACTGAGCGTCGGCAAGTTGGCCATAAGTGTAGGTACCCACGCCTGTTCTGAGGAAGGTGTTTTTCATCGTGAGCAAAACCCTCATGGAATTACGACACGACCTTCGATTGTTGGTTCGGTGTCCCGTCACCTATGCGGACAGCGCCGCGGGCGCGAAGGTGGCCGGACGGGGAACCATCGTCAACCTCTCCACCGGGGGCTGGCAAGTTGCCGGCAGTCAACCTGTGAGCAGGGGAACGCCTTTACTCCTGCGCGTGGCCCTGCCCGATGGGGAGGACCCGATGGAAGTGCAGCTCGCCACCGTACGCTGGGCCTCGGGCCTCACGTTCGGCGTCAAGAACATGATTCTGGGCGAGCAGGAATGGAGGCGGCTGCGTCGTTTCGTTGTCACCAATGCGAGCAAACCCGATTTTTCGTTCCTCAAACACGCATAACCGGTCAGCCGAGCCTGATGGCCCGCGCGGATAGACTCCATGCCGACCTTGCGATCCTTACTGACGAGCCTGTTTCGGGAGCCCACAATGGACGAGAGACGTTCTGATCGCCTGCTAGTTCACTGCCCCGTCGTATTTCTCGGCAATCACGTGGTCGGGAAGGGCACGATGACCGACCTGTCTCCCACCGGCTGCGGCGTTGAGAGCACGACCGTCCTGCGCAAGGGAACCCAGCTCGCGCTGCATGTCACGGTGCCCGGCCTGACGGACTCCGTCATGGTCAACGCCGCCGCCGTCCGCTGGGCGCTGGGACGCCGATTTGGCCTCAAATTCATCCGGGTGAAGGCGACCGAGCGCTCGCGCTTGCGAAAGTTTCTCAAAAAAAATACGTAAGGCCACTGAAGCCCGCCCAGGGCCGATTCTCACCAAACCCCCGTTCATCCGGTTCAGCCTGCAGTCCGTCTGCCTTCCGCTCGATCCGGCCGACATCGCCCGAGTCAACCGTACGACCGACCTTCCGCACGACTCCCGGCCCCCTGAGAGTGGGGGCCCGGAAATGACTTTTCGGAGTCCTTTCACGATCCTCCTCCCTTCTCCCCATCACCCGTTGCAGCGGGATGAGCCACGGGCACCCGGGGAGAGGGCCGGGGTGAGGAGCTGAAGGCGGGGCGAATGGTGCAGCGAACTTCTGGGACACCACCGCAAAGACGGGCGACGCTTGCGGAGTGGGGCGGAGAGCGGGTCAGGCCCGACCGCGTGGCAGGCTGTGGGCCACGAGCATGCGGAAGAGGAGGTCCGGCGGTCTGTTCCCCGACGCCCGCGGACCATACTGGGTCCAGAGCTCGAGCGAACGCTCGGGCTGTCCCAGCGCGAGATGTCCGGTCATCCCCGCCGCAAGAAGATACTGCAGGCGCTCGGTGCTCAGCTTCTGGCCGCTGCGCAGCAACGCCTCCGCCCGCCGGGCCATCTCCTGTGGGTTGCGACTGCCGACCGCCTGGTACATCGATAGCCAGGACTTTTGCGAGCCGGTCATGTTCCGGTAGCAGCCGGAGGACCGGAATTTTTTCCAAATCGTCTTGAGATCGGACGAGGGGAGATGGGCATTGATCGCACTCGCCACTCTGAACAACGAATGGAACCAGACATTCGTGCCGTGACGGTCATGGCAATCCAGGAGCCGAACCTTGAGCAGCTCGATGTCCTTCTGAAGGCTCGCGGGCATGGTGAGTGACGACGGGGTGCGCCGTCCGCCGAGAAAGTAATTCTTGATGGTCTCCGCCCGGTACACCGCGACCATCTTCTGGTACTGGCTGACCGGTCCCGCCCCTCCGTGCTTGCTGATCGGTGCCGCCTCCCCCAATCCACCGTTCAGCGAATGTGACAGCATCTCCACGACCGGCACGGCAGCCGTCCGGAGGCGGAGCAACTCCCCCGCGCTTTCCTGAAGAAACCGGGCCTTTACCGCACGGAGGTCAAGAAACGGAAAATAGTCCGAGTTGGCCGGCGCGCCGAAACTGGCGAAGAGCGGATGCAGCAGGCGCTTGTCCCCGATCCGCCGCACTTCCAGGTCGGCCACCGTCGTGATCTGGTGCCGCTTCAGCTCTGCGGCCAACGCCGGCTGCGCGAAGACGGCGGCGCTGAGCCGGAAGGGGCTGTACCCCTTGCTGGCGATGATCAACATGTCCATGTCGTTGGCCGCGAAGATCGCGTAATTGCCGAAGGTCTTCGTCAGCGCCTGGAGCACGGAGGCGACCAGCGTCGGGTTGATCTCGTAGGCTTGAAACCACTGGACGAGGATGCCCTGCCGCGTCAGGTGCCGGCTGACAAGTTGGTAGAACTCCTCCGAGAACAGGCTGGACACGCCGCTCACCCACGGATTCGAGGGCTCCGACGCAATGATGTCGTACTTCTGGTTGTGGGTGGAGAAGAACGCCTTCGCGTCCTCGATGAACACGCGGCTGCGGGGATCGGTGAAGACGCGCTCGACCCGGGACCCAAATCCCCTCGCCGCTTCCACCACGGCTTCCTCGATCTCGATTGTGTCGACCCGGGCGAGGGTGTCACTGGTCAGCAGGACGTGACTCGTGAGCCCCGAGCCCATGCCGATCACGGCTGCCCTCTTTGCATCCGCATGCACCGCCAGAGGAATCGCCCCTGACAGGACCATCGTCTCCTCGTCGCTGACGGGTTGGCCCCCGTCTTTCACGTTGATGGAGGCATCCGGCTTTCCGTTCGTGATGATCGAGAGCACGCCCTGGTCGAACTGGACCAGGTCGATCGTCGCAGTCTTGCCGTCCTTGTGGTACACGTTCGTCGCGGTGTCCGGCGCATAGAAGCTCCCGATCCGATAGACACCCGAGGCCATCTTCAACGTGTCCAGATGCACGCCCACCAGCGTGACGAGCAACGCCACGAGGCCGATCGCCGCGGCGGCCGCGGGCACGTGGATCCGTCGGGCGCTGAGCGCGGTCCAGAGCAGGACAACGCCTACGACGATGTCGACGCCCGCCCCGAACGTGATGAGGCCCTTGAGCCCCAGCAGGGGCATGCCGACATGGGTCGCCAGGAACACTCCGATGATCGCCCCCAGGGTGTTCGCGGCGTAGACCGAGCCGATGCTCTTTTCCCCCACGCCCTGCTTGAGCAGGCAGAACGTGATCAGGGGCAGCGTCATGCCCGCGCAGAATGTGGCGGGAAACATCACCACGAGCGCAATCGCGTGGCTGGCGAAGTTGAAGACTACGTAGCCCTGGTCGGTCTTGGCTAGGGCGCGCATCGTGGCCTGCATGACCTCAAACGACTGCCCGTAGACGACGAGGGTCGACAGCGCCAGGAGCCCCATGACGACCTGGATCCAGCCGAGGTACGCCGTGGGCTCGCTGATGCGCTCGATACGCCGCTTGATCCAGAGGCCGCCGAAGGCGAGACCAGCGAGGAAGGCGCTGAGCATGATCTCGAACGCATGCGTCGAGCTACCCAGGACCAGGCTGAGCATGCGGATCCACCCGATCTCGTACACGAAGGAGGCCAGCCCCGTGAACAGGGCGACCCACAGCAGGAGGGCGTTGGGCCAGACCTGGAAGCTGGCGCTCGGCTCCGTGGGTTCGGCGCCCGGAACCGTGTGCTCCTCGATCCCGTTCGACAGAAACCAGACCACGATGGCCACCACGATGTTGATCAACGCGGCCGCGAGAATGGTGCCGGGCAGGCCGATCCGTCCGACCAGGAAGAAGCCGCTGACGAGCACCCCGACCGCCGCACCGAGGCTATTCGCGAAATACAGCAGCGAGATGGAGGAGCCAGGGACCTGAGGGAAGACGCGGATCATGCCGGCGCTCATGAGCGGGAAGGTCATGCCGAGCAGGATCGACGGGGGAAGGATCAGGAGCGCCGAGAGGGTCCACTTCAGAACGTTGACGGTGATCGGCTCGCCGAGGGCCGGCATGATCGTGCTGTAGGCCAGGTTGGTGACCGCATCGAAGAGCGCGTGGAACACCAACCCGAGCAGGCCGATGACGCCCTCGGTCACCGCGTACCATCGCAGCAGGTTCTTCCATCGCGGGGAGTACCGGCTGCTCAACCACGACCCCAACGCCATGCCCCCCATGAAGATCGCGAGCACCAGCGTTTGCGCGTAGGCGGAATGGCCCAGAAACAGCTTGAGGTACCGCCCCCAGACCGACTCGTAGATCAGGCCGGAGAACCCGGAGACCATGAACATGACGAGGAGAATGATTCGCAGGGACTGTGCGCTCAGGGCACGTTCGGTCATGTCATCACTCGGTTGTTGCCCACGACGCGACGCACAAGGAACCCGGCGGTCATCGGCGGGAGCCGCCTTGGGGGCCTGGAACAACGCCGTTCGTCACGTAGGGTTGATGTCCTGGAGTGGTTGAACTGGCGAGAAGCCTAGCACGGGGGTCCGTGAGGACAGAAAATAAATCGAATTTCCAGAACTGTGACGGCGACCGCGCGACCGGTCGCGAGGAAACCGGCCACGTCACCCGTCAACCTTCGACAGGTGTCCTGCATCAGGCCCTTCGGGCGTGTTACTAATGTGAAGAACGTGCTGATTCATCAGGAGGCCATATGACCCGCACGATGCACCAGATCATCGCCGCCACGATCCTCTTGGCTGCCGTCATCCCGCTGTCCGGGTGCACGAAGCACAGCGAATCCGGCCGCACCCAGGCCGTCCCTGCGGCCTATGCAAGCAAGCACATGCCTGTCGGCTGGTGGAGCGACGAGTCGATCGTCGAGGAAGGGCGGGCGCTGTATCTCGGGCTCACGCATCGGGACGTGAACTGCGCCGAGTGCCACGGGCGGACTGGAAAGCCCGTAAAATCAGGCGCGCGGAATTTTCGGGATACGGCGAGCATGAAGCGCTACAGCGATTCTCACCTGCTCTGGCGCCTGGCCGAGGGCGTCCCCTACACACAAATGCGCGGGTACAAGGACAAGCTCAGCGAAGCGCAGCTGTGGAAGATCGTCGCGTTCGTGCGCACCTTTGGGCTGGACGGTTTGCGGTACGATGTGGCCAGCAAGCAATGGGTCCCGCTCGACGGGAACGAACCCGAGAAGTCGACGCAGCCGGATCAGGAACGCGCGTAACGGTTCTCGACCAGTCGCTCCATCTCGACGGGCCTGAGCAACAGGTCGACGGTGCGGGAGGGAAATCCGCAGACGACCTCCGGCCCCGGCAGCGTGATCCTGTGCGCCCGCTCAAGGCCCCCCCGCGCCGCTCCGAGGAGGACCACGGCCCGTTCGGAGGGCTTTCCGAACTCGCCGGCCAAGGCCACGGCCTCATCAAATTCCCCTGCCCGCGCACGCGCCGCGGCCATCTCAGAGTACACCGTCGCCTTCATCCCCAAGGAGTCGGGCAACCTCCCCATCGTGCGCTTGGCGCCGTCGACCACACCGGCCGCAGCTTGCACGAGGGCGACCTCGACCAGCACTCTCGAGCGGAGCGCCTGCTCTCGAATCGTGGCCGCAACCTTCAGGGCACCCGCCACGTCTCCTCCCTGCGCCTGGCCACGGGCCACTTCGATTTGCGCTCTCGATCGCTCCCCGCCCTCGGCAATGCGCAGGCTCGTCCGGAATCCCGCCGCGGCGGCACCGGAAGCCGCCTGCATCACAGCCACCGCCCGGAGCACACAGGCCCGCTCGCGCGCGTCGGCCAACGTGTCGGCCATGTTGAGGGCGCCGTCGGTATCGCCCAGGGCGACATAGGCCTTTGCGATTTCCGAGACGGCGGCGGCCCTCGCTTCCTGCACAGGCGGCAGGTGGGTCGCCGTGAGCAACGCCCCGCCGAGATCGCCCGTTCGCGCCTGCCCGCCGGCTATGCCCCATTGCGCGGAGGCACGCGCCGCCTCCGAAGAGATGCGCCCGGCGACCGTCTCGGCTCGCAGGACCCTGCCGCGCTTGGCGAGGCCCCGCGCGATGCCGGCCAGTGCCCAGTCGCGCTCGTCTTCATCGACCAGCCCGTCGGCGATCTCCACGATCGGCCCGATGGCGTTGGAACCGGAGCGATGCGCGGCGACGTATTCCCACACGCGTCGCCTGCCGGCGGAGGGGGGGATCGACTCGTAAAGCCGGAGCGCCTCCTCCGGCTTCCCCGCGCGGATCTGGGCGGCCATGACCAAGGCCGCGGCCCCGGGGTACAACTCGGGGTGTCGCATGCGGGCCAGGATTGCTTCGGCATCCTGGACCTGTCCATCCCTCACCAGGGCGTGGATGGCCAGGAAGAAGGCCTGCTCCCTCAACGGCGCCTTGGTCACCGTCGCCGCCACACGCAAGGCCGCGCCGGTTTCGCCGGTTTGCGCGAAACCGGCGGCGATGCCGAGCAGCACCCGATCGCGCTCGAAGGCGTAGGGGATGCGGTGGGCCACCTCCAGCACGTCCAGCAGGATGGCCTGCGCCTCGGCGACGGGCTCCTTCGGCTCCGGCGCATCGCCGCGCAGGTGGCGCTGATTCCAGCCGAGCACGACGAAGATGACGAGCGTCGCGACGGGAATACTCCACACGAGGACTCGCTGTCGATCGGGATGCATGGCCGAGAGTGGGACGGGGTTGGGCGGACGGAGCCGAACCAGCGTCAGAGGCTACGACATACAGGAAGATCGGCGGGATGAGAAGCAAAAACGTACAGCGGGTGTCAGCGGGCTCGCGCCTCGGACCGGGTGGCGGCCGCGGCCTTCTCCTCGCAGGATAAACGAAGCGTGCCAGTTCTCGTGCGACGAACTCTCGACACCCACCGAACCGCCAGCAACGCGATGGCGGAGATGAGCCCAATCGCCGACACCCACGACACGGTGACCAGGAGGGCGAGGTACGTGGCCAAGGCCGCTTCGTCACGCGAGAGCGGCGCCAGAATATACAGCCATGCGTGCAGGCCGAGTGCCACCGTCACGAGCAGGGTCAAAAGCCCGATGGCCGGATGCACCCAAGGTGGCCAGGCCACCTCGTCGGGCTCGTCGATCGAATAGGCCTTGAGGACCCGACTCGTCGTGAGCCGTCGCACCAGACCGGCTTCTGGAAACGCTCGGTTCACACCAAACGCACGTCCGAATGGATACATCGCGCCCCCTCCTTTGAGTGATCCGGATGCCTGCTGAGTGAGCAACGAGGATGCCAGGAGTGCCAGCGAGAAGCAGAAAATGCTGCAGCAGAACAAATTGATGGTGAATCAGGCTCTTCGGCGACGCGCGGGGATCACATGTTCGGGAGCGGACTGTCACCCAGGACCGGCTCCTGTGGACGCGGTTGACAGGAGAAAAGATCAGCGGCACGCCGGGGGTCGAGTCCTCGGCCTTTGTCGTGTCTCAAAAATTCCGACCATTATTCATCGTGCGATCCCCCTCACCCCCACCCTCCCCTCTCCCCCAGCGGGG
>JBFISJ010000134.1:0-7740 GCA_041608595.1 Nitrospiraceae bacterium
CGCGTCCAGCGTCTCCGGGCTGATGCTCACGACCGAGGTCATGATCACCGACATTCCCGAGGAGAAGAAAGAGCCTGCGATGCCGGGCGGCGGGCACATGCACGACATGTATTGATCGCCCAAGGTTGCGACACGCAGGGTTCCTGCGCAACACAAAAAAAGCCGGGTGGCTTGCTGCCACCCGGCTTTTTTCATTCTCGGTTCACTCGACAACCCGTGCCTGCGGGCCCTTGCGCAGGCGCGCCCGCACGACTTTCAACAGACGCGACCCCTCCGGATCCGACACCAGGTCATCGAAGATGCGGTGCACGCGACCGGTATGCCGGGCGTAGTCGTCCAGAAATGTCCGCATCGCGGCGGATCGGTCACCACCCCGGTCGTAACCCAGACGGATGGCGCAACGTGACAACTCTTCCTCGAATGCCGGCAACGCGTGGGTTTGAAGGTCATGAACCATCTGCAACTTGTGCTCCACGTCCCTGAGAAACACATAGCTTTCCGTCAGCTCGGCATGCTCGCGGGCCGAGAGCAAGCGATGCCGCCTGAAGCGATCCAGCGCACCGAGCGTGCTGCGGTCGACGACGCCCGGGACGGCCCGGCCGCAAAGCAGTTGGATCGCTTGGACCAGGAACTCGATCTCGCGGATCCCGCCGAACCCCAGCTTCACGTGGCGGCGCTCCAGGCCGCGCTCGGCCATCTTGCCGTCGATCATCGTCTTGATGGCTTTGACCTGTTCCACCACGGTTTCTTGGAGGGCCGCACCGCCTGCTTGACCCCGCTCGCCGCGGATGAACGTTCGTGCCATGCGCAGGAAGCCGCGTCCGACCCGAGCGGATCCGGCTACCGGTTGCGCTTTCAGCAGCGCCATCCGCTCCCAATGCTGTCCCCTGGTCCGATAGTAGCGCCGGTAGTCATCGAGCGAGCGGGACAGCTTGCCCACGGACCCCTCGGCACGGAGCCGCAGATCGACCCGAAAGATGTACCCTTCCTGCGTCGCCTCGGCGAGCGCCTTGGTCAGATCGCGGGCGAGGTATTCGAAAAACTCTTCATTGGAGATCGCCGGTTGGGCGGAGATCGTACGACCAGACTTTCCGGCCGTCCGGCCCTCGTCCGACTCGGAGACATAGATGACATCCACGTCCGAGCTGAAGTTCAGCTCCCCACCTCCAAGCTTGCCCATGGCAATCACGGCGAACCCGGTCTCGACCAGTCGCCCCTCCCGGTTCCGATGCGTCGGTGTACCGTATTCGCGATGGAGGGCGGCCTGAACGATCTGGTAGACTCCCTGGATCAACACAATCGCCAGGTCGGACAGCGCCGCAATCGTCTCCCGAACATCGGCAAGCTTGAGCAGGTCGCGAACCCCGATCCGCAGCATTTCACGCCGCTTGAAGCGCCGGAAGGCCTCCAGCTTGAGCTCGTCGGTCGTGAGCGCGGCCACCGTCGCCGCAAGGAGGCCGGCCAGCGCAGTGCGCGTCGGACGCCGGCTGAGCACGCGCTGCTCCGCGAGCCAGTACACCAGCACCGGGTCCCGGATCAGGGTCTGCGCCATGGCGGGACTGTTGCCGAACACCGAGCAGAGCAGCTCCAGCATGCGAGGCGAGCCACCGAGATAGTCGAACAGTTGCGTGCGGTTCAGGCTCACCTCCACGAACCGCTCCCAGTGGTTCAGCGCCTGGTCCGGATCCGCTGAGCGTGACACCGCGTCCAGAAGGTCCGCGACGATCTTGGCCAGGACCGCTCGCGGCCGCGGCTCGCCAGCCATGGCCTGGAGGTTCTGGTCCGCCCGCCGCGCATCCCGAAGCCCGAAGGGAGCCAGCAGTTTCTGGACCTCCGCAGGGGCGAGCCCCTCGGCCAGCAGCAAGGCCGACACATCCGGCGCCCCCGCTTGGCGTGCTTTGGTGCTATGCGTTCCCATGCCGGCGCATTATACTGAGGCGTGGCGAGACCGACAATGAAAGGATCCTCCGACGCGACCGATGCCGCTCCCGGCACGGCATCACGGAACGAATGGCTGCGGCGATTGGGGCCGCTCTGCGCGGACCTCGACGAGGACGTCGTCCGCGACTTCGTGCTCCGCATGGACACCGAGTACTTCGGCCGCTTCCCGCCGGAGGACATCGCCCATCACATCCACCTTGCAGCCCAGGTCACGCTCGACGAGCCCTGTCGCGTTGCGATTTCGACCGAGGACGACGGCCGGTACGCCGTGGTGGTCGTGGCCTTCGACTACTTCTCGGAGTTCGCCTGCCTGTGCGGCCTTCTCACAGCCCATGGCCTCGACATCCGGGAGGGGAACATCTTCACCTCCACCGAGGCCTCTCCTCCCACATCCCGGGCGGCCTGGCCACCACGGCCACGGAGATCCCGCCAGGCAAGTCTGGCTCGTAAAAAAATCGTCGATTATTTTGTCGTACGCCCCTGCTCGGGCACGTCCTGGTCTTCAGACGCGCAGGCCCGCTTCCAGGAGGGTCTGGCAGCGGTCATCCGCTTGCTCGATGCACACAAATTCAAGGAAGCGCGTTTCCGCGTCAATCGCGAATTGGTCGAGTCCCTCGCGCAGCGACGCGGCGAGGGGCCGACGCTCCTGCACCCGGTCTCCATCCGTTTCGACAACCAGACGTCGCCGCAACACACGGTCATGGACATCCGCTCGACAGACACGCCCGCCTTCCTCTACGCGTTCTCGAACGCGCTGGCCATGAGGGGCGTGTACATTCACCAGGCCCGCCTGGAAAATGTCGACCACCGCGTCCATGATCGGCTTTACGTACGGGACCGCCACGGGCACAAGATCATCCATCCCGCGGCACAGAACGAGCTGCGCGTGACGGCGGTCCTGATCAAGCAATTCACGCAGTTTCTCCGGTGGGCGCCCGACCCAGCCAAGGCGATCGAGTACTTTGACCAGTTCCTGGATCGGATCCTCACGGAAACGACGCGTGCCCGCGGAGCGAAAGCGCTCGAGTTCCTCTCGAAGAAACAGACGCTCACGATGTTGGCCCGTCTCCTGGGCACCAGCGATTTTCTGTGGGAGGAGTTCCTGCGCCGGCAGCACGCCAACCTTCTTCCCCTCCTGACTTCGTACGGAAAACTCCCCCTGGTGCGGCCGCGAGTCGAGCTGACGCGCGAGCTCCGGCGGAAGCTCTCCCGGGCCTCGTCGGACCAACAGCGGCGCAGCTTGATCAACGAGTTCAAAGACCGGGAAATGTTTCGCATCGACATGAAACACCTCGCAGACCCTTCGAGCCCGCTTCGGGATTTCTCGCGCGCGCTCACCGAGCTAGCCGAGATCGTGGTGGAGGAGACCATCCGCGTCCTCCAGCACACCCTGTCCCGTCAATATGGAGCCCCGCGCCTCACCGACGGCCAGCCCTGTCCGTTCGCGGTGTTCGGCCTGGGAAAGTTCGGGGGCGGTGAGCTCGGCTATGCGTCGGACATCGAAGTCGTCTTTGTCTACGAAGCCGGCGGGCGGACCTCGGGCAAGACAGGGATCGACCTCAGCGAGTACTTCGAGCGGGTGGCGCGCGACATTCTCCAGTGGATCGAGGCCAAACAGGAGGGTATTTTCCACGTCGATGTGCGGCTGCGCCCGCACGGGGGGAAGGGCCCGCTGGCCAACACCCTCCACGAGCTGAAAACCTACTACGGACCCGGCGGGCTCAGCGCGCCGTTCGAGCGCCAGGCCCTGATCAAGCTCCGGCACGTCGCCGGGGATCCGGCGCTGGGTCGCGCCGTCGAGCGACTTCGCGACACGGTCGTCTACAGCGGCGCGCCGTGGGACCTGAAGGAGGCGGTCGAAGTCCGCCGCGCACAGATCGCGCAACTGGTGGACCCCGCGACGATCAACGTCAAACACAGCCCCGGCGGGCTCATCGACGTGGAGTACGCTGTGCAGTACCTCCAGCTCATCCACGGTCACCGCCACAAGGCCCTGCGGACACCCAACACGCTGGCCGCGCTGGCCGCGCTGGCCCGTCTGGGTCTGGTCTCACAACAGGACGGCGAGGCGCTCCGCGATGCCTACCTCTTGTTCCGCGCGCTGATCGATGGCTTGCGCATCGTGCGCGGAAACGCGAAGGATCTCGTCCTTCCGCCGGCCGGCTCCGAGGCGTTCATCTTCCTTGCCCGGCGGGTCGGATACACCAGCGACGACTGGCAGGCAGGCGCCGCCCGCCTCGAAGCGGACCTCGCCGCACACATGGCCAACACCCGCGCGTTCTACGAAGGCCGATTCGGCCGTCTGCGCGGCGCCCCGTCCGGTGCCGCCGCTCTCGGCCAGGCCCCGCCCGCCCGACAGGCGTCCCGAGGGAAGTAAGCCCACGCCACCGCCGCACCGGTGACCGCCCCTGCCCTCGCAGTTTGCTACACGGCCTCCTTGGCCGGACGATGGGTCAGGTAGATCGCCAGACCCGTGAAGACCATCCCGCCCACGATGTTGCCCAGCGTCACGGGGATCTGGTTCCATATCCACCACTCCTGGATCGTGACGTTCGCGCCCATCATCATCCCGACGGGAATCACGAACATGTTCACGACCGTGTGCTCGAATCCCTGCGAAAAGAAGAGCATGACGGGGCCCCAGATCGCAGCCATCTTGCCGATGACCGACCCAGCCGCCATGGAGGCGACCACGGCGAGGCTGACCATCCAATTGCAGAGAATCCCTTTGACAAACACGGTCACCATGCCGGCTCCGCCGTGTGCGGCATAGCCCACTGTCTTGGCCTCAGAGATCGCGACGAGCTTCGCGGAGACACCTGCTACCTCCACGGTTCCCATCATGGTCAGCGAGATCGCGAGCAACGCCGCGTAGGCCGTACTGCCCACGAGATTGCCCAGGAAGACCCAGCTCCAGTTGATGAGCACCTTGTGCGGCTCGGCGCCGGGTCTGCCCTCGATCGTGGCGACCGGCAGGAGGGCAAAGCTGCCGGTGACCAGCTCGAGGCCGAGAATGATGATCAGGCAGAGTCCGAAGGGAAAAATCAGCGCGCCCACGATCGGCAGCCCCGTCTGGACGGCCGCGTTGACCGCCATGCTCGTGGCGACGGCCAGGAAGGCGCCGGACAGGGCGCCTCGTATCAGCAGGTGTCGGACCGGGAGATTGGCTTTCAGCGCGCCGGCTGCCAGCATGGTGGTGGCGATTTCAGGTGGTTTCACGTACGGCATGTCGTTGTCCTCCGTCCCCTTGTATTGACATAGAAATGTTCGTGCACGGCCGACCGCTCAGCAAGCCGCCGCCAGGCCCGGCAGCAGCGGCGCTCTGACCGGGCTCCCCCGTCGGAGCGCCGCCCCTCCTCGGGCATCGCACCGTGCCCCGTAGCCCGGTCAGCTGGCCTGCTCGATGTGCGGCAAGAATTTTCCGTTCCAGGTCATGACGACCCGGTCCTCTCCCGCGCTTCCTTTGGTCTTGTCGATGGTGAATTTGAAATCGATGGCGGACATGATGCCATCGCCGAATTTTTCCTGGACGACCTCCAGGATAGCGTCCCCGTAATGCGCGCAGACCTCCGTCATGCGATACACATGCGGCTCCTGGAGAATGGTCGGGTCAAAGGATCGCACCGGCGGCTTCCGCATTTCCTTGAGCAGGTCTTCGCTCAGCCCGGGGACCAGCTTCGTGAGCTTGTCCTCGGTTTCCTTCTTGAGCTGCGCCTGACGGCGAAAGAGCTGGGCGACATACACGTTGCACAGGCCGAGCGCCTGCGCCAGCTCGTCATAGGTCTTCCCGGAACGTTGCTTCAACGACAATAACTTGATCACGACGTCTTTCTTCTCCATGACTTCCACCTCCTTGACCGCCCACGCTGCTGGGATGGGAGCGGTCGGCTTGATGTGACCGAGGGGGGGCCGTCCAGCGGAGCTGCGGCCCTGTTCACCGGTAAAACAAAAGGCGCCAGAACGTCACGGCAGCGTCTCCCTGCGGAGACCCTGCACCGGACATCTGGCGCCTTTGCCAGAAACGGACCCGGCCTCCTCGCCGGATCCTTGAGAAACGTGCAGCCTAACCCGCGTTCTTCACGCCACGTGGCGAGGACGAGCTAGGCCAACGCGCGAAGCGTCAGGACTTCCTCACGCTTACACGTCGTAATACATGAAGAACTCGTACGGATGCGGCCTGAGTCGCAGCGGATCCGTCTCGCGCGTCCGCTTGAACGAGATCCACGACTGCACGAAGTCTTCGCTGAACACGCCTCCCTTCAACAGGAACTCATGGTCCTTCTCCAGATTGTCGAGCGCCTCGTCGAGACTCCCCGGCATGGTTGGGATCCGGGCAGCCTCTCTGGGATCGAGATCATACAGGTCCTTGTCCATCGGCTCGCCGGGATCGATCTTGTTCTCGATCCCGTCCAGCCCGGCCATCAGCATGGCCGAGAACGCGACGTACGGATTCGCCGAGGGATCCGGGAAGCGCACCTCGATCCGTTTGGTCTTGGGGCTGGCCTGATACATCGGGATGCGGATCGTGGCCGACCGGTTTCGGCTGGAGTAGGCGAGCAGCACGGGCGCCTCGAACCCCGGCGTCAGCCGCTTATACGAGTTGGTCGTCGGGTTCGTGAAGGCCGCCAGGGCTGGCGCATGCTTCAGAATCCCGCCGATGTAATACAGGCACATCTGGGACACCCCGGCGTATTCCTTGCCGGCAAAGAGCGGCTTGCCTTCTTTCCAGATGCTCTGGTGTGTGTGCATACCGGAACCGTTGTCGTTGAATACGGGCTTCGGCATGAAGGTGACGGTCTTGTTGTGCCGTCGGGCCACGTTCTTGACCACGTACTTGTACATCATCATCTTGTCGGCCATGTTGAGCAGCGAGTCATAGCGCAGATCGATCTCGGCCTGCCCCGCCGTGGCCACCTCGTGGTGATGCTTCTCCACGCTGATGCCGGCCTTCTGCATTTCGATGATCATCTCGCTGCGGATGTCCTGCTGGGTATCCGTCGGCGCAACCGGGAAATACCCCTCCTTGTGGCGGGGCTTGGCCCCGAGGTTCTGGCCATCTCGCCCCGAGTTCCAGATCCCCTCATCGCTATCCAGGAAATAGTACCCGCTGTGGCTGTTCTGATCGTACCGCACCGAATCGAACACGAAGAACTCGGCCTCAGGCCCCCAGTAGGAGGTGTCGCCGAGCTTGGTGCTCTTCAGATAGCGCTCCGCCTTTTGCGCGACGTGCCGCGGGTCGCGGTCGTAGTTCTCACGTGTGATCGGATCGACCACGTTACAGACGAGGCTGAGGGTCGGAACCTCGCAGAATGCGTCCAGCACGGCCGAACTCGGATCGGGGATGACCAACATGTCGCTGTTATTGATAGCCTTCCACCCACGGATCGACGAGCCGTCGAAACCGGATCCGTCCTTGAATACGCCCTCGTTCAGCTCCTCGATCGGCAGCGAGAAGTGCTGCCACGTTCCCAGGAGGTCGCAAAACTTGAGGTCGACCACCTGGACCTTGTTCTTCTTGGCAAATTCCAACACACGACGCGAATCCATCACAAACCTCCTTTCACACCTGTACACAACAGAACGATTTTGACGACATGAGCGTTCACCCTGATCCTGAGTTCTTCAGCCCGCGATCGATCTCCTTCTGAATGGATCCCCTGATCTGCTCGAGCCGGCCGGCGTCCTCGATCTTCCCTCCCTCGAGATCAGTGACGTAAAACACGTCCACCACCTGATCCAGCCGGGTCGAAATCCGGGCCCCGTGCACCGAGAGACCCAGATCGAAAATTGCACGGGTGA
>JBFISJ010000135.1:0-7717 GCA_041608595.1 Nitrospiraceae bacterium
AAGGCCAAATGAGATCCCCGCGGGGATGTCTTGCGCTCGACGACCTCCAGTCCCAATACCTGCGTGTAAAATTTGATGGTCTCGTCAATGTCGCTCACGCGCATCCGCGTGTGCAGCAGTTTCTTGACCTTCATGTCGTGGTCTTTCTTTCGGTGAAGCGCGCTCTGTCCGCGGACGAAACGCCTATCGGCAGGGCTATGTCGGCTTCATCGTCCTGCGATCACAGGGCCAGTATACACGAATCGGATGTCGTGATCATGGGCGGTGTCGGGGGACAGATGGGACGCAACGGCAACGGCACGTTCCGCTCTGTAAGCCGAAAAACAAGCGCCGATCACCTTCTTCAGGGTAGAATGATGATTTGGGCGCCGAAGCCGGAACAACCTGTTGTTCACTTCCCGTAGACCCAATGACCTCACCATGAATGGCCGCGACTGGCAGATAGGACGGATCCTCGGCATTCCCATCAAGATCCACGCCTCGTGGTTCCTGGTGTTCACGTTTTTGACGTGGAGCCTCGCAACCGGCTACTTCCCCCAGATGCTCCCGGGGCTGTCCCCGCTACGCTACTGGGGCATGGGAGGGATCGCGGCAGTCCTGCTCTTCGCCTCGGTCCTGCTCCATGAGCTGGGTCATTCGTACGTCGCCCTGCGATATCAGATCCCCATCAAACAGATCACCCTGTTTTTCTTCGGGGGCATGGCGCAAATGCGCCAGGAACCCCCGGGACCTCGAGCTGAATTCTGGATTGCCATCGCCGGGCCCATCGTGAGCTTTGTCCTCGCCGGCGTCATGTTTGGCTTCCTGGTTCTGTCGCATGCAATGAAGGAATTGGAAGGCTTGGTGGCGCTCGGGGAAATGCTGGCGTCCATTAATCTGACGTTGGGCCTCTTCAACCTCATCCCAGGCTTTCCGCTCGACGGCGGGCGCGTGCTTCGCGCCGGCCTCTGGGCCTGGCTGGGAGACTTTTATCGAGCCACCCGACAAGCCTCCATCGTTGGCCAGGGCTTCGGCGCGGCCTTTGGGCTGTTCGGCTCGGTTTTAATCGTCGGAGCGCTCTCGGGTGCGATTCCGGTCGAAATTGCGGCCAACGGGGGCTGGATCTTATTGATCGGCGTCTTTCTGTTCTTCATTGCCCGCGCGAGCCGTCAGCAGGCGGCTCTGCGGGCGACCCTGTCCCAGCTCACGGTTCAGGAAGTCATGGTCCAGCATGTGGTGGTGCTGGCGCCTGAGCTGACGATTGAAGAGGCCGTGAATAATTACTTCCTGCCGCATGGACACGGCGCATTTCCCGTCGTCGACGCGGGCCGTTTTGTCGGCATGGTGACCGTGGCGGATTTGAAGAGGGTGCCGCAAATGCTCTGGGCATGGCGGCGCGTGCACGAAATTATGCATCCTGCCTCCGCGGACCTGGAAGTCGCCCCCTCCACCCCGTTGCTGCCGGCGTTCGAGCTGATGATGCAGACGGGACACAGCTATCTGGCTGTGGTCGACCAGGGCACCCTCGTGGGGCTGCTGAGCCGGTCTGGTATCGCGCGTGTGCTTCAGTTACGAGGCCGCTGGGAAACGCGGCCGACCGGCACGGCTTAACCTGCCTGCGCTCTGAAGAATCCCGCCAAGGTGAGACGCATATCGCCGTCTGGTCACTGTCACGTGATCCTGACCGGCACTCGTTCCGTCTGCGTGCGATCCGGCAGGGGAGGTTGCGACGAGGGTTGATCCGCGAGTTTCGGGGAAGGGTCCGACTCGGCAATTGCGAGTTCCGTGGGCGGCAGGACGTCCGAGGGCGCTGGAGTCTCCTGCTCCCCGGCGGTGTCCCCGTGGAGTTGTTGGAGGCGATGCACCAGGGTGGCACCGAAGAGAAAGATGGCCGCACTGTAGTACATCCACAGCAGAAACAGCACAACCGCCAGCAGGGACCCATACATCCGCCCGTACACGGTGAGGTTCTGGACATAGCTGCTGAAGACGTGCTTGGCGAGCTCCCACAGCAAGGCCAGGAAGAGTCCGCCCGTGAAGGCTTCTCGCCAGCCCGGACGCACCTGGGGGAGATATCGATACAGACACGTGACCGAGGTCAGGAGCAGCACAAAGGGCAGAAAGTACGACAATAAAAATTGGCTTGCCGCGCTGACCAGGACGCCGAGACCACCGATTCGGGGTGCGACCGACACCAGCAGGTTCATCACCTGGGTCGCCATGAAGGAGACCACCACCAGAAGACCGAACAGGCCCAGCAGCGCAACCGATCGTGCCGTCGCCACCAGCGGATTGCGGCGGGTACTCGTGCCGAACACCACATGCATGGCGTACTCGATCTCGTAAAAAACCAGCGTAGCGAACCAGGCAAAGGTCAGCAGCACCACCCATCGTACGGTCCGCTCACTGGCCACACGCTCGACCTCGTCCGCGAGCTGGGGCCACGCGTTGGGCAGGAATCCCTCCATGAAGTTTACGAGGTACTCGTGTCCGATGCGGTCATGGCTGACGAAGAACCCGAGGACGTTCAGGAGGAGGAAGACCAGGGGCAGGACAGAAAGCAGGGCGAAAAACGCGACCGAGGCCGCAAGCGTACCACAGCCACAGTGTAGAAAATCGCTGGCCGACTCTTTCAGGGTGCGGAAAAAGCTCATGATATTCGAGGATGCCGCTAACTCAGCCGCCTGTCAAACGGAATGGGCAAAGCAGGGAGACGGAAATTGTCACCGGTCGTTGGCAACGGGGCCACCCTCCTCATGCGGTCACGACAACAGAGGACCGGACGGGTTGTGCCAAGGAAACGCGCCCGGTCACGAGACCTGTATGGGCATCATGCGTGCGGCGGCACGCGGACTATTTTAGCGTGACAACAGCCTGTGACGTGAGCGAGACAAGCGGGTCCGGGTACAGCCCGAAGACGAGCACCCCCGCGAGCGCAGCGGTCAAGACCACAGCCGCAACAGGGGAGGTGGCGAACTGGGGCACGACGACGGTCCCAGCTTGCGGTTCGCGCATGTACATGACCATGACGATACGCAGATAGTAATAGGCCGCGACAGCGGCGAATAGGACGGCGACAACGGCGATCCAGGTGAGACCGGCTTTGACGGCGGCCATGAAGAGATAGAGTTTCCCGATGAAACCAGCCGTGGGCGGGATGCCGGCCAAGGATACCATAAATATCAGCATAAGCAAGGCGGCGACGGGGTGGCGCTTCGCAAGCCCGGTGAAATCTTCGATCTCCTCTCCCTCCAGTCCGCCTTTGCGAAGCATGGCAACGACCGCAAAGGCCCCCACCGTCATGAAGGAATACACGGCGAGATAGACGAGGACGCTGGAGATCCCGAGCGCCTGCACATCGGGGTCCGCCTCGACGCGGCTTGCGACAATCGCACCAATCAGCGCATAGCCCGCGTGCGAGATGCTCGAGTAGGCCAGCATGCGCTTGATGTTGGTCTGCACGATGGCGACCACGTTGCCGAGGATGAGTGTGGCGACACAGATGACGATGAACAGCGCATGCCAGTTGGCCTTGATGCCGCCCAATCCCTCCAGAAACACGCGGAGAAACGCGCCGAAGCTGGCCGCCTTCGAGGCCACGGCCATGAAGGCGGTGACCGAGGTCGGGGCCCCTTCATAGACATCGGGCGTCCACATGTGGAACGGCACCGCCGCGATTTTGAACCCAAATCCGACGACGAGCAGCATGGTGGCGAGGACCAGTAGGGGGTTCTGGAAGCCGGTGGTGGAGACGGCGGCGGAAATGGCGCTCAGGTGGGTGCTGCCGGCGATCCCGTACAGCAAGGAGATTCCGTAGAGCAGAATGCCGGAGGAGAAGGCTCCCAGCACGAAGTACTTGGCGGAGGCTTCGAGCGACCGTGGCTCCAGCCTCTTGAATCCGGCCAGGATGTACAGGGAAATCGACATGAGCTCCATGCCGAGATAGATGGTCAGGAGATCCGCGGCGGAGACCATGATCATCATCCCGGTCAAGGAGAGCATGAGGAACCCGTAGTACTCGGCCAGGTGGATGCCCTCGGATTTCAAATAGCTCAAGGACAGCAGGATGATCAGACCCGTGATGACGTACAGGAGCAACTTCCAGAAGCTGGCGTAGGGGTCGATGACGATGAGGTCGCTGAAGGCCGTGACCTGATGATCGAGCTTCGAGGCGGTGATCGCGAAACACATGACCAGAGCGGCGAGGCTCATCCAGGCCAGCCACGGCTTTCTCGCCGCGGGGGTCACCGGATCGAGGACTAGCACGAGACAGGCTGCCGTCACGACGATCAGCTCGGGCAGGATGGCGGCCAGGTCGGAGAGTGGGAGTGTCATGGTCACCTGCAACGGGTCAGGGGTCAATGAGCATTGGTCAATGGAAAAGCAGCGTGGCGTTCCGACCGGGCGTTGGTTGTGATTGGCGATTGACCCTTGACGCTTGACCGGAGATCGGCAGTTGGCTCCGGAACCATACTCATAGCGGGGTCTAGGGTCGCGGCGGCGGTCACGTTCTGCGGACGCGCCGCGGTCAAGACGCTGACGCTGTTGTGCATGACCGCGACGAAGGCGTTCGGCGCGATGCCGATCCAGAAGACCAGCACCGCCAGTGGCACGAGGATCGCCATTTCGCGCCCGCCGAGGTCAACCAGGTGAACACGTTCACGGGACTCGGAGGCCTGGAAGACCACCCGCTGAACCATCCACAACAGGTAGACGGCCGCCAGAATCACCCCCAAGGCCGCGACGGCCGCCGCCCCTTTGTCCCACAGCATGGCTCCCATGAGCACCAACAACTCGCCCACGAAGCTGTTGGTCCCCGGCAGGCCCAACGAGGACAGCGCAAAGATCACGAGCATCGTCGCATAGCGCGGCATCGGTCGGGCCAACCCGAGGTTGTCCGAGATCATGCGGCTGTGGGTCCGTTCGTAAATCGTGCCTACACAGATAAAGAGGGCCCCCGTCGTGATGCCGTGATTGACCATTTGCAGAATCGCTCCCTCGATCCCCTGCGCGTTCCAGACGAAGATGCCGAGCGTGACGAAGCCCATGTGACTCACGCTCGAGTACGCGATCAGTTTTTTCAAGTCCGCCTGGGCGAGCGCCATGTAGGCGCCGTAGATAATCGCAATCAGCGACAGGACCACGACGAGCGGGGTGAAGGTTAGCGTCGCCTCGGGCAGCATCGGTAGGGCGAAACGAAGGAAGCCGTAGGCCCCCATTTTGAGGAGCACGCTCGCCAGAAAGACGCTGCCCGCCGTGGGGGCCTCCACGTGCGCGTCCGGGAGCCACGTGTGGAAGGGGAACATCGGCACCTTCACGGCGAAGGCGATGAAGAAGGCGAGGAAGAGCCAGTGCTGAACGCTGGAAGAGTACTCCGCTCGGCTCAGGGCCAGAATATCGAACGTCTGCCCGCCCTGGAAGAAGAGGACCACGATGGCGATCAGCAACAAGAGACTGCCGGCGAGCGTATAAAGAAAAAATTTGATCGCGGCGTAAATCCGGTTCGGGCCGCCCCACACGCCGATGAGGAGGTACATGGGAATCAGCATGACCTCCCAAAAGACGTAAAACAGGACGAAGTCCAGGGAGACGAACACGCCGATCATCGCGGTCTCCATCACCAGAAGAACCGCCATGAACTCGCGCAGGCGGGTCTCGATGGCGCGCCAGGAGGTGAGGACGCAGAACGGCGTGATCAAGGTCGTGAGCAGGACCAGCGGCATGCTGATGCCGTCGACGCCCAACGCGTAGTTGATCGGAGGAGAGGTCACCCAGCTCACATGTTCCGTGAACTGCATGCCGGCGACGGACGGATCGAAGGCGAGCCACAGGGGGAGGGAGATGACGAACTCGACGAGCGATACCGCGAGCGCAACCCAACGGATCGCCCCCTCCGTAACGAAAAAGATGACCGCCGCCCCGAGAAGCGGCAGAAAGACCAGCGCGGTCAGGATCGGAAAGCCGAATAGTGCGACAGTCGCGTCGGTCATAGAGGCGCTCCCGAACGAGGCCCGGAGCCCGTGGATCGCGGCGGAGAGAGATACAACCGTGGTCCCGTCATGTCGTGGCCATTGCCTCGTGCCCCTCGCCCTGAGCCCTAGAAGATGAGATACACGGTCAAGATCACGACCGCCCCGGCCGTCATGGCCAGCGCATAGTGTTGCGCCTGGCCCGTCTGGAACAAGCGCATGAGCCAGCCCCACCAGGCGAAGGCACGGGCCACGCCGTTGACGGCGCCGTCGATGACCCCGACGTCAATCTTCTTCCAGAGCCCGTCGGCGAGGCGGAACGTCGGATGGACGACGGTGCGATCGTAAGCCTCATCGAAGAACCATTTGTGATAGGACAGCCGGTACGCCGTCCGCCAGCGCTCCGCGAGGCGATCCGGCAGGCCTGGAACTTTGACGTACACGACGTAGGCCACGGCAATCCCGAGGAGCCCCATCCCCGTCGCGGCGATCAGCATCCCGACCCCGAGCATCCCCCCGTGCTCCCCTGCGGAGGCGGAAGGCAGCACCGGTTCGAGGAAGCCCGGAATGCCGAGGTAGCCGGTCACGATCGACAGCACGGCCAGAATGACGAGCGGGACGGTCATCGTGCGGGAGGGTTCGCTGACCTGGCTGCCGTGATGCGCGTCCAGGCGCGACTCGCCCCAAAAAGCCACGAACACGAGGCGGAAGCTGTAAAACGCCGTCAACGCCGCGGTGAGCAAGCCCAACGTGGCCAATCCCATGCCGAGGGACCCGGAAGCCCAGGCCTCGACGAGCAACACGTCCTTGCTGAAGGATCCGGCGGTCAGCGGAAATCCGGCCAAGGCGAGCGAGCCAATGACGAACGTCCAATAGGTCACCGGCAGCTTCGCTCGGAGGCCACCCATCCGCCGCATATCCTGCTCGTGATGCAAAGCGATGATCACGGACCCGCAACCGAGAAAGAGGAGGGCTTTGAACGCGCCGTGTGTCAGCAGGTGGTAGATGCCGGCGGCGTAGGCGCCAAGCCCGCAGGCCATCATCATGTACCCAAGCTGGCTGACGGTTGAGTAGGCGACTACCCGCTTGATGTCGAACTGCGTGACGGCAATGGTGGCACCCAGCACCATGGTGATGGCGCCCGTCACGGCGACAACGTCCATGGCGGCCGCGGACAGATTGTACAAGGGGGACAAGCGCGCGACCATGAACACGCCGGCGGTTACCATCGTAGCCGCGTGAATCAGCGCGGAGATCGGTGTCGGTCCCTCCATGGCGTCGGGCAACCACACATGCAAGGGCACCTGGGCGGACTTTCCCACGGCCCCGACGAAGAGCAGCAAGCAGGTGAGGGTCATAAGTGAGACCTCCCACGAGCCGCCGAGGGGAGCCAGCAGATTTAGGGTCGAATCGGCGAGCTCGGGAGCCCGGCGAAAGACGGTGACGTAATCCAGCGTGCCGAACGCGACGAAGACAAGGAGCAGCCCGAGGAGAAAACCGAAGTCGCCGATTCGGTTCACGACGAAGGCCTTGGTCGCGGCGGCGCGGGCGGACTGGCGCTCGTACCAATGCCCGATCAGGAAATACGAGCACAGCCCCACCGCCTCCCAGAAGACGAAGAGTTGCAGGAAATTGGTGGCCATGACCAGCATGAGCATCGAGAAGGTGAAGAGCGCGATGTAGGCGAAAAACCGGGCATAGCCAGGCTCCCCGCGCATGTACCCGATGGTGTACACATGCACCAGCGAACTCACGATGGTCACCAGGAG
>JBFISJ010000136.1:0-7688 GCA_041608595.1 Nitrospiraceae bacterium
AAGCGAGGGACTGGCGGTACTTGCTGCAGCGTTGCTCCTCGGCACGCCGACGCTCAGCCTGATCGGGGGGATCGGCGCGGCGCTGACTTTGGGAGTCCGCGGAGGCGGGTTGCTGACTGCGCTCCTGGTCCTGCCACTGTTCGTGCCGGTCCTTATTTTTGGCGCTGGCGCAGTGACGCGGACCGCCGCGGGTTTGGGAGCCGAGGCCGACCTGTCCCTCCTGGGGGCCTGTCTCATGGTGTCGGTCGTGTTCGCTCCATGGGCCACCGCGGGGGCCCTCCGCCTTGCCGTGGAGTCGTCATGAGCGTGACAACAATCAACTGGTTTCGGTTTTCGTCGTCACCGGCCTTTTTCCCCCTCGCCGGCCGCCTGATTCCGTGGTGCGCCGCCGCCGCGATCCTGTGCATGGCGGCAGGCCTCTATGTCGGGTTCTTCGTGGCGCCGACTGATTTCCAGCAGGGGGAAGCGTATCGCATCATCTTCGTGCACGTGCCCGCGGCATGGATGTCCATGTTCCTCTTCGTGATCATGGCCGGCTGGGCCGCCTTGGGGTTGGGACTGCGCGCCCGTCTCTCATTCATGATGATGCAGGCGGTGGCTCCCACCGGCGCGATGTTCACCTTTCTGGCGTTGCTGACGGGTTCGCTGTGGGGCAAACCGACGTGGGGAACGTGGTGGGTGTGGGATGCGCGGCTCACGTCCGAGCTGATCCTCCTGTTCTTGTACCTCGGTGTCTTGCTCCTCCAGGCATCGATCGAGGACCGGCGGCGCGCGGATCGCGCGAGCGCTATTTTTGCGCTCGTGGGCGTGGTGAATGTGCCGATCATCTATTTTTCGGTGCAATGGTGGAACACGCTGCACCAAGGCGCCTCCGTCAGTCTGACGGCGGCGCCGAAGATGGCGGCCACCATGTTGACGGGCATGCTCCTGATGGTCGTTGGCTTCTGGATGTACAGCATCGCCGTGGCGCTGGCGCGCGTTCGCTGCTTGATCGCTGAGCGCGAACGGTCGACCCCCTTCGTCAATGAACTGAGGGAGGTGAGCTGATGCGCTGGAACGGTCTTGCAGAATTCATGGCCCTGGGAGGCTACGGCTTCTACGTGTGGACCGCGTTCGGCGTCACGGCCGCGTGCATGCTCTGGGAAGTCATCGCCTTGTGGCGGCGACGCCCTGCCGCCCCCACGTGGATCCTGCAGCGCCGCTTGGGGGATGAGAGGGGCTCACCGTGACGCATCGACACAAACGATTCGCGCTGATCGGGGTTGGGCTGGTCTCCCTGGGGCTTGCGGCCCTCTTGGTGCTGAATGCGTTCCGGAGCAACCTGGTGTTTTTTTTCACCCCGTCCGAGGTCGCGCGGGGCGACGCGCCGCTCGATCGCACGTTCCGCATTGGCGGCCTGGTGAAATCCGGTACCGTGCGGCGCGGAGCCGACGGCGTGACCGTGCATTTCGTGGTGACGGACACCGCCCAACAGGTTCCGGTCGTCTACGAGGGCACCCTGCCCGACCTGTTCAGGGAGGGAAAGGGGATCGTCGCGCAAGGCCGGCTGAGCACCGTCGGCGTCTTTCGGGCCCGTGAGGTGCTGGCCAAACACGATGAGAACTATATGCCGGTGGAAGCCGCCGACGCGGTTGCCAGAGCAAAGGCCTCCAGCGGTCAACATGACGACCCGTCGGCGGGGGTCTTGCCCTAGGACGCTTCAATGATTGCAGAGATCGGACATTTTGCCTTGATCCTGGCCTGTTGCGTTGCGGTGGTGCAGAGCTGCCTGCCGATCCTCGGCGCGGCCCGCGGCGACACCGCGTGGATGGCCGTCGGCGCACCCGCCGCGCGCGGTCAGTTCGTCCTGATCCTGATCGCATTCTGTTCCCTGGGCTACCCCTTCGCCGCGAACGACTTCTCCGTCCAGTACGTCGCCGCCAACTCGAATTCCATGCTGCCGCTTCCGTACCGGCTCGCCGCGATCTGGGGCGGGCACGAGGGCTCCCTGTTGCTGTGGGCCCTCATCCTCTCGGGATGGATGGTAGCCCTGACCCTGTGTTCGGCGCATCTGCCTCGGGCTCTGCGCGCGCGAATCCTCGGCGTGATGGGGCTGATCAGTCTGGGGTTCCTGCTGTTCATGTTGACGGCCTCGAATCCGTTCGAACGCCTGGTCCCGCCCGTGACCGAAGGACGCGATCTCAATCCGCTCCTGCAGGACCCCGGCATGGTGTTTCACCCGCCCATGCTGTACATGGGCTACGTGGGCTTCTCGGTCACCTTCGCCTTCGCCATTGCCGCACTGCTGGCCGGCAAGCTGGACGCCACGTGGGCGCGCTGGTCGCGTCCCTGGACGATGGTCGCGTGGGTGTTCCTGACCCTGGGCATCGCGCTGGGCAGCAACTGGGCCTACTACGAGCTCGGCTGGGGTGGCTGGTGGTTCTGGGACCCGGTGGAGAATGCGTCCTTCATGCCCTGGCTGGTCGGGACGGCGCTGATCCACTCGCTGGCAGTGACGGATAAGCGGGGCGGCTTTCGAGTCTGGACGGTGCTGTTGGCGATTCTCGCATTTTCGTTGAGCCTGCTCGGGACCTTCCTCGTCCGGTCCGGCGTCTTGACGTCGGTGCACGCGTTCGCCACCGATCCGGAGCGGGGCCTGTTCATCCTGGGGTTCCTCACCGTGGTGAGCGGGGGCTCGCTCGCGCTTTTCGCGTGGCGGGCACCGCGCGTCAGGCTGGGCGGAGACTTCGACCTGCTCTCACGCGAGACGAGCCTGTTGGCCAACAACGTCCTGCTCGTCGCGGCAGCCGGCTCAGTGATGCTGGGCACGCTGTACCCGCTGTTCCTCGATGCCCTGGGCTTGGGCAAGATCTCCGTCGGGCCGCCGTATTTCGATACCGTCATGGTCCCGCTCATGGTGCCGGCGTTCTTTCTCATGGGAATCGGCCCCCTCGCACGCTGGAAGAAGACCGAGCTTCCCGCCCTGGCGACGCGGCTGCGCTGGGCGCTCGGCGTCAGCGTGGCGACCGGCGTGCTGCTCCCATTCGCGCTGGGTCATTGGACGCCCCTCATCAGCCTCGGGGTGCTTCTCGCAGTTTGGATTCTCGCGGCGACGGTGGCCGGCTTGCATGACCGTCTCCAACGCGTGCCGGGGGACGGCCTCGTTCGCCGCCTCCGCGGCACGCCGCGTGCGTTCTGGGGCATGGCGCTCGCGCACTGCGGCGTGGCCGTGTTCATTCTGGGCGTGACGCTCGTCAAGGGCTACGAGGTCGAGAAGGATTTGCCCATGCAGGTCGGGAACACGGCGATGTTGGGCGGTTACGCGTTCCGCTTTGATGCCGTCCAGGATATTCAGGGGGCCAACTATGTGGCGACACGCGGCACGTTTCACGTCAGCCAGGATGGCCGCAAGGTCGTCGAGCTGTTTCCCGAGAAGCGAGTCTACACGGCTCAGGGCGCGCGCATGACCGAGGCCGCGATCGACCCCGGGCTTCTGCGCGACCTGTACGTGTCGCTCGGCGATCCCATCGGCAACGACACGTGGACGGTGCGGCTCTATCACAAGCCATTCGTCGACTGGATCTGGGGCGGGTGTGTTCTCATGGCGCTGGGTGGTGTCTGGTCCATCTGCGACCGTCGCTATCGTCCGGGCCTGCGGCGTGAGGAGGCGCCCGGGCAGGAGGCTCCGCAACCGGCGCGCGCAGGAGGTGAATGACGCGATTCATGGTTCCGCTGGCCGTCTTTGCAGCCGTGGCAGCCTTTCTCGGGGTCGGCCTGACGCTCGACCCGCGTGAAATCCCCTCGCCCCTGGTCGGCAAGGCCGCTCCCGACTTCTCGCTGCCGCAGCTGCACGACCCGCAGCAGGTGTTCTCGCCCCGAGATCGGGTGGGCCAGGTGTGGCTGCTGAATGTCTGGGCGTCATGGTGCGGTGGCTGCCGTGATGAGCATCCGTTGTTGATGGACCTGGCGAGAAGCGGCGTCGTTCCCGTGTATGGCATCGGGTACAAGGACCGGCGCGAAGCGGCCTTGGCGTGGCTCGGCCGTTGGGGCGACCCCTACCAGGTCACGGGGATGGATGACTCCGGCCGGGTGGGCATCGAGTACGGCGTGTACGGGGTCCCGGAGACATACGTCATCGATAAGACCGGTGTGATCCGTTACAAGCAGATCGGTCCAGTCGACGAAGAGACGTTGCACGGCACGCTGGTCCCTCTCATCCGGGAGTTGCAGAAACAATGAAACGCCTGCGCGTGGTCGTGATGGCCTCTCTCCTGTGCGGGCCGTGGCTTGTCGCGGCGGAGGAAGCCCGGTCTGTTTCGCAGGATCAGCACGTCGACGCGCGCCTGAAACAACTCTCACTCGAGCTGCGTTGCCTCGTGTGCCAGAACCAGACCCTGGCGGATTCTCATGCCCCGCTGGCCGAGGACTTACGGGCAGAGATCCGCTCCATGATGGCTCGGGGCCTGAGTGACGAGGAGATCGTGGACTTTCTGGTTTCGCGCTACGGCGATTTCGTGCGCTACCGCCCGCCTTTGAAGAGCACGACCTGGTTGCTCTGGTTTGGGCCGTTTCTTTTCCTGGTGGCGGGCGGTGCCGCGCTCGGCATCGCCATCCGGCGGAGGCAGCGGCTGCTGGCCGAGGCATCGCCGTCCGATGATGAGAAGAACCGGGCAGCCCCGGTCGCGGCCGCGGAGGAGATTCACTCATGACCACGCTGTTTTGGCTGATCGCCGCCGCGCTGATCGCCGGATCGGTCGTCTTGCTCGTGAAGCCCCTGCTGGAGGCTTCGCAACCGGCCGGACCCGAAGAGCCCGAGCAGGGGCGCGCCCTCCACCGGCAACAATGCGCGGAGTTGTCGCAAGACTTGCAGGCAGGGGTGATTGGCGAGGAGCAGTACCAGCAGGCCTACCGCGAGCTGGCGCAACGGCGCCTCGAAGAGAGCGGCGGACTTGCCACGGCGCTCGCCACGCGGAGCCATGTCAGGCGGTGGGTGACGGTGGGGACGGTTGCGTCCTGCGTCCCCCTCATCAGCGTCCTGCTTTACGCAAAGCTCGGGAACCCGCTCGCGATCACCCATTCCCGGCCACCGGAGCCGGAGACGCTGGGTGGCGCTCATCAGCTCTCCCAAGGGCTCGACGCGCTCGCAGAGGGCTTGAAGCGGAAGCTCGAACGACAACCTGGAAACGGCCCCGGCTGGGCACTGCTCGCTCGCTCGTACGTCGAGCTCGGCCGTCACGCGGAATCCGTGCCGGCGTTCGAGAGAGCCGTTCAGCTGATCACCGACGACGCCCAGTTGCTGGCCGATTATGCGGATGCCTTGGGCATGGTGAACGGCCGCAGCCTTGACGGCAGGCCGACCCTCCTCATCAATCAGGCATTGGCCATTGAACCGAGCAACCCCAAGGCCCTGCTGTTGGCCGCGACGGTCGCGGTCAATGAGAGGGACTATCCACGGGCTATCACCTATTGGGAACGGGTGATGGCCGGTGCGCCGCCGGAATCGGCGCTGGCAGCCGAGGTGACGGCGCATCTTGCCGAAGCGCGCAGCCGGCTCGGAGGTGCGCCGCCTGCGCCCCTCGCCCGGGAGTACGCGCCCCTCGCGCCCGGCCGGCGCGCCATCAGCGGCACCGTGAGACTGGCGACGGACCTGGACGGAAGGGTCGCTCCAACAGACACGGTCTTCGTCTTTGCACGCTCACTGGACGGCCCACCGATGCCGCTCGCCGTCCTGCGCGCATCGGCTGATGCCCTCCCGCTGTCCTTCCGGCTTGACGACTCGCACAGCGTCATGCCTGGGCGCAGACTCTCCGAAGCGGGGACCGTGGTGGTCGCCGCTCGCATCTCGAAGTCGGGCACGGCCACGCCGCAAGCCGGAGATTTGCAGGGCACGAGCGGCAACGTGGAGGTTGGAGGGGCAGGCGTGACGATCATCATCGACACGGAGGTGCGGTAGCGGCACGCCGTCCCGGGGCGCTACCCGAGAGGGGGATTCACATCATGCCGGATCTCGCAATGGTGTTGTACCTGGTGCCGCTGGTGATCATTTTGGTGCTCTACCAGCGCCGGCACCGCAAGCAGGAGCGGAGCTCGCGCGCGCGGCTCGACAGCGCGGTCGAGGCCGGATTGACGGAACCTTCCTCCTTGCACCCGGTCATCGACCCGAACCGATGCATCGGGTCCGGCGCCTGTGTGAGAGCCTGCCCCGAAAAGGCGCTGGGCATCGTGGAGGGGAAGGGAGTGCTCGTCGCCCCTGCACTCTGCATTGGCCATGGCGCGTGCCAGGCCGCCTGCCCGGTTGATGCGATCCAGTTGGTGTTCGGGACCGAAAAACGGGGCATGGACATTCCAGAGATCAAGCCCAACTTCGAGACCAACGTCCCCGGGATTTTCATCGCCGGGGAGCTCGGGGGCATGGGACTCATCCGCAAGGCTGTCGAGCAGGGCAAGCAGGCGATGGACTCCATCCGCAGGCAGACGGCAAGCGCCGACGAGCTCGATGTGGTGATCGTCGGGGCTGGACCGGCCGGGATTTCCGCCTCGCTCGCGGCAAAGGAGCATGGGCTTCGGTTCGTGACGATTGAACAAGAGGACGCGCACGGTGGCACCGTCTACCACTATCCGCGCCATAAGATCGCGATGACAGCCCCCGTGCATCTGCCGATCATCGGCAAGGCCAAAATGTACCAAATCAGCAAGGAGGCCCTGCTGGATTTCTGGAGCCGCGTGATCCGCGATACCGGACTGGAGATTCGTTACCACGAGCGGGTGGAACGCATCACCAGGGTCGGGCAGGGCTTTCTCGTCAACACCTCCACACAGACCTACAGGACGAGGAATGTCCTCCTCGCCATCGGTCGGCGCGGCACGCCCCGCAAGCTCGGGGTCCGGGGGGAGGAGCAAAGCAAGGTGGTCTACCGCTTGACCGACCCGGAACAGTACAGCGGGCGGCAGGTCCTGGTCGTGGGGGGCGGCGACAGCGCCGCGGAAGCCGCGTTGTCGCTGGGCGACCTGCCAACCACCACGGTGACGTTGTCCTACCGCGGGCGAGCCTTTGGACGTATCAGGCCCGCGAACCGCGACCGGCTCAAAGAGGCGGAGGCCGGTGGCCGCGTGAAGGTCATGCTGCGATCGACTATCAAGAAAATCGGAAAAAACACTGTCACGCTCCAAAAGGCCGGGCGCACCCTCGAGCTGGACAACGATGCCGTGATTGTGTGCGCCGGTGGGGAGTTGCCGACACCCTTTCTCAGGGAGATCGGGGTGATGGTCCAGACGCACCACGGCACGGCGATGTCACAGCTCGACCCAGCATCCCAAGCCCCCGACATCGTCGGGAAAGGGCATGGGGTTGCGTACGGAGGGATCGAACAATGAAGAACCGCGCATCCTTGCGGCCAGGCCCCGCCGTCACAAGCACGGCTATAGTCACGGTCCTGGCGGCGGTACTCGGCACGTCTCTCGCGCCGGCAAGACCGGCAACCGATTCGGGATCGACGAGACATGCCTCGGGCCAGGCAGCGCAGGGAGACATTACATTTCGCGAGCCGCAGCGGTATGCAGTCGTCACACAGGCTCCCCGGAACGTCAGGAAACTGTACACGGCCGGCGACGTGCTGATCGATCCCAAAAATCCTCGACAGCAGGTGATCATTCACAAGATCACGGGGGATAGCCTCATGGTTCTCGATCATTCCGCGGCTCGGCCGCGA
>JBFISJ010000137.1:0-7681 GCA_041608595.1 Nitrospiraceae bacterium
AAGACCGCGATCGTCTGGGCCCTGGGCAAGCTGCCGGATCAGCGTTCGTTTGACGCGCTTCTGGACCTGCAGCAAACCGTGCATGTCGGCCGGGGACATCAGGCCGATCCCGATTTCGCCGAGCTTCGCAAGGCCCTGGCGTGGAGCTTGCGCCAGATTCGTCCGTCCGACCACACCTTCGACGACGAATAAGCCGTGCGGTGGCGTCTTCTGGCAGGGGCGATCTTGGTGAGCAGCTGCGGGATCGCTTCGGTCGGCCTCACTCAAGTGATGGGTGAGGAGGCCGAAATGCAGCGGCTGGAACGGCGGGCGGAGGACTCGATTGCCGTCGGGGACGCGGAGGGGGCCGCGATGAGCATGGGCAAGGCGGCCCTCATGGCGGCGCAGCTCGCCAAACAGGATCGGGGGGAGGCTGTCCAGGGCGTCTTTCAAGGTGTCGAGCGTTTGTTCCGCGCGCAGGAGCACGCCTACCGGGCGGTGGCCCTGTTCGAGCGGGCGGGCGGACACACACCGGCATCCTCGGGTGTCTGTGCCACGATCGGGCTCGCCGAGCGTGATATGAGGGCCTCCGCCAAGATCCTGAGCCTCCCTGCGTCGGCGGACCTCGATCACCCTTCTCAGCGGATGCGGGAGCGTTACCAGCAGGTTGCAGCGGACTGGATGGAGACTATCCACGGTCTCCGTGCGGACTTCGACTGTCGACAGTGAAGAGGGCCTGGCCTCAGGAATCCTCGGGATTGATGGGTTTGATCCCCAACGGGCGGCACACTTCCAGCAGCTTTCGGTCCGCGCTGACGAGCGAGAGCCGCAACGGCTTGAGCTCGAGCGCGAGCGCGAGGTGTACGGCTTGTGCCGCGCGCAACGAGGGATGTTCGAGCGTCAATTCCTTCGTGCTCAGGTAGGTCTCGATGGTCGGTGTGATGAAGTGAAACAGACCCCGGGCTGATTCGCTCTCGAATTTATAGATCACCGAGTACCAATCGTCGCGAGTCAGCTCCCCCAGCTTGGCCTGGTTGGCCAGGACCGAGTAGAACTCCGAAATGGTCGGTGTGGCGACAATGGCGGTCTTCCCGCGCTTGGACAGGAGCGCGTTGACCGTCCGTGTCCCCCTTTCCGGGCAGTAGCGCTTCACCAGCGCGGTTGAATCGAAATAGTAGTACGGCATGCGTCACCCTCTCCCTGACAGAATGAGGTCCCCGAGCCCCGTCCTCAGCTTGGACAAACGGTCCTGCAGCTCATCCAAGGGAATTTCCTCGTAGCCTTGCCGACGCAATCTGGTCGTAAGGTTGCCGCCGTTGACCAGTTTGGTGTCCTCTCGAAGTCGCTCGACCAGCCGCGTCTTCGCGAGCCGGCTGGGGGTCCGGCGCTGTCCCTTCGCAGTTCCCGCCTTCGCTGTCTTTCCCATGCTTTCGACCTCACACGAATGGATGGATGATTAACGTGGCCTCCGGCTCCTGAAGCTCCCGCGCGCAGGCCGCGGGTGCGGTCACGTCTCCGGAGGATCCGCCCTTGCCGTACACGTATTCGGCCAGTGAGGTGGCCAACTCCGCCGTCACCTCCCGTTCCATGACATGAACGGCGCGGGTCCTGGCCTCCGACTCTGTCACGTGTCCCTCGCGACCCCGTCGAGAGACGGCCCCGACGACGCGGGCACTCTGGACATCAAGGATGAGAAATTCCGCACACCATCGAACGTAGGCGAACATGGGGTCAGGCACCGCGGCGTTCCAGAGCCGGGACGTCCCCCTCACGAGGAGGGGCAGCGGCCTCGCATCGTCCGGGGCATGGGGTTGCGCATCCACGCTCACGGGGTGGTCCGTGACGGGAAGTCCCTGCCGCACGAGGCCCTCCAGGACGGCGCGACGGACTGCCTCCGCCTCATCGCCCGAAACCTCCACGCCGATCACGAGATTGGCAGCCAGGTAGGCGTCCAGCTTCGCCGTCAAATCGGCCACATGACGGGTGGCGGGTTCGCCCTGTCCGCTCGGACGAATCACGCGCAGATCGGCATTAAACGCCTCGCGCAGCACCAGGTGACCCGCGGCCCGCTTGAGGTTTCGAAGCGCGGTAAGGCGGTCACGAGTGGTCGCGGCACGGTCCAGTTCAGTTTCGATCGTCTGATCGAGGTCGCGGATGCGGTCCAGGAGGACGCCCTCGCCCTGGGCCCGATTGATCCCAGCCAGCACGTAATGAGTTCCGGTGGCTCGATCCAGCCAGGCGTCCAGGACCTGCACGTTTTCCAGCACTTTGTCGGTCGATACTTTCGTGATGCGCTCGATGGTAAGCCGCCGCTGGTGGGAGGTCCCGCCCGGGTGATCGAGTTGCACGTAAGACTCCCAGTCCCGCGCTTGCGCGGTGACCTGCGCTTCGAAGATCCGCGAGACGGCTTCATAGGCTCGGGCGGTGGCGGCGGGACGCGATCTGGCCTCGCCGAGCCCCACCAGGTAGCGCGCGACCGGAAATTGGGCGCTCACGCCGTCGATCCACGGCGGTCGGCGCTCCTCCGGCCCGCTCGAACAGGCGGCGGACGCGAGCAGGACGAGCAGAAGACGCGGAGCGAGACGGCGAGCCGCGCTGGAGCCGAAAGCGCGGCTCACGACAACACCCTTTCGATGATGATGCGGGTCTCTCCACGGCGAAGGGTCAAAGCGCGGGTCGAGGTCCGCGCCGTCTCGCCTCCGGTGACCCCGACCGGGCGCACCTGCAAGGTATACTCGCCCGGAGGAAGCCAGAGCCGCGCAATGTGAATTTCGTCGGGCAAGGTTCGCCAACTTCGCTTGTCGGCCTCCTCCGTCGCAATGGCCAGGCTCTTAAAGAGAAACCCGACAAAAAATGCTGCGAGTGCGGCCTCATTGTCCCGGCCGGCCTTCTGCGTCCCGCGCGCTGCGCCTTCGGCGAGCGCGAACTTGCTCGCGGCCCGCGCCACGGCCTTCACGGCGAGGCTCGCGAAGCGATCGTCGAGGGCCTTCTTAGCAGTCGCCGTCAGGTTGGCCGTGAGCTGCGTCCTCGTTTGGATAAGTCCCGCGGGGCCGGAAAGGCTGACCAGGCTATGACTCACCTGCGTTTTCTGGGGGACCAGCTTCGGCAGGACCACACGGACCACTCGGCCGCTCAGCCCATAGAGCACAGATTCGACGACGCGCCGCTCGTCAGTGTTCGCGCCTGTCGTCGCCCCCTTGGTGAGCAACACCAGCTTGAGGGCGTCCAGATCGATGGGCAAGTCGAGGAACTGGTCTTCCGTTCGCGGCGCGCGCCCATTATAGCTGATCACGATCACCTGCGCGAGGTCTTTGATCTCCGACCGCCGCCGCCAGGTGGTTTCGGAAAACTCGCGTTGGTACCATTCGTGCTCCTGAGACAGGGCGAGCGCGTCGGTGATGCGGAGCAGATCGACCTTGAGCGCGTCGGGCACGTCGGTCCGGAGCCAGGGCTGCGCGGTCCGATAGGCCTCGTACGCCTTACGATAGGCAATGAAGGCGTCGTTGAGCTCACCCGCGCTCTCGTAGAGAATCCCGCTCAGGTAGCGCGCGAAGGGATCCTCCCGATACTCGTCGGCCTCTCGCTGGTCAGTCAGGACGTTCAGCCGATGATCGATGCGCCTGGCCTCGACGAGCGCCTCATCCCATTCGCCGAGAAGGGCATAGTTGAGCGCCTTGACGACGTTGACCCAGACCTGCTCGAACGGCGCGCCGTCGAACGGCAGGGTCGTGTCATTGACGAGGAAGGCGACGACCTCCGCGGTGATCCGCTTGGTGTACAGGTCCTCAATACGCGTTTCGGCCCGCTCGAGGTGCTGGTTGCTGGCCGCGTAGTCCCCCGCAAGGTGGAGCATCATGCCCAGGTCCATATCGTAGAGAACCTGGCTTTTCGACCCGTACTCGCCTTCAGCCTCGCGAATGACCCCGGCGGCCGCCTGCGGGTCGCCCGCCGAGAGGTGCCGGTCCACGGCCGCATAGCGTTTCAGCCCGCTGCCGCAGCCAAATGAGCCGAGCACCGACCCGAGGAGCAGCGCGACCAGCAGCGCCTGCCGGACGAGACGTGTTCCCCTCTCCGGTGCTGGAGCGCGGTAGATGGTAGGATCCAAGAGATTGGAGGCGAGTTAGAACAGCGTGCGTTTACGCTCGATGACCTTCTTCAGCTTCTTCTGCCCGAACCAGGATTTAACGTTGTTCCCCAGGTCGATCATCTCCAGGTCGACCTGGTAAAAGACCGCTTTGGTCCCGTCGGCCTCGTCTTGGATGGTGGAAATGTCGCCTTTCAACATGAAGTCGGCGCCAATTTCCTTGCCGGGGGCTTTCTGGGTCTCTTCAAGCGAATGGGTGGCTTGCTCGAGGCGTTCGTCTCGGATCTCCTCCCGCTCGCCTCGACCGGCGACGAAGGTCACCATGCCCGAGTTGGTGAGCTCGCGGGAGAGGTCATTGACGAATGTGTTCACGTCGATGTGCTCGTGGCTTCGATTGCGAATCGTGCCGACGATGACGACGGGCTTGCGCTTGGCCTTTTGACGGTACTCATCGAGCCAGGGACTGCCGAGCGCCTGCTTCACCATGGTCTCCGCCACCATGCGTGAGTCGGTATCGTTCCAGCGGCCACTGAGGTCCGTGACCACGCCCGGCTCGATGCGGGTGACGTTCTTGGCCGACCCGCAGCCTGCCAGGATGACCAGGGCGCAGAGCGTCAATGGTAGCGTGAAGAGAAGGCCGAATCGTTGCGAAAGCCGCATGTCGTCAGACCGTCCTTTCCAGGATGTCATGTCGTTCGCCCTCACTTCTCGGCTTGAACCGGTGCGGCGCTGGCCTTACCGCGGCGCCCCTCTTCCTGGTCGAGCCGATCGAACAGCCGATCGGCATTGTCACGAACATAGTCGCGCATCCGGCTGTCGAGCTCTTGCGCCTGGGCCAAGGCCTCCTTTGCATCAGCCAGTGAGAGCTTGGTCAGGACATAATAGGTGTGGGACTCCTTGTCCTTGTAACGATCAACGGGCCGCGCCCCTCTGAGGGTCACCGAGGCGAACGTCTTGATCGCACGCTCAACAGTCTGCTCCTCGCTGGTTGCGGTGAAATCGCCCGCGGTGGTGGCGGCCGCATAATCGCGCATCAGATAGGCAGTGTAGGTCTCGAAATTCTTGGCCAACTCGGCGCGGGCTCGGTTCTCGGCGGTATCCCAGGCCAGCGGCTCGTCGTGCTTGATCCCGGCCACGGCGCCCACGCCATAGAAGGCCTTGTCGTCCTTCTTATGGAGCGCGCCGGACCCTTCCTCGACCCAAGTGGGAGGTCCTCCGCATCCGGTGAGAATGAGTGAGAAGGCCAGGACGAGAAAGCCGATACCCGTAGCGCGCCCGGCGCTGCTGAATTTCATGGGAGCCTCCCTGCTCGAGGTCGAAAAGCGAGTTGAATGATGTGCGGACTGCATGACTGAAGCCCATCGAAAATTTATGCTAGCATGCACCCCCAGGGGTGTCAACGTGGCGCGCGAACGGGACAGCGCGGGTCTCATGATCAACCTGACGATGGGCGTGACATCGCGCAGTGGAAAAGGAGGCGTGCCGGTGGCTGAAGTACGGATCGAGGACGGAATCATTCGGGTGGTCGAATTAGAGGTGCAGGATCCGAAGGCGGCGGCCGCGCTCGCCGAGTATCCGGAAGCGCGGTGGACCGAGGTGACCAGGAGAGCGCTCAAGATCGGATTGGGATACCTGCGCGGAGGGGCACAGGACTAGCCGCGGTCTACGGCTGGCTCCGCTGTGCCTGGTCGATGTACTCACGGGGATGGCTGGCGGTTCCGCCGAGCTGTAAGTAGCGTTCGTAGGCCTCAACCGATTTCTGGGGGTCATTGAGGTGCTGGGCGTAGAGGTCTCCCAGCACCAGGTACACGTCGGTGTAGGAGGGATTGACCTCCAAGGCGTACAAGTACGCGCGCTCCGCCTCCGCATAGCGTTGCTGGCGTTGGAGGACCAGGCCGAAGGTGAAGTGCGAGTCGGGATTTTTCGGGGCGTAGGCCACCCCTTGAGAAGCGGCGAACAAGGCACCCTCCAGGTTGGGAACCAGGTCTAGCAGGACATATGCCTTGAGGACATAGGCATCGCCGTACTCGTCGTCGTACGCCAGGGCTTGGTTCAGGAGTACGAGCGCATCCTGCGGCGGTTTCTGGTCCATCAGCACTTCCAGGGACTTGTAATACAGCGCCTCCGCGGCCGCGCGTCGTTCTGCCGGCGTCTCCGGCTCCTTGGCCGTCAGGTTTCTCCCCTCCCTCAGGATCATGTCACCGTCCCCGTCCAGGCGGACGAACTGAGGGTGCTGTGCTCCGCCGGAGGCCGTCCCCACCGTGTTGCTGACGTAGCCCCCCAGCTCGCTCGCCAGGATCCAGCCGTTCTCGTCTGCATCGGACGCGCCCTGAAGGCCGGCCAAGAGGGTGTGCACGAACAGCCCCTGCCCGTCCTTGCGTAGCATCGGCTCTCCAGCCTTGGCGGCCGTCAGCAATTGGACGGCGCGTTTTTCCGTGTCCGGCTCCGGAGAGATACGGCCCTCCAGCGACAATTGCTGGGCCGGCGTGACGTGCCAACCGCTGACGTCGGTGTCGAGAAAGAGCAGGATGTGCTTGGACATGATGCGATGGGACAATCGCTTCAGCTGGTGCAGGGTCAGGCTCTTCCCCACGTTGTCGAGCTGGGCGTCCGACGGCACCAGATATCCGACCGTATCGCCGTCCATGTCGGAGGTCGAACCGGCGTGACCCGAAAAGAAGATCACCACCCGGTCTTGTCGCCCCACTTTGCGCGGGAGAAAGTCTTCGAGGATGTAGCGGAATTGGCGGGCCGTGGCGTCTTCGTCGTAAATCTCGATGACCTCCTCGAACCCGAGGTCGCGCATCGCGACGGCCACGGCCTTGGCATCCGCGACGGCGCCCTCGCGCTTGGGAGCGAAGGCGTAGTCTTCGATGGCCACCACGACGGCCCAGGACTTGTAATAAAGGACGTCGGGTTTGCCAGCTTGCGCGGAGGCATGCGGAACGTCCAGCCACAAGGAGGCTGCGCAGAGCGCACAGGCCGTGACGGAGGACAGGACTGCTCGTTCAAGTCTCATAAAACGTTCTGTGACCTTCCAGGCGGATCGTGAGTCGGGAGGCGAAGAATCCATTCGCGATCCTCACAATCTATGCTACCGTCGGTTTCTTAAAGGTGTCAAGGAATCGGACCGGGGGGTGCCGCCCGCCGTGGCGGAGAGCGGTCTTGAAGATGCCCCGCGCGTTGCGCATAATGGCGCGACCCGTGGCGCGGCTGCAACACCACGGGCGGAAGCATGCGGGGAAGGAGCACAAGCCATGGCCGAGGAAAAAATCGATACCCTGTTGCGAGCGGGGCGCGTGATCGAGCCCACCACAGACACGAAAGCCGGGGCGCACATTCAAGACTATGACAGCGCCTATCGCCGGTCCATCGAAGATCCGGAAGCCTTCTGGTCCGAGGTCGCAAAGGAGTTGGAGTGGTTCAAACCCTGGACCCGGGTGCTGGATTGGCAGTATCCCTGGGCGAAGTGGTTCGTCGGGGCCCGGTGCAACATCTCCTACAACTGTCTGGACCGCCACGTGAAGACCTGGCGCAAGAACAAGGTCGCGGTCATCTGGGTCGGCGAGGAAGGACAGGAACGGATCTATACCTATGGCGAGCTGTTCCGCCAGGTGA
>JBFISJ010000138.1:0-7510 GCA_041608595.1 Nitrospiraceae bacterium
AGCACGGGCATCGTCGCCTCCGCCCATTCGATGCGGAGTCGGCCTTCTTCGGCCAGTTGCATGTCTTTCACGTCGTAATCCACGAGTCCTCCCTCTTTTGTCATTGGAATCCGCAGGCGAAACAAGAAAGGGGGACAGATTCACTCATCCGTCCCCCACTGGTCCGTTGTGTTCGGTTGGGTCGGAAAACGGTCAGGACAGGCCGGCTTCCTTTTTCAGCAGCTTCGCTTTGTCGGTGCGCTCCCATGTGAAGCTCGGCTCGTTGCGGCCAAAGTGCCCGTAGGCCGCGGTCAATCTGTAAATTGGACGCCGTAGCTTGAGATGATCGATTATGCCGCGCGGGGTCATAGGAAAATGCTTTCGAACCAGCTTGTCGATGACCTCGACGGAAACTTTTTCCGTATTGTTCGTGTGAATCAGGATGGAGACCGGATCCGGCACGCCGATCGCGTAGGCCAGCTGGACCTCGCATTGAGCCGCCAGTCCGGCGGCGACGATGTTCTTGGCGATATAGCGGGCCATGTATGAAGCGGACCGGTCGACCTTGGAGGGATCCTTGCCCGAAAACGCGCCGCCACCGTGGCTCCCCACACCGCCGTAGGTGTCCACAATGATCTTCCGTCCGGTCAGGCCGGTATCGCCCATGGGGCCGCCGGTCACGAATCGTCCGGTGGGGTTGATGTAATACTTCACGCTGATCGGATCGAAGAGCTTCGCCGGCATGACGGGCTTGATCACCTTCTCGATGATGTCGCGCTCGATCTTCTTGTTGCTGACCTCGGGAGCGTGCTGGGTGGACACCACGATAGTGTCGATCCGCACGGGAGTTCCATTGCGATACTCCACGGTCACCTGTGACTTCCCGTCCGGCCGGACCCACGGAAGGATCTTCTTCTTCCTGACCTCGGCAAGGCGTCTGGTCAGGCGATGGGCCAGCACGATGGGGGTGGGCATCAATTCCGCGGTCTCATTGGACGCGTAGCCAAACATGAGCCCCTGGTCGCCGGCGCCCCCGGAGTCGACACCCTGCGCGATGTCCGATGACTGATTGTGAATGGCCGTGAGGACCGAACACGTATGGAAATCGAATCCCCAGGAGGCGTCCGTGTAACCGACGTCACGGATGACGGCACGAATAATGTCGGGTATCTCGACATAGGCCTTGGTGGAGATCTCGCCGGCGACGAAGGCGATACCGGTCGTGAGAATCGTCTCGCAGGCGACGCGACAATGTTTGTCCTTGGCGATGATGGCGTCGAGGATGCCGTCAGAGATCTGGTCGGCGATCTTGTCGGGGTGACCTTCGGTGACGGACTCGGACGTAAACAAGTAATTGCCCTTTTTCATATGGCCTTCCTCTTTGCGGTGCTGTCGGGTTGAGGGAACGGTGCTGCGGTGGGTGTGCCGCAAGGACCTTCACGAGCGCCGTGTGGGGATCCTAGCTGTCACGTGGGAGCCTGCCACGGGTCGAGTATGCGCCCAAAGGTCTTAACCTACGCCGTCCGCGTTGTCAACTTGAAAGAGGGCATCGGGAGTCCGCCTGCCTTCGCTTGACACCCCTCAGAAGCCGCCTGTAAGATACAGTCGAACCAGGGCCCCTCCTGCCTCAATCTCTTTAAAATCTAGCGGGTTAGGCAAGGTTCTTGCTGTCTCAACTGTACGACATCAGGCGGGTGGGGAGCCTTCAGGGCGGGTTTCCGTCCTAATGCCCGCATCTCAGGTCTGACGAGACTGTCCAGGTGCTTAAGACTGGTACCTCATGAACGGAAATCGGCCCATCCTTGCTGAGCGCGACAGTGTGCCGGCTGCGACGCCTGGCCTCGGTTGGGACCAGGTCAAGCGCGAGCTGCTGGAGTTTTTTGCGTCGATTAAGCTCGCCATGTTTCTGTTCATCGTGCTGGCCATCACGGCGACGATCGGGACCGTCATCCAGCAGAACGAACGGGCGGATGTCTACATCAAAGAGTACGGAGAGCAAGCATACCAATGGTTCGTACTGCTCGGTTTTACAGATGTCTACCACACGTGGTGGTTCACGAGCCTGCTCGCGCTCCTCTGCATCAACTCGCTCACATGCTTCTACAAGCGGTTCCCCGCCATCTGGCGCTCGATGCAACAGGACAAGGTCAGCGTGTCGCTTCCCTTCGTGAAGAATCTGAAATACACGACGGAAGTGACCGTCCCTGGGCAAAAAGACCGCGTCGCGGAGGGCCTGGCGCGGATGTTTGCAGAAAAAGGGTATCACGTCTTGGCACGAAACGGGGCCGAAGAAGCGACCGTCTATGCGACCAAGGGGATTTTGGGCCGCGTCGGCGCGCACGTGGCGCACCTGAGCGCGACCGTCATCGTCCTCGGCGGCCTGGTGGGGAGCGTGTGGGGCTTTCAGCAATTCGGGGTCTGCCTGGAGGGGGAGACCTACCATATCCCAGAAGGCCAGTTCGACCTGCGGGTGGATAAATTCTGGATCGACTACCACGACAACGGAGCGGTGAAATCGTACAACAGCACCTTGACCGTGCTCGAGCGGGAAGAGGCGAAGCTGACGAAAACCATCACGGTCAACGACCCGCTGGTGTACAAGGATATTTGGTTTTATCAGTCCAGCTACGGGAACGCCTGGGATCGAGTGGAAGTGGTCCGTCTCAACATCAAGGACAAGAAGACGGATGAGGTGCTGCATACGGTCGATCTGGATTGGCAGAAGGAAACGGCGCTAAACGAGCTGGGGCTCAAGCTGGCGGTGACCGAGTTCGTGGCGGATTTCGGGTTCAACTCGCAGGACAAGAAGGTCTACTCCAAGTCGGTCGATCATGAGAATCCTGCGATCAAGCTAGCGATCTGGGAACGGGACAGTGTGGCAGCCACGCCCTGGATCTTTTATCACTACCCGGGGCTGTTCGATATCAAGGACTCGCGGTACCGTTTCGAATTGGTCGGCTACCGCCCCAAGCAGTTCACCGGGCTCCAGATCAGCAAGGATCCGGGGGTAAACATCGTCTGGGTGGGCTCCACCCTCATCGTCGTCGGCATCACCCTCTCCTCGTTCATTTATCACCGTCGCCTCTGGGCCAAGGTCGTGCCCGATGGCAATGGAGCCCAGGCCGTGGTCCACATCGGAGGGAACACCCACAAGAGCCAGATTGACTTTCAGAAGGAGTTCCGTCGAATCACCGAACGCCTGAAGTCGCTCACGATCTGACTCCGGCCATCCCGGCCCCGTAGGGTGGGGAGACGATCGAGCGGGTCTGAATACACGCGGAGGACGCTATGTTACGGTCACTCTTTCTCTTCGACATGACCTTTTGGCTGTACCTCGCCGCACTGGGTCTGTACATCGGCTATGTGTTCGCGCGACGCCCGTCGGCGTCGTTCCAGCTGGCTCCTGCGGGCCACCCCACGGCCATGGGGTTCAATGACGGCGCGTGGGCGACGCAAGTCGGGCAGGTAGCGACCATTGTGACGATCTTCGGCCTGGTCATGAACACGTTGGCGCTGGGGACGCGGGCCTACGAGCGCCTGGAGCATTTGGGGACCTTCGCCCCCTGGTCGAATCAGTTCGAAGCGATGGCGTTTGTCTCGTGGGCCATCATCTTCGGCTACCTCCTGTTCGAAGCGCGCTACAAGATCAAATCGGTCGGCGCGTTCGTCGTCGGGATTGGCTTCATTGCCATGGGTGCGGCGTCGCTTCTGCCCTATCGGTACCAGACGGCGGAGCCGCTTGTACCCGCGCTCAATAGTTATTGGATCTACATCCATGTGTCGGTCACGCTCCTCAGCTATGCTGCCTTCGCGATGGCGGGCGGTCTCGGCATCATGTATCTCATGAAAGAGCGGGCGGAGCGTCTGGGGAAGCCCTCTCGGCTCTACCAGGCATTGCCTGATCTGGAGACGATCGATGAGCTGGGCTACAAGGCCATCATGGTCGGGTTCCCCTTGCTCGCTTTCGGCATCATCCTCGGCGCGATGTGGGCGAATTACGCCTGGGGCGGGTACTGGAGCTGGGATCCCAAGGAGACATGGTCGCTCATCGTGTGGCTCATCTACGGCGCCTACATTCACGCGCGCATGACCCGGGGATGGGAGGGGCGTCGTGCAGCGATTTATGCGATTTTCGGATTGCTCATGGTCGTCTTCTGCTTCTGGGGGGTGAATTTTCTCCTCTCCGGTCTCCACGCCTATGCGTGAGGGATGACGGGAGAGGCGTGAGGAACTCGGACCGATGTCTGAACCCATAACGACGCACGCCACGGCAGATTCACCCGACGTCCGGGACAACTCTGGCACCTCCAAGCTGGTCATCGGGTTGCTGTCCCTCGTCATCCTCGCCGGCGCCTTCGCCCTGGTCTGGCTGCAAAGCTCGAAATACGAGCCGCTCATGGTCGGAAAGGTCGCGCCGGACTTCGAGCTTCCCGACCTCACGGAGCAGGACGTCCGACTGTCCGATTACCGGGGCAAGGTCGTGTTTTTGAATTTTTGGGCCACCTGGTGCAAACCGTGCAAGGAAGAGATGCCGTCGATGGAGGTGCTCTATCGCCAGTTCAAGGACGATGGCCTCGTGGTGCTCGCCGTGAGCATCGACCGTGTCACCACGAAAGATGACATTCCTCCCTTTGTCAAGAGCATGGATTTGAGCTTTCCGGTCCTGATCGACTCCTGGGGGCAGACAGACAAGCGGTACAAGCTCATGGGGGTGCCGGAAACCTATATCATTGACCAGGAGGGAGTCCTGCGGGAAAAAATCATCGGACCCCGGGACTGGACGAGGCTGGATAATCTGCAGGTTGTCACACAACTGCTCGATGCGCGCGCCCCAGCCGCCCTCCCTGCACCCCCAACCTGAGCATCGGCAGGCCCCGGTGATGTCTACGTGGTTACGGATTGGTCTCTTGGGCGCGCTCCTGGCGACGGGACCGGCTTGTCAGGAGGCTGGGTACAGTGAATCGCCTCCAGCCGAGCCCGTTCCCTCTGAGGCCCTCCCGGCCCGTATGGACGCGCGGATCGGGGCGCTGGCGCCTGACTTCGTCCTGTGGGATCTACACAGCCGGCCGGTGTCGCTCCAGAGTCAGCGCGGGCGGGTCGTGCTGCTGAATTTCTGGGCAACCTGGTGCGGGCCCTGCCGCGTCGAGATGCCCGCGATGCAGCGGCTGTACGAAGAGTTCAATCGGCGAGGGTTGGAGATCCTGGCCGTATCGACCGATGCCCAAGGAGCCGCCGTGACCCGACCCTTCACCGATTCCCTGGGGCTGACCTTTCCGATCCTCCATGACTCGGATTTTCAGGTCGGCCTCACGTACGGAACACGGACGCTCCCGATGACGTTCTTGGTGGACCGCCAGGGCATCATCCGTCACCGCATCTTCGGCGCCCGCGATTGGCATAGTCCGGAGGCACGGCGTCTTGTGGAGATGCTGCTGGCCGAGGCTAGGTCTTCGTAATGGAGTCGATCCAACACATTTCGCTCCTTGCGGCGTTCACGGCGGGCCTTTTGTCGTTCATTTCTCCCTGTGTCCTGCCGCTCGTTCCCTCCTATGTCTCTTACATCACGGGGCTTTCGGTCGAGCAGTTGGCCAGTGAAGAGGAGCGACATCGCTACCGTCGCGTCATCATCCTCAACTCCCTGCTGTTCATCGGAGGATTCTCCTCGGTCTTCATCGCGTTCGGGGCCTCCGCCAGCCTCATCGGTCAGCTGCTCATCACCTATCAAGACGTTATCCGGAAGCTTGGCGGAATCCTGATCGTGATCTTCGGCCTCTACCTGCTGGGCGTCATCAACCTGAGCTTTCTGAAGACCGAAAAGCGCTACCATTTCAGCAACAAACCGGCCGGCTATCTGGGGTCCTTCGTGATCGGCGTTGCCTTCGCCGCCGGGTGGACGCCGTGTGTGGGACCGGTTCTGGGGACCATCTTGCTTTATGCCAGCACCACGGATGGCCTGCTGGGCGGCGTCACCCTGCTCACCGCCTATTCCCTGGGGCTGGGCCTGCCGTTCTTCCTTACTGCGATGGGAGTGAATCGCTTTTTGGACTACTTTAAGCAGATCCGGGCCTACCTCTGGGGCGTGTCGGCTGTGAGCGGGGTGTTTCTTGTCGTCGTCGGCGCCATGATCTACGCCAACTCCTTGACCATGATCACGAGTTTGCTAGAGCGATACGGCATTGGATGGTATATTGGCCAGTAGTGCGCTGCCCGTGAGACTCTCACACCCAGATCCAAAGCCTTACGATGCGCTCATCGTCGGCATGGGGCCGGCGGGCGCGACGGCCGCCCTCGAGCTCAGCCGGGCGGGCCTCTCCGTCCTCGGTCTGGAGAAACAGCGACATCCTCGCTACAAAGTCTGCGGCGGCGGCCTTTCCGTCCGAATCGACAAGATTCTCGATTCTGATTTCAAAGCGGTCGTCGAGCACACCATCCACGGCGTCCAGTTTACCTACCGAGGGCAAGAGCCGTTCGTGATTGAATCCTCGAGTCCCATCGCCTATATGGTGATGCGCGATCGGTTTGACCATTTTCTGCTGCAAAAAGCCCGAGGAGCCGGCGCAGAGATCCACGAAGGTGAGCAGGCCGTGGAGTTCCAGTTTCTATCGGACGGGGTCGAGGTGGTGACCGACCGAGGCTGTTACCACGCCAAGGTGGTGATCGGAGCGGATGGCGCCAACAGCCTCGTCGCACGGCGCTTGTTCCCGGGCCGGCGGCCGCGGATCATGCCGACGCTCGAAAGCGAGATCGGAATCGGCCGGGCTCCGGTCTATCCCGGTGAAGGGCAGGTTCTGATCGACCTCGGCGCCACGGACAAAGGGTACGCCTGGGTATTCCCAAAGACCGAGCACCTCTCGATCGGCGTCGCTGAATTCCGGGGACGGATGGGGAGCCCCAAACGCATCTTCGACCGGTTCATCGAGACTGACAAGTTGCTGTCCAAGTTGACCATCCCTCAACCGTTTGGGCATCCCCTGCCGCTGTTTAACGCTCGCGCCGGTCTTGCCGGCCAGCGCGGCGTGTCCCTGGTCCAGCACCGGGCCCTGTTGGTGGGCGACGCCGGCCATCTCGTGGACCCACTGTTCGGGGAAGGCATCTACTACGCCGTACGTTCCGGTCAGATGGCCGCGGCCAGCGTGCTGGGTATGTTCCATGACCACCGGAGAAACCTGCTCGACTATGAGCTGTCCGTGAGCCGGGAGATCTTCGCTGAGTTCCGTATCGCCTCCCGACTCGCACGGATCGTGTACACCTTCCCGCGCCTCTGCCATCGGCTGATCTACCGGTACCAGGAGGTGATTGGCCTGTACTACGACGTCCTGCAGGGCCGGGAGACCTATCAAAGCTTCTTCGTGAAGGCCAAAGGCGTCGTCAAAGCCTCGTTCAGGGAATTACTTCGCGAGGCACTGCCCTTCTAGACAAGGCAAAATAAAAAACGAAAAATTAACAAAGGGAGAGAAGCGCGCTTCTCTCCCTTTGTTAATTTTTCGTTTTTTATTTTGCCTTGTCTAGAAGGGCAGTGCCTCGCGAAGTA
>JBFISJ010000139.1:0-7503 GCA_041608595.1 Nitrospiraceae bacterium
ACTCAAGAGGCGGCCGCGCTCTCGCTCGGTCCCTACACCAGCAGTCCAAGCGTCGAGCTCATGCTCTACGACTTCGGCGCGCTCTCGGTCTCCTACCGCATCCCCATCGAGGGCCTGCTCGACAACCTTCTTGACCTGAGTGAGCAGCTCTACGAAAACGAGCAGCTCCTTCAGGATTCTCGCAATCGTGTCGAGCAGCTCCTCCAGGCCATGCAGAAAGCCGTCGAACGGCCACACATCTCCCCCCATGTGGAAGACTATGTCATCTTTCATGTCGAGTCGTCTGAGGGTGCGACGGGCCTTCAGATTCTTCAGAGCCACGACCACGAACTCGCTCAAATCCTCCGTTGCGAGCGGAGTCAATTGTCGGAGCAGGAGGTGAAAGACGCGTCGTCACATCGGATTTCCTTCGGGCCCGAAGACCTGGCGATCATCGACTGGAACGCGGCGCTCCTCTTCGGTTCGGGCATGGAGGACGTGAAGGCTGTGCTCGAGTTCGTGAACGTCGAGCTGCTCGAGATGCGGCACCTGGACAATCAATTGGATGCGGCGCTGGACCAGGCGTATGAAGCCTTGTCCAAAAAGCTGTGGAGCCGGTTACGGTTGCCAGGGACTTTTGAGTCGGCATCGACGCGAATTGCACAACTGCAGGTCGACAGCGCGCTCTTGTTCGAGCGCGTCACCAACACCCTGAAGCTGCTGGGAGATCAGTACCTCGCGCGTGTCTATCGTCTCGCCTCGCAGCGATTTCACCTGGAGTCATGGGACGGCAGTATCATGCGCAAGCTGCAGACCCTCGACAGCATCTACGGAAAAATGACGGACCGGGTTGCGACCCGGCGCCTGGAAGTGCTCGAATGGATCATCATCATTCTGATCGCCGTGTCGATCGTGATCGGGTTCGTCCCGGGGCTCTCGGGGCACTAGGCAAGGGAAAAGAATGCTGGCAGGAAACAGGCTGACAGGCTGATACGGGACGGCGCCAGGTTATTTTTCTTCTTGTGGCTTGTCAGCTTGTTCCTTGTCAACGTGTCAGCTCTTGATTATGCCTTCAGTCAAACCTTTGTACATCCCTCCTCCGTCCAACGACCTCGTTGAATCCGGCACGTTGATTCTGCGTGACGGCACGACCGCGGGGATCAGACTCACCACCCCGGACGATCGAGACATCCTCCGAACCTTTGTGAATCATCTTTCGACCGAATCGAAGCGACACCGGTTCTTCTCGGAGGGCAATCCGCCGACCGCGCTCATCGAGGCGTGGTGCAGGTCGTCCGATCCCCGCTCCCAGCTCACCTTGATCGTCATCCGTCTGCGCGAGGGACGGGACCGGGTGATTGCCGCAGGCAGCTATTTCGCTCGTGATGAGACCACGGCCGAGGTGGCGATGGCCGTTGACGACGAGTTTCACGGCAAGGGGTTGGGCACCTTGTTGCTGGAGCGGCTGGCGCTGCTAGCGATCCGACACGGGTTCAGCCGCCTCTGTGCCGTCACCCATGCCGAAAACCTACCCATGCGGGAGGTGTTTCGGGAATCCGGCTTCGAGTGGGCGGAGAGCGTCGCGGGCGGCAACCTGGAAGTCGAGCTATCCATATTACCGACCGAGCGGAGCGTGACGAGGGCCGAGGTGCGCGACCGTGTCGCGACCGCCTCGTCCCTGCGGCCGTTTTTCCAGCCGAATTCCGTCGCAGTTGTCGGGGCCTCGCGGGATCCGTCCAGCATCGGATATCGCATCGTAGAAGCGCTGGTCATGAACCGGTTCCAAGGTCCGGTCTATCCCATCAACCCCAAGGCCACGGTAGTGGGATCCATCCCCGCCTATCCGTCGGTCCGCACGCTTCCTTCCCCGGTCGATCTGGCGATCGTGGCCGTGCCACGCGACGCCGTCCTAGGCGTGGTCGACGAATGCGCGGAGCGCGGCGTCCGCGCGCTGGTCGTGATCACGTCCGGCTTCGCCGAGATCGGCGCCGAGGGGCGCGAATTACAGGACAGGCTGGTCGAAAAGGCGCGGGGCTATGGCATGCGGCTCGTCGGCCCGAACTGCATGGGACTGCTCAACACCGATCCGCAGGTGCGACTGAACGCTTCCTTCGCGCAGGTATTTCCCCCGGCCGGCCGTATCGCCATGTTGTCTCAAAGCGGCGCCCTGGGCCTCGCGATCTTGCGCGGCGCGCGTCATCTCCACCTTGGCCTCTCGACCTTCGTCAGCGTGGGAAACAAGGCGGACGTGTCAGGCAACGACCTGCTGCAATATTGGGAGGAGGACCCCGGAACCGATGTGATCTTGCTGTATCTCGAGTCGTTCGGAAATCCCCGCCGCTTTGCGCGCATCGCCCGTCGCGTCAGCCGACGTAAACCGATCGTGGCGGTCAAGGGCGGACGGACCACGGCGGGTCATCGCGCGGCGGGCTCACACACCGCGGCCCTGGCGGCCAGTGACGTCGGCGTCGAGGCACTGTTCCGGCAGACGGGCATCATCCGCGCCGAGACACTTGACGAAATGTTCGCCCTCGCCGGGGCCCTGGGCAGCCAGCCCCTGCCGTCCGGACACCGCGTCGCGATCGTGACCAATGCCGGCGGACCTGCGATTCTCTGCGCCGATAGCTGCGAGTCCGCGGGCCTCGCCGTGGGCGAGCTATCGGACGACACCGTCGCACGGCTGCAGACCTTTCTGCCGCCTGCGGCCAGCCTGCGCAATCCTGTGGATCTCATCGCCTCGGCCGGCGCGACCGAGTACGAGCAGGCGATCGAGACGGTGTTGCCCGCCGCAGAGGTCGACGCGCTCATCCTCATTTACATCCCCGTCGACATGGCGGGCATGCAGCAGATCGCGGAGGCCATGCAGCGGGGGATTCGAGCCGCGCGCGCCAAGGGCGGCGAAGGCAAACCGGTGCTGCTCTGCTGGATGGCAGAAGAACGTGAGCACCAGCCGCTGGAGCTGGAGACCGAGTCCGTTCCGTCCTATCCCTCCCCGGAGCGAACGGCGCAGGTGATGGGAAAAGTCTCGTCCTATGCGGAGTGGCGCCGACAGCCGATCGGCATGATTCCGGAATTGACCGATATCGATCTGGTGCGTGCGCGCGACATCTGTCAACGTGCCTTGCTCGGGAGTGGGGGCGCTTGGCTTTCCCACGAGGATGTGCGGGAGGTGCTGGAGTCGGCCGGCCTTTTGATGCCACCCGGCGGAGTCGCGAAGACGGCGGGTGAGGCGGCGTCCCTCGCGAACAAGATCGGATTTCCTGTGGTCGTGAAGCTGGCCTCCCGGCGATTCGTGCACAAGACCGAGGTTGGCGCCGTGCGGTTGCAACTCCAAGACGAGCGCTCCGTCCGAGATGCCTTCGAGGACATCCGCGCCCGCCTCGCCCAACTCAAGGCGGTTGACGCGATGGACGGGGTTGTCGTGCAACCGATGGTCACGCAGGGCGTCGAGGTGATGATCGGCGTTACGCACGACCCGCTGTTCGGCCCCCTCATCGCGTTCGGTCTGGGGGGCATTCATGTGGAGATCCTCGGCGACGTCCAGTTCCGGGTGACGCCGCTCACCGAGCGCGATGCAGCGGAGATGATTCAGGAGATCAAGGGGCACCGTCTGCTCGAAGGCTATCGTGGCCATCCGGCCGCCGATACGCCTGCCCTCGAGACCATGCTGTTGCACATCTCGCGGCTCGTCGAAGACGTGCCTGAAATCGCGGAGCTCGACCTCAACCCGATCTTCGCGCTGCCGCCGGGACAGGGATGCCGCATCGTCGACGCCCGCATTCGCGTCGCCAGGAGCGCCGGGAATACGTGATGACTGAGCGAAAGTCCTGGCGCCTTCTCGTTGGTGCCGGCTTGGCTGGGCTGGCGGCAGCGCGCAGCCTGGCCGATTTCGGCATTCGCGTCACGGTCGTGGAAAAGGCGCGCCGTGTCGGCGGACGTGTCGCCACACGTCGGATCGAAGCCGCGGTGCTCTCAGGATAGACGGCGGCGGGACGACTGTGGAGCCGAACGTGGGAGTAAAACGCGGTCTTCACGAAAAGCGGGTGGGGTGCTTCGGACACCGATGGAGAGGTCAGGGCCGTGGCGCGGCGCCAATCGATCCAGCGCCATGGTGACCGACAAAAGGAGGGTGACCGGTCAATGCTTCGTAGGCTTTCTCGACCGAGCCGACCGGTGAGACATGCATCAGAAAGGGCGTTTCCCAGTCAGGATCGGCTGGGTCTTGCTCATCGGGGACCAGCACCCGACGGATGTGCGCGTGGCTGGCGGCTCGGACCTTGCTGGGGACGGACCCGACCGGTCCGATCTGACCGTCCGGCATGATCGTGCCGGTCATGACCCGGTCCGCACTCACGTCCTCACCGTTTGCCAAGGCGGCGACGCTCACGCCCACCATCGCCGACAGGCTGCCCCCGTAAATGGTGAGGTCGTCATGGGGAACCTTGAGCGAGATGCTCCACGAATCCGTGGGAAGTCCCAGGGCTTTGGCCGCCCGGTGAATACCCTGGGTGACGGCGACACGCGCGTGGGGTGAGAACTGCCCCTGCCCCTCGACGAACTCGACCAATAACCCCGCCTCGTCGCCCCGATTCTTGAACCCGAGCTCGACGTACACCACGGCGCCCTCGTGCTGACCATCCATGGTCACCCCGAGAATCGGGATGAGGACGACGCGATAGGCACCGTGGGGCTTGGCGTAAGTCGCCGCTCCGACCAGGAAAAAAGCCGCAACGATGGAAGGAACGAGCAGATATCGCCTGAAGAGTGAACGCATGCGTGATACCATAGCACGATCGCGATGCGCGGGCTACCCCCCTCCTCAGCTCAATCTCCGGAACGTGCCTAGGCATCCCCGGACCGGTTGCATGCCCGGGAGTCGCAAATCCTTCTGTTGATGGAGCAGCAGACGCATGTGGCTCATTCAGTTTATGACCCGTCTCTTGCGCGAGTGGCATGACGGTGTGAGTCCACCCGTCTTCTTCGCGGCTGCAACCTTCAATATTGCGCTCATCATCTTTGCGGGCCTGTGGACGGACACAGCCCGACAGGTCTTTAACGCCACCCTCACCTTCATTACAAGAACCTTCGGCTGGTACTACGTTCTGACCACGGCTGGATTCGTGCTCTTCGCACTGTGGCTCCTCTTCAGTCGATACGGGAACATCCGTCTCGGGGGGCGAGACGAGCAGCCGCGGTTTTCCCGCTTCGCCTGGCTGTCAATGCTCTTTGCCGCAGGAATGGGTATGGGGCTTGTGTTCTGGGGTGTGGCCGAGCCGCTTTCCCATTACCAGAACCCGCCTTTTGCGGAGCCACGGAGCAGCGAAGCCGCGGTCGAGGCCATGCGGTTTAGTTTTTTTCACTGGGCGCTGCACCCATGGACCGTCTACGCCATTTTCGGGCTGGGCATCGCCCTGCTTCACTTCCGTCACGGCCTGCCTCTTGCCCCACGCTCCCTGCTGTTTCCGGTCTTCGGGGAACGAATTAATGGCTGGCTCGGTCACGCCACGGACGCCTTCTGCACGGTCGGGACCCTCCTTGGCGTCGCCACTTCCCTTGGGCTGGGAGCCATGCAGATCAATGGAGGTCTGAGCCTGCTCGCTGGTATTGAGTATGACACCGACACACAGATTTTCATTATTGCCATCATCACCATCGTCGCCACGACCTCGACGGTGAGCGGTGTCTCCCGAGGGATCAAGTACCTCAGTATCCTGAACGTAGCGATGATGGCGTTCATCTTGGGCTTCGTCTTCCTCACGGGCCCGACACTTTATCAGGTCAAGCAGTTCGTGACAGGGATGGGAGACTACGTCTTACGTTTGGCGGGTATGAGCCTGTGGCTGGACCTCCGCGCTGACTCCGCATGGCAGGCGAATTGGACCCTCTTCTATTGGGGCTGGTGGATTTCGTGGAGCCCGTTCGTGGGAATCTTCGTGGCGCGGATCTCACGCGGTCGCACAGTCCGAGAGTTCTTGCTTTACGTCCTGCTGATTCCGACACTGGTCAACTGCCTCTGGTTCGCGGTGTTCGGCGGAACTGCCTTGCACGTCGAGCGCTTCGGTGAGGGCGGCTTGGCGGAGTCCGTCACCGAAAACGTCGCCAAATCCCTGCATCTTTTGCTCGCGCACCTGCCCTGGAGCGAGCTGATGCAATGGATCGGTCTGGCGCTCGCCGTGATTTTCTTCATTACCTCCTCGGATTCGGGGTCGTTCGTGGACGACATGGTGACCTCTGGAGGCAACCCCAACCCACCGGTCGCCAATCGCGTTTTCTGGGGGCTGTCCGAGGGCGCCGCTGCGGCCGTATTGCTCCTTGCGGGTGGACTCAAGGCGCTCCAAGCCGCTTCCATCTCCGCAGGCTTGCCTCAGAGCGTGTTGCTCATCTTCGCCTGTGTGGGATTGGTGAAAACCTTGCGCAAGGAACCCCGACCATAGCCCCCCTTATTCCTACGGCCACGCCGCCCTGAATCAGCCACAGCCCTTGCCCCCGCGCATCGCATCTCGTCGGAGGCAAACCTATCTCGTGGTACCTGATGGGTCAAACCTGTAACGTGATCCTGACCCTGGCCGCAGCCCACGTGGCGTCCGGCGGGATCCCGTTCCGCCAACCGCTCGAGCCGCGCCCTTCACCCTCTTACCGTTCTATCAGCCCAGCTCCTCCAGCATGCCGGCCAGGTCATCCGCGTGTTCCTCCTCCATGGCCAGAATGCCTTCAAACATGCGGCGCGAGGTTGGATCGTCGTTGCCCAGGTAGGCAATAATCTCCCGGTAGCTGTCGATGGCGATCCGCTCCGCCACCAGGTCCTCCTTGATCATGTCGATCAGATTCGCACCTGCCACGTATTCGGCATGGCTTCTGCTCGACAGCCCGTCCGGGGACAGGTCCGGCTCCCCCCCGAGCTGGACGATACGCTGGGCGATCTGATCCGCATGCATCTGCTCCTCATTGGCATGCTGCAAGAATTCCTGCGCGACCGTATCCGCATTGATGCCGGACGCCGTGAAATAATGGCGCTTGTACCGCAGGACGCAGACGATTTCCGTGGCGAGGGCCTCGTTCATGATCTTGATCACGGTGTCCCGGTCCCCCTTGTATCCGTGCGTCAGCGCCCCCTTCTCCATGTGCTGCCGCGCCCGATCGCGCAGCTTCTTGACGTCTGTTAAGAACGGCTTATTTGCCATGACTCCCCTCCTGTCTTATTCTGAAACGATCCAAAGGACCATTTCACCTATACCAGGCTGCGTTGGAACCGTTCAAGACGGAATCAGGAGTCTTTTGCAGTGAATGGCGAGACGAGTGAGGTGCTACGAATAGAATAGGAGCTGCGCGCCGTCTAAGGGCTTGGAAAGGAGTGAGCGGTGCTCTGTCCTGGGTTGTCAGCGTGGCGCATGACGACGCCACGCATCATACGGAAGAGGGCTCTCAAGATGGTGAGGCGATCGTCTCAGTCCCCTGGTCACCGGTGCCCGTCATGCCCGCCCGACTTGTCAGGACGGCCGGAAGGCTTGCCACCGAGGACGGCCG
>JBFISJ010000140.1:0-7451 GCA_041608595.1 Nitrospiraceae bacterium
GACCAGGTGCGGCCGGTGAACCTGCCGAGTTCCGATGTCATGGCCTTTATCGTCTCGGGCGGAGTATCAGGCGGGATCACGGGCGGGATGACGGATGTGGTCGAAGCGGAAGCGTAATCGGAAAAAGGTAATTGGTTAAATGGGTAATTAGGTAATTGGGGAGCTGTGCCTGGCGGTTCGGGTACGCCTCTCCTAGGTCTTCCCCAGTTACCCAATTACCCAGTTACCAATTTACCTTCCCTATGGTTTGACCTGATTTCTCCCTGACTCTTTCGCCTTGTAGAGCGCCTTGTCGGCAGCCTTGACGACCTGGGCGGAGTCTCGGTTGCGCTCGTCCCGATCCGCGACGCCGATGCTCACGGTCACCGAGACCTGCTTTTTCGGCTTCCCCGTTCCTTTGGCTTTGGCGGGTTTCTTCCGCGGCCGCAGACGCCCCCGCAAGGCAAAAGGCGTGGCCTCGATGGTCTTGCGGACCACCTCGAGGTAAGGCTTGGCGTCATCCATCGACCTGCCGGGAAAGAGCACCGCGAATTCCTCGCCTCCGTAGCGATAGGCCTTGCCTCCTCCCCCGACCTCGCCGAGCTTGGCGGCAACCATCTTCAGCACCTGATCCCCAACGTGGTGGCCGTACTGGTCGTTGAATTTCTTGAAGTGGTCCACGTCGACCATGGCCACGGCGTACCGCCCCCCCAACTGCAGCAGATCCTCGTTCAATGCACGGCGGCCCGGCAGACCGGTAAGCTCATCGTGATAGGCCATGCGGTAGGACATCTCTAGCAAGGCCACGACCTGCATAAGCCCCGCGGTCGCCAGATAGCTGGTGGACAGCCAGGTCGGCCGCGTCCAGGAGAGCGCGACGAACACCGCACCGAGCGCCCACAACATGCCGCCGTCCATGGCGTTGCGGAACCTCCAAAACTGCACAGCCTGGACGAGCAGGGCCACGGCGAAGGCGGCGAGGACCGGCTGGGGCAGGCTGGTCCAGGCCACGAGGTCCAGGCTCAGGAACTCGTCGCCCAGCCAACGGACCCAGGGTCGGCCCTGGGCCTGACACGCGAACCAGACCGCGCCGCCCTGGGCGATGATGGGCAGCAGCCGGCTCAAGCCCCGTAGCGTAAGGATGCCACGTTCTGTGATGAGTGCGTAGGCGACCAGGTTGAGGGGCAAGAGAAACGCCACGGCCTGGAATACGATGCGGTTCGAGCCCCGCATCGGACCCGGCCCGAGGGCGAAGTGCTGTAAGGCCACGTCGGCTACGGCCAGCAGCAAAATGGTGTAAACGATCCGGCTTCGATTGAAGAACCAGCCGAGGAAGAGCCCTGCCGCCGCGACGATGTAGGGAAACACCTGGACGATAGGCACGACGGCGCTGGGGACCGCCCGGGGGCGGAGGATCGCCAGCGCCGCGAGGAGGATGATGCCGCCTGGAACGAATAACGTGTAGAGGTGCTTCATAGTCGAGTACAGCTAGGACTATACAAGACAGGCGCCGTCCCAAAAAGAAAAAGCTGCCGACCTGCATGCCGCTCCTGGCCACCGGTCCGCCGGCCTTCCTTTCCGGCTGCGGGTCGGGTACAAAATACCGTCACGGGACGCCATGAAGACCATTTCAGCCCAGGAGCTCTACAACCTCACCTCGTGCGCGCATCGCGTCTACCTGGACGCGAACGGCGACCCCAAGGACAAAAGCGAGGTCAGCGCGTTCGTCAAGCTGCTCTGGGAGCTCGGCCTCCAGACCGAGCGCGAGTACATCGGGACCCTCGGCGACATTCCGATCTCTGATCTGAGCGCCATGCGTACCGGCGACGCCTGGCCCGAAACCCTCCGCCTCATGAAAGCCGGCGTGCCCTTGATCTACCAGGGTTGCCTGGTCGACGGCCCTTTCGTCGGCCGACCGGACCTGCTCGTGAAGCGTGAGGATGGCGCCTCCGCGTTCGGGCCCTACCTCTACGAGCCCATCGACATTAAGGCGGGGAGGGGCTGGGAGGAGCGGAACGGGAAAAAGACCCGGTTCAAGGAACATTACGCTTACCAGATGTTCTTCTACCGAATGCTGCTTGAGCGGATCCAAGGGGAGGGCTTGTCCGTCGGCCGCATCATCAATGTCGACAAGGAAATTGAGGAGTTTAGCCTGGATGCCGTCAAGGACAAGTTCGGCTCGGCGCTCGAAGAGGTTCGGCGATTGGTCGCGGGTCAGGAGACCTCAGAGCCCGTATTGGGGAGCCACTGCCAGCTTTGCCCCTGGCATCGACGATGCCAGCGCTGGGTCCAGGAGCATTCCGACCCCACCAACCTGTTTTTCGTCGGCCGGCAGAAGTTTCAGCTCAAGCAAGTCGGGCTCCGGACTGTCGAGGACATCGCCGCGATGCAGGTGAGCGACTATCTGAAGCCGCCGAAAAAGATCGCCCGCATGGGCGAAAAGTCCCTGGTCCGAATGAAGGAGCGCGCGCGGGTACGGCTGGCCGGTCAGCCCGTCATTCGGCCGGGCTATCGGTTTCCCGAACGCCGGCGCGAGATCTATTTTGACATCGAGGACGATCCGACTCGAGGCGTGACGTATTTGTTCGGTCTCCTCATCCATGAGCCGAACGCGGTGCAAGGCTTCGAGTATTTCGTGGCGAAGAGTCCGGAGGACGAAGAAGCCACCGCGAGGGCGTTCTGGGCTTTTCTCGCTGCGTCCTCGGGCGACGACGTCTTTTACGTCTATTCCCACAAGGAACGCACGACGCTTCGGCACTTGATGAATCGCTATACCCTCGATTCGGAGGTCTTCGAGCGGTACTGTGCGATGGAATTCGATCTGTACGCGGATCTTATCGTCGAATACTCGGATTGGCCCACCTATTCCTACGGAATCAAGCAGATCGCGAAGCTCATTGGCTTCAAGTGGCGTGATCCAGACCCGTCGGGCGCGAATTCCATCGTGTGGTACACCGAGTACCTGGCGGACCCGTCGGACGAACGCGCGCTGCGCCGGATCCTTCGTTACAACGAGGACGACTGCCGGGCCATGGTCGCCATCAAACGGTATTTCGAGCGGGCAGCCGCTGAGCCATCCTTCACATCGAACTCACAGGCTCGACCGGGGACGACACCTTCTCTTTGACCGCAGGCCCCAGCTGCCCGCCGGGTAGTCCGGGCGTAAGGAAACACCCGCGTCTCCGACAGATGGGGGACGTCCTTGAGAGTCCAATCGACCATCCGATGGTCACCACAAGGAGACCCCGTCATGCGTCCATATACGCTGGTCATCTTGCCGGCCCTGATCGGCTTCGTTCTGTCCGGCGCGGTCGCGACTCCCGCCATAGGCACCACGCCCGTGCCTCTGGCGAAGGCCACCTTGGCGGGAGGATGCTTCTGGTGCATGGAGCCACCCTACGACAAGCTGGAAGGCGTGATCTCCACGACCTCCGGCTACACCGGTGGGCACAAGCTTCAGCCGACCTATGAGGAGGTTTCGGCGGGGGCAACAGGTCACGCCGAGGCCGTCCAAATCGTCTACGACCCAAGGAAGATCACGTATGCGGAACTGCTCAAGGTGTTCTGGCGGAACATTGACCCGACGACGCCGGATCGACAGTTTTGCGACAAGGGGAGCCAGTATCGCTCGGCCATCTTCTACCACGATCCCGAGCAGAAGCGGCTGTCGGAGGAATCACGACGCGAGATCGAACAGTCAAAATCGTTTCCTCAGCCGATCGTCACGGAAATCGTCAGTGCTGGAGAGTTTTATCCAGCCGAGGAGTACCACCAGGATTTCTACCAGAAGAACCCCGTGCGGTTTAAGCTGTACAAGTTCGCCTGCGGACGCGACCGGCGCCTGGAGGAGTTGTGGGGGGAGGGCTAATCAAACGGAACCTGCAATCGATGGTCAGGCCGGGCAGCTGTCGGGCGGTCGCTCGGCGAGCACCGCTCGATCGCGCCCTTCGATTTTGGCGCGGTACAGCGCTCGATCTGCAGCCGCCAAGAGCGTGTCCTCGGACCGGCCGTGGTCGGGGAACACGGCCACTCCCAGAGAGACTGTGAGCGGCCCGATCTGGCTCTCGCGGTAGGTCATGCGCAGCGCTTTGACTTGGTGCCGGATCCCGTCCGCCCGCCGCTGGGTATCCGCGAGCGAGCCGCCCGGCAAAATAACGACAAACTCCTCCCCCCCGTATCGGCAGACGATATCCCCGCCACGTACGTGACGCTCCAAGAACCGCGCGACTTGCCGCAGCACCTCGTCACCGGCCAAGTGTCCGTAGGTGTCGTTGATCGACTTGAAGTGATCGAGATCGACCAAGATCAGCCCGACCGGCGTGCGGCTCCGATCGGCCCGCTGGAGTTCCCGCGTCAAGGATTCGAGCAAATAACGGCGATTGTAGAGGTCGGTGAGTGGGTCGCGGACGACCAGCCGCGCCAGCATCTGGTGAGCCTCCTCCAGTTTTTTGAGCAGCCGATCCCGGTCCTCGAGTTGAAGGCGGAGCTCCAGTTGAGCAATTACCTGACGCCCCAGAGCCTTCAGCGCCTCCCGTTGTCCAGGGGACAGCTCGCGGGGTACTCGGTCGATCACGCAGAGTGTGCCCAATGCGTGACCGTCGGAGGTTTGGAGCGGTGTACCGGCATAGAATCGAATGTGGGGGTCGGCGGTCACCAGTGGATTGTCGGAAAAACGTTGGTCCTCCAAGGCATCGGGCACGACCATCAAGTGTGGCTGGAGGATGGCGTGCGAGCAGAAGGCAATATCGCGGGGCGTCTCCGTCACGCTCAATCCGACCTTCGCCTTGAACCACTGGCGGTGGGGGTCGAGGAGGCTGACCAGCGCAATCGGGGTGCCGCAGATTTGCGAGGCGAGCAAAGCGATGTCGTCGAACGGCGGCTCGGGTGGCGTGTTCAGCACCTTGTAGCGCGCGAGGGCGGACAACCGATCGAATTCATCGCTGGGCAGCGGGGCGACCTGCATGACAGCGCGACCTCCCGATTTCTCTCACTATCTAAGAATAGCAAGGTTCGCCAGGGAGGCAAGCGTGGGGGGCTTGTCCAAGGTTGAGGCGCGGCGTCGCCTCGGCGCCGGGTCGATCACCTGTCGGTCGTGGAGTGGCTTACTGTGAGGGGTCGGGGGGTGGCGGCCGCTCCACCTTTTTGAGCGCTTCCTGCAGGCCGACCCAGATCTCTCGCTCCGCCGCGAGCGCCGCCCTCAGGCGTTTCGACTGGCTCTGCGCTTCGGTGAGCGCCGCGCGCGTGTGGGTCTGTTCCTGCTGAAGAGACGCCGATCGTTCCTGGGCCACGCGGAGCGCCTGGCTTCCCTCCACGAGCGCCTCACGCGCCGCACCAAGACGCGCGGTGGCATCTGCCAGCTTCATTTTGAGCGCGTCACGTTCACGGCGAACCTCGTGCTCGATCCGCTCGAGCTGCTCCGAGCGATCCTGCACCCGCGCCAGCCTTCGATCGGCTTCCTGCCGGCCCGCCTGCTCGCTCTCCAGTGCCTCTTGAGCCGCGGCCAACCGCTCCCGGGCCTGGGCGGCCGCTGTCTGGGCGACAAGCCACTCGCTCTCGAGCCGCTCACGATCTTTAGCCAGCAGCTCGAGCCTGGCCCGACGCACGGCTCGCACCTCCGAGCGTATATCGAGTCTCTCCTCTTTCACGACCAAACGGCTCTCTAGATCTTCGACCCGGGTTGCGAGCACCTCGCGATGCTGGAGCAACTTCCTGATTTCTTTCTCGGCTTCTCGTCGTGCCTGTTCCTCCAGAGTCAGATGATACTGCGTGGACTGCAGATCGCTCTGTGCTCGCGTGAGCTCGTTTCTGGTCGCCACGAATTCCTTCGCGAGCCGCGCTTGCTCCTCCTCCAACGCGCGAATTTGCGATTCCGCGTCCTGTTTGTATTGCTCGAACGCCAGCGAAGAATGGCTCGCCACCCGGCACGACTCGGCCAGGTCAGCCAGGCTCTTGTTGTGTGCGCCCATGCCCACGCAGCCGACGAGCGTTGCACCTACCACGGCTCCACCGACGATGAGAATTTTCCAGCTCATGGACAGCCTCCCTGGCTCCTACGTCTCACGTTCCAGGTTCTACCTGTCAAGACGGAACGGCAGAGCCCCCATCGGCCAGACCTGCCAAGGTCGATCAGCGCAAGGCTACGGTTTCGCGCGGATTGTGTCAAGACGGTCCACTCACTCGCAGCTGATCCCGTCGGAGAGCACACCGAGGCCCGGCAGGCTGTGGTCCGGCCACAAGCATCGCGTGTTCATCTCCCAGTCCCCGTCCCCTGGTGAAATTGCCGTCGCTACCAATGTCGATGGTCTGCGTACCGCCATGCTCTGGGTTCGGCTCTGTCTCTCACGCCGTCCGTCTCATCCGATGCAACCATCGCAGCAGCATTCGGGTGATCTTTTGTTTTGCTTTTTCTCGACGCAACCGTGCGAACTTCTTCGCCTGTTGTTTCGGGAGATTCCTGAAAGGCTGTTTCATTCACCACCAGGTACCCTCCGGTCGTCCACAGTGCCGCCCGGCAGAAGACTGCTGAGCGCAGTACCCCAAAGGGAGTAGGATACAAGCCCATGGGGAGTTCCGAACCCGAAGCAGCACACATTTTCGGAGGGGAAGATCAAGCTTCGGATACGTGAAGCACCTCGAAATCTTGTTAGGCGTCGGAGACTGGCGGAATGAGTCGGCGACCTCTTTTCACTGTCCAGAAACACAAGGCATCGCGGCTGCATTACGACTTTCGGCTCGAGGTCGCCGGCGTGCTGAAATCCTGGGCCGTCCCGAAGGGGCCCTCGATGGATCCCGCGGTCAGGCGACTTGCGGTTCAGGTCGAGGACCACGATCTCGCGTACGCCGGCTTCGAGGGCGTCCTTGAAGAGGGCCGATACGGGGCTGGCCCGGTCGTGGTCTGGGACACCGGGTGGTACGAGCCCCTTGGCGGCCACCATGCCCGGGCGGCCACCCTGCCATCAAAAAAACTGGATTTCATCCTTCACGGCCGGCGTCTCAGGGGCCGCTTCTCGCTGATCGCGATGGGAAACCGGCCCCGACAGTGGCTCCTCGTCAAACAAGCTGACCAGGAGGCGCTTCCGGGGCACGACCTGATCGCCGACGCCGCGACATCGGTCTTGACGGGCCGCACGATCGAAGACCTCGAACGTGAGGCCGCCAAGGGGAGCCTCGAGACGTCCCGGCTCGGTAAGCCGGCAATGGGCTCGCGGTTACGGGCCCCACCCTAAGTCTCGCCGGCTCCGGACCCTCAGGCCCCGTTGTCAGGACACAGATGGCGCTCGAAAAACAGCCGAACCCGCATCTCGTACTCCGGTCCGGCCAGCGCATGGGCTAACCCATGGTCGGCGTCCGGCACCCTCCACAGCTCGGTGCGACCGGGAGGCGCGTTGGCCGCGATGCGTTGTGCGTGCTCAAGCGGGATTTGGCTGTCTTCTTCGCCGTGAATCACGAGCAACGGGACCTGCAACGTCCGC
>JBFISJ010000141.1:0-7379 GCA_041608595.1 Nitrospiraceae bacterium
GGGGTTGCACTTCGCCTACGGGCTCACCGGTCCCTCCCAGGGCCACTACTACGTTGATCCCGCGACGCGCGAAACCGTGAAGGCGTCCACCGCCTTCGAGCGCCCGCAGCCCCACGCGTGCCAACCCTACCACGCTCCGATTTCTACACCACTGGGGCCTCTGCCCATCGGTGCCATCGTGACCCGGGCCCTGATCGGGCTCGAGGTCTACGATGGCACCGATGCGGGCAGGGGGACGGCGAAGGTCGTCGCCGTGAAGGATAGTGGCAAGAAACCGGTTTTCCGGATCGTCCTGAAGAACGGCGCCTCGGTCGAAGCGACCGGGGATCATGTCGTCTACGCGATCGATGGCCGAGAGCGGCAAGGCAATTGGTCACGAGTGGACACGCTCCGGTCGGGCATGAAGCTGCGCCTGTCGACGCGGACGAGGGTGGAGGCGCGATCGACGGAGCACGAGACCGTCGAAGCCGCCCTGGTCGGGTGGTTGCAAGGAGACGGCCGCGTCGGTCACTACGAACACGAGACCGGTCAAAGCCTGGCCATTGAAATCGCAACGATCGACAAGGATGAGTTCAATTTCGTCATCGAGCGCATGGACCGGGTCTTCCCCGGCCGTCCCTCCCAGGTGCAGTACGTGGACACGCGCCGGTCCGGCCTCGATATTCGCCGCATCCGCCTCGAAGGGGAGCATCTCCGGCCGTTCGTGCGCAAGTATGACTTGATGGGCGCGGGCGGCGAATGGTCCGTTCCTGCCGCGATCGCCCAGGCCGGGCTTCAAGCCCAGGCTGCCTACCTCCAAGCCCTGTTCCAGACCGACGGAATGGCGCGGGTGCACGGGCAGTCCGCGGAGGTCGGACTCACGACGACGTCCTCTTCCCTGGCGGAAGGCGTGCAATCCCTGCTGCTCAACCTGGGCATCTACGCCCGGATCCGACGCGGCGTGGAGACACGTGCCAACCGGCGCGTCCCCTACGTCGTCTCCATCGGAGATGCGGAATCGCGTGCGCGTTATCGCGACCTCATCGGGTTCGTCTCGGAGGACAAGCGGAGAAAGCTCGACCAAGCCTGCTCGGAGAAGGCCATTGGGAAGCCCCTGCCGGAGCTGTGCGAGGAGCCGATCGTCCGTATCGAGGCGGTCGGGGTCCAGCCGGTCTACGATATCCAGACGACGAGCGGGCAGTATCTGTCCAACAACGTGATCGTCCACAACTGCTTCATCCAGTCCATCAACGATGATCTCGTCAATGATGGCGGGATCATGGACCTCTGGGTGCGGGAGGCGAGGCTTTTCAAGTACGGGTCCGGCACCGGCACCAATTTCTCCAGGCTGCGGGCCGACGGGGAGCGTCTTTCGGGCGGCGGCCGCTCGTCGGGGCTGATGTCATTCTTGAAAATCGGCGACCGGGCTGCGGGCGCGATCAAATCGGGCGGGACGACGCGGCGGGCCGCCAAAATGGTCTGCCTGGATCTCGACCACCCCGATGTCGAGGAGTTCATCGAGTGGAAGGTGATCGAAGAGCAGAAAGTGGCGGCGATGGTGACCGGCTCCAAGGTCTGCGCGGAGCGGCTGAACGCCGTCCTCAGGGCCTGCCATCTGCCCGATGGAGACGACCAGACACGCGTGGAAATCGACCCGAAGGAGAACCCGGCGCTCAAGGAGGCGATGCAGGCGGCGCGCGCGGCCTCCGTGCCCGAGGCCTACATCCAGCGGATGTTTGCCTTTGCGCAGGCGGGCTTCACCCATTTCGTGTTTCACGAATATGACACGGATTGGGACGGCAGGGCCTACCACACCGTCTCCGGCCAGAATTCGAACAACAGCGTGCGCATCCCGAACGAGTTTTTCGACATCCTCGAACGGGACGGGGAGTGGGCGCTCAAGCGGCGGACGGATGGAAAGATCACCAAGACGGTGAAAGCGCGTGACCTGTGGGACCGGATCGCCTGGGCGGCTTGGGTCTGCGCGGATCCCGGGGCTCAATACGATACGACGATCAACGAGTGGCACACCTGTCCGGAGGATGGGCGCATCAACGCGTCGAATCCGTGCTGCGTTACCGGGGATACGCTGGTCGCGGTGGCGGACGGACGAAATGCTGTGCCAATCAGGGACCTCGTGGGGCAAGAGGTCCCCGTGTACTGCCACGATCATTTAACGGGAAGGACGACGATCAGCCGCATGTGGAACATCGGCGTCAAGCGGCATCAGGTCCACGTTTACAAAGTGACGCTGGACGACGGCTCTACGTTCCGCGCAACCGATGACCATCTCATCATGCTCCGAGACGGAACCTATCGGCAGGTCAAAGACCTGCAAGCATGCGATTCGTTGATGCCGTTCCATTCGATGGTTCTGCTTCCGGAGAGGACCAGGACGAAGCGGCGATACTACTGGACCGGTCAGGGATGGAAACCCCAATACCGAGCCATCTGGAACTATGCGAATGGTCCGGTCGCTGAAGGGCTTCATATCCACCACGAGGATCGAGATGCCCTCAATGACAGGCTGGACAATCTGATTCTCATGAAGGCCGAGGAGCATCAGGCGCTTCATTCTCAGGGGATGCTGGGTGACCGGAATCCGGCCCGGCGCTGCATGACGGAAGAATGGCGTAGAAAAATCTCCCAGGCGGTACGAGGCGAAAAGAATCCGACTTACGGACACGTTTATACGGAAGAGTCCCGAGCCCTGATGCGCGCGGCTGCGGCCATACGCTGGGCTAAGGAATCTGAGCGCCGGAAGAGCGGACAGGCCATTAAGGCGGGGCTCGCCCGCGCAAAGGCGAGGGGGATGCGGATCGGCGCGATGCCGAAACCTCGGTTCGAGCGGTGCTGTCCTATTTGCAGGACGAATTTCAAAACCCTGAGGGAAGGGCAAATTTTCTGCTCCCTGGAATGTCGGCACAGCACACTCGGGCTGCAGATGGTCGGCCCGAAGACGTGGGAGAAGATCAAAGGTCGCCAGCTTTCCGAGGAGCATAAAGCCAAGCTGAGTGAGAGTGTCTCCAGGTCCAGTGATCCTGACGTCAAACGTCGCGCAGGCCTTACCGGACATCGTAATCGCGTGCTCAAAGCCGCGCGCCTGCTGCTCGATCATGGACTTCCGGTGTCTCGAAGCGGCTGGGATGAGAGCCGGAGCACCGCGGTGTTGCTCGGAGCGAGCAGAGTGCCAAGTGGCGACCTTGTGGAGCGGCTCTTTACTTCTGATGAAGAGCTCCGTGAGCACGCCGTCTTGTTCAATCACAAGGTCGTTTCTGTGGAGTTCGATGGCCAGGAGGATGTCTATGACGGCACCGTCGATGCGCACCACAACTTTGCGATCCTGACGAGATCAGGACAGTCATGTGCTCAGCAGGCTCTGAATTATTCAGGGATTTTCATCCATAATTCAGAGTACATGCACTTAGACGATACTGCCTGCAACTTGGCGAGCTTGAATCTCGGCGAGTTCTTCACGCCGGACGGAAAGCTTCGGCTCGAAGATTTCCGCCATGCCGTCCGGCTCTGGACGGTCGCGCTGGAGATCAGCGTCCTGATGGCGTCCTTCCCCAGCAGGACCATCGCGGAGAAGAGCTTCGTCTTCCGGACGCTGGGCCTGGGCTACGCGAACATGGGCACGGTCCTGATGCGGCAGGGCATTCCCTACGACTCGCAAAAGGCGCTGGCCATCTGCGGCGCGGTCACCGCCATCATGACCGGCGAGTCCTACGCCACCTCCGCGGAGCTGGCGGCGCATCTCGGCGCGTTCGAGGGCTATGCCAGGAACCGCGAGCACATGCTGCGGGTGATCAGAAATCACCGGCGTGCGGCCTACAACGCGTCTCCTGAGGTGTACGAAGGGCTGACGGTCACACCACAGGGCATCAATCCCGTCGATTGTCCTCCCGACCTTCTGGAAGGCGCGCGGCGCGCTTGGGACCGCGCGCTCGAGCTCGGAACCGCCCACGGCTACCGCAACGCGCAGACCACCTGCATCGCGCCCACCGGGACTATCGGCTTGGTCATGGACTGCGACACGACCGGGATCGAGCCGGACTATGCGCTGGTCAAGTTCAAGAAGCTGGCCGGAGGCGGCTATTTCAAGATCATCAACCAGAGCATTCCGGCTGCGCTGGAACGCCTTGGCTATGCGAAAGAGCAGATCGAGGAGATCGTCACGTACTGCGTCGGACGCAAGACGCTCGAGGGCGCTCCCTTCGTCAACCACGACTCGCTGCGGTCCAAGGGGTTCGACAACGCGGCGCTGGAGCGTCTGGAGCCGGCTCTGGGGCAGGCCTTCGACATTCAGTTCGCGTTCAACAAATGGACGCTGGGAGTCGATTTTTGCCGTGATCAGCTCGGGTTGACCGACGAGCAGCTCGATGACTCCCGGTTCAACCTCCTCAAGGCCATCGGCTTCACGCAGGAAGAGATCGTCGCGGCCAACGATTACTGCTGCGGAACCATGACGGTGGAGGGCGCGCCGCACCTCAAGTCCGAGCACCTGCCGGTGTTCGATTGCGCCAATCGCTGCGGGAGGTTCGGGCGGCGGTTCATCCAGGTCGATGCTCACATCAAGATGATGGCGGCGGCCCAGCCGTTCATCTCGGGCGCGATCAGCAAGACCATCAACATGCCGCACGACACGACGGTGGAGGACGTGAAGGCCGCCTACCGGCTTGCGTGGAAGAGCATGGTCAAGGCCGTGGCCCTCTACCGGGACGGCTCGAAGCTCAGCCAGCCCTTGAACGCAGGGTCGGATTCCGGAGACGAGGCGGCCTCCGGCGAGCAGTTGGTGATGCAGGTCGCGGAAAAGATCACCGAACGGGTCAAGGTCCGCTATCTGGCGAAGCGTCGTCGCATGCCGGATCGCCGGAACGGCTACACGCAGAAGGCGATCATCGGCGGGCACAAGATCTACCTGCGCACGGGCGAGTACGAGGACGGCACGCTGGGGGAGATTTTCCTCGACATGCACAAGGAGGGAGCCGCGTTCCGCAGCCTCATGAACTGCTTCGCGATCGCGATCTCCCTTGGTCTCCAGCATGGTGTCCCGCTGGAGGAATTCGTCGAGGCGTTTTGTTTCACCCGCTTCGAGCCGAACGGGCCGGTGAAGCTCAACAGCCGGATCAAGATGGCCACTTCGATCGTGGACTACATCTTCCGCGAGATGGCCGTCACCTACCTCGACCGGTACGACCTGGCGCAGGTGCAGATGGAAGATCTGCGGATGGATTCCCTCAAGGCGGACGAGCAGGATCCTGAATGCACGGACGAGGAGGCTGATCCGGAAGCGCTGGCGTCCTCTTCCGTCAAGCCCGAGTTGTTCCCTTCGCGCCGGGACAACGGCCACGGGTCGTCCGGAAACGGTCATGGAAACGGCCGGGTCGCGCAGCAAGTGGAGCTCAAGCGGGAGACGGTGACCTACACGGCGGTTCAAGTCGCCCGCCAAAAGGGTTACGAAGGAGATCCCTGCCCCGAGTGCAAACAGTTCAGCATGGTCCGCAACGGCACCTGCCTGAAGTGTGTGAACTGCGGGGCCACAAGTGGCTGTTCATAAAAATGTTGGACGGTGGCTCATGTCACGTTCTGCAGGATGTGCACAAAGGCCTTCCAGCAGCACCCGCAAGGCGGGTACCCGGCGAGCGAGGAGCCGAGGCGTACTTTTTCCGGTACGTCGAGGCTCCGAGCGACGCGAGAACGCAGTTGGAAGGTCTTTCTGGACATCCTGAATGGGGCCCGGGCGCATACGCCCTCCTGAGCGGACCTCCGGGACTCACCTGAGCAGGTGCACAAATGGCGCTCCAAGTCATGGCACGCCCCTCTGGAAGCAAGGCGACCGCCACGGCGTGTCGCCTGTTTCGCAGCGGGTTCCGGCTTTCCCCCAGCTGCCAGGTGTCCTCCCCCCGCTCGAGCAACCCGCGCCTGCGGCCCCGCCAATCTCGTCCGTGATTCGCTGTGAGCGCCCATTGCGTTGGAGCCGTGGGCGCTCGGACATGACGGCCGTCGAGGTTTCCTCGATCCTCCTTCCTGCACATGGACGTCTGGTCCCTGTGCTCCATGCCGCGACTGTGACCGCCTCCGTGCCGGAGGGGGCTCAAGCCGAGCTCGAGTGGCGCGCGCGAGCGGTGCGAGAGCGGTCCCTGGGTCGCCCCCCTGGCGAAGAATGGTGAGATTTTGTACACTCCCGCACGAGTTGCTGATGGTCCTATAGGGTGCGCTCGAGTTGGAGCTGCAGGGTGGGATCAGACGCCCACTGGTTGAGGAACAAGTCCTGATCCCGGCATGAGTGTCACACAGCGTCCGCAACGTCGGCGGGACGAAGGCCAGATGGCTCCAGGCTACAGACTAGGTGCATAATGTTGATGGGGAAAAGGCGGTTCCCTCTCCCGCACGGAAACAACTCGAAGGTGAACGAGAGTGTGGTGTTTCCGTTTGACCTGGAAGGTGGAACCTGCGCTTTCCGAAAAGAATTGAGTAGAGAGTAATTTATGCCACGAGCAACCCAACTCGTCATCAACACAAGCACAAAGCCGGGCGCCCTCGCGCACGTGGCCTCGGTCCTCGGAACCTCCGGGGTCAACATCAAGGGCTTTCTGGCGCCCGATGTCGGGGCCGACAAGACTCGCGGCAACCTTCGTGTCCTCGTCGATGATCTCCCGCGCGCGCGGGTCATCCTGACCGAGAAGAAGATTCGCTTCAAAGAAGAGGATGCGCTGATCCTTAGCCTCGAGAATCGACCCGGAGCGCTGCATGACGTCGCCCAGATTCTCACGGGCGCGAAGATCAACATCAAATGCGGCTATTGCACACCTTCCCGGGAGGGAAAGCGGGCGATGGTCGTACTTACGGTGTCGAATACGCAAGCGGCGCTGGATGCCCTGCGGGGTCAATCGCTAGATGAGTTCTGACCGATCGCGCCTTGTCGGTCGCCTCCCGCCCTTGGTGTTCCCCGCGCCGGCGCTGCCCCTTCTCGTTTTCATTGTTCTGCTCTCCGCCTGCGCCTCCCCCCCCGCGCATCGAGCCAAATCTGGCGAGGCCTACCCCCTGGGTTACACGCAGCGGGGCATTGCCTCATGGTACGGCCCCGGGTTTCACGGGAATCAAACCGCCAATGGCGAACGCTACGACATGCACAAGTTCACCGCCGCGCACCGGACCCTCCCCATGGGGTCCGTGGTGGAGGTCCGATCCCTGACCTCGGGCGAACGGATCAAAGTCCGCATTAATGATCGCGGGCCCTTCGTCCGGGGGCGAATCATCGACCTTTCCTACAAGGCGGCGAAGGCCCTCGGGATGGCGGTGAAGGGCACCGATCGGGTGGAGGTTCGGGTCATCGGGTACCGGGGCCGCGCCAACCGGGTGGGCGTGCTGCGAATCCAGGTGGGCTCATTCGCGGA
>JBFISJ010000142.1:0-7372 GCA_041608595.1 Nitrospiraceae bacterium
ACACCTGAAACGTTTTCTTATCCGATTCCTCGCGTGATCACGCCAAAATGGACGCCGTAAAGGCCGGTGCGCCGGTCCTCGACGTAACGCTTCAGCACCTCGTGGACGACCGGAAACGCCAGCGCGTCCCACGGAATCTTGTCGGGGTGGACCAGCTCCACCTGGGAACTCTCCGGTCCGATTCCATACTCACGTGTCGGGAGGCGGCCCCGGAAGACAACATAAACCTGGTTCACCCGGACGAGCGTGAAGAGAGCGTAGAGGTGCGTGATCTCCACGCGGGCGTTGGCCTCCTCCTGCGTCTCGCGGGCGGCGGCTGCCTCAGTGCTCTCACCCATCTCCATGAATCCGGCTGGGAAGGTCCAGAATCCCCCCCGAGGCTCGATCGCGCGCCGGCAGAGCAGGATGTGATCCTCCCACTCGGGGATGCAGCCGGCGACAACTTTGGGGTTTTGGTAGTGGACGGTCTCGCATCGGTCGCAGACATGCCGCGGCAGCGTTTCACCCTTCGGAACCTTCACGCTAACGGGCGTGCCGCACTGGCTGCAGAAGTTCATGAGCGGCTCCTACCATGGCAGGTCGGTCCGGGAGCAGTCAAGATGCACGGAGCTCTTCCGCCGCGAAGAGCCGGTGGTCCTCGATATGCCGCCGGATCGCGGGGAGCGACGCATAATACGCGGCCGCCGCCCCTAGAGTTATCAAGCCGCCGATCGCGACCGTGAGCGGCGCCCCCAGGTAGGTAGCGCCCGTTCCGGCCAGCAAGCTTCCGAAGATAGTCATGCCGAGCGAGACCGTGACGTACAGGCTGACGACACGGCCGCGCATCGCGTCGGGGGCGAGCGACTGCAGCAGCGTGTTCGCGGCGGCCAAGCTGCTCACCATGCCGAAGCCGACCAGGAACAGCGCGCCCACGGAGAGCCAGATCGTCGGGCTCGCAGCCAGGGCGAGGAGCCCGCAGGCGAAACAGATAACCGAGCGACCGATCGCGCTGTCGAGCCCCTCGGCCGAAGCCCGCCGGGCTAAATACAGGGCCGCGGTCAAGGCGCCCACTCCCGTCCCTCCCATCAAGATGCCGAACGTGCCGGGACCGCCGTCCAGAATGTCGACGGAAAAGACAGGAAGCAGGGTCGTGAAGGGGAGGGCGGCGAGGCTCAGCAAGGTGGCCAGACGGAGAATCGCGCGCACGTGCGGGGTGGACCAGGCATAGGCCAGCCCTTCTTTCAGGAGCCGGGTCGTCGTCATCGGTTCGCTCCAGCGTCGCGTGGGCATGCGGATCGTGACCACGCAGCCGAGGATGACCAGGTAGCTCGCCGCGTTGATCATGAAACAGAAGCCTTCGCCCGCTGTGGCCACGACCAGACCGGCCGCCAAAGGCCCGATGACGCGGGCCGCATTGAACATTGAGGAGTTCAGCCCGATGGCAGAGGGGATGTCGGAGCGCGGGACGAGATCCGTCAGGAAGGCCTGCCTAGCGGGGACTTCAATGACGCTCACCAATCCCATGAAGACTGCCAACCCGAGGATCCATTCGATCGTGATGCGTCCGCTCAAGGTGAGGACACCGAGGAGCAGGGCTTGAAGCGCCAGAAGCGTGTGCGTGACGAGCAGCAGCAGGCGCCTTGGCCAGCGATCGGCGATCGCGCCCCCGATGACGCCGAAGAGAAGAATGGGGGAGCGAGCGAGGAATTCGACGAAGCCGAGAAGAAATGGCGACCCGGTGAGCCGGTACACAAGCCAGGCATGGGCCATGCTCTGCATCCAGCTTCCGCAGAGCGAGACCCCGTGGCCCACGATGAAAAGAAAGAACCTGCGATGAGAAAACGCCCGTAGCGCCGAAGCATTCATCATGATGAAGACAAGGCCGATTTGCCGGCGGCATACTGCGCACGGCCACACGCACCTGCCTTAATTGATGTACCACAAAAACGGCAGGCGGTCACTGTTCATCGCGGAAACCTGCGCAAACGCGCCGCTGCGTTGAGAATCACGCAGGGGTCTGCTAAGTTGGCGCACAACGGTAGTACACTAACGTGCCAGGTTTCAGGTTCCACGTTGCATAAGAGGATACTTCCATGGAGCGGAGACGTGGAACCGAGGACGCGTTTCTTTAACGTGAAACGAGAGGGCTATGTCGAACGATAAACAGGTGATTTTCTCGCTGATTGGAGTCGGAAGGGTCTATCCGCCGAAGAAGCAGGTCCTGCGCGACATCTATTTGAGCTTCTTCTACGGTGCGAAGATCGGCGTCATCGGGCTCAACGGATCCGGCAAGAGCTCGCTGCTCCGTATCATTGCGGGCCTGGACAAGGATTATCTCGGCGAGATCACGATGTCGAAGGGGTACACCGTCGGACTCCTCGAGCAGGAGCCCCAGCTCACACCCGGCAAGACCGTGAAGGAGATCGTCGAGGAGGGACGCGCGGAGCTGATCGGGCTGCTGCACGAGTACGAGAGGGTCAGCAACAAGTTGGGTGATGAGGTCACGCCCGAGGAGATGGAAAAGCTGCTCGAAAAACAGAGCAGCCTGCAGGAGAAGATCGAAGCCGCAAACGGGTGGGAGCTCGAGACGGAGCTCGAGATCGCGATGGACGCCCTCCGGTGCCCGCCGCCCGCCGCCAAAGTCGATGTCCTCTCCGGGGGGGAGCGTCGGCGTGTGGCCCTCTGCCGGCTGCTGATCCAAGAACCGGACATCCTGCTGCTCGACGAGCCGACCAATCACCTGGACGCGGAGTCGGTTCAATGGCTCGAGCAGCATCTGCAGCAATACGAGGGCACCGTGATCGCCGTGACGCACGACCGGTATTTCCTCGACAACGTCGCGGGATGGATTCTCGAGCTGGATCGCGGGCACGGCATCCCGTTCAAGGGCAACTACTCGTCGTGGCTGGAGCAGAAGCAGGCGAGGCTGGAGAAAGAAGAGAAGGCCGAGTCCAAGCGACGGAAGACGCTGGAGCGTGAGCTGGAATGGATCCGCATGTCGCCCAAGGGACGCCACGCCAAGGGTAAGGCCAGGATCACGCGGTATGAAGAGCTGGCCGGCCAGCAGCAGGAGCAAGCGGCCGAGGACCTCGAGATCTACATCCCACCAGGCCCGCGCCTCGGCGAGCTCGTGCTGGAGGCCCGGAACTTGACCAAGGCCTATGGCGACAAGCTGCTCTACGAGAACCTGAGCTTCGCGCTCCCGAGGGGCAGCATTGTCGGCGTCATCGGACCGAACGGCGCCGGCAAGACCACGCTCTTCAGGATCATCGTCGGGAAGGAGAAGCCGGACGCGGGTGTCTTGAAGACCGGGGAGACGGTCACTATCGGCTACGTGGATCAAGATCGATCATTGGACCCCAGCAAGACGGTCTGGGAGGTGATCTCGGGCGGGAACGACACCTTGACGCTGGGCAAGAAAGAGGTCAATTCGCGGGCCTATTGCGGCAAGTTCAACTTCGGCGGCACGGAGCAGCAGAAAATGGTCAAGGACCTGTCGGGCGGCGAGCGCAACCGCGTGCACCTGGCCCGCATGCTCCGTGAGGGGGCGAATCTGTTGCTGCTCGACGAGCCGACCAACGACCTCGACGTCAACACGCTCCGGGCTCTGGAAGAAGGGCTTGAGGGGTTCGGCGGCTGCTGCGTGATCAGCAGCCACGATCGGTGGTTTCTCGATCGTATCGCCACGCACATTTTGGCCTTCGAAGGCGACAGCGCGGTGATCTGGTTCGAAGGCAATTACTCCGACTACGAAGCTGACCGAAGGAAGCGCTTGGGTAAGCAAGCGGACCAACCGCACCGGATTCGGTACCGCAAGCTGACCAAGCATTGAGGCGCGCTACGATCGAGTCGCGGACAGACTTCGGTCTGAAGCAAGCCGTCGGCCTGTGGCTCGGCCCCGTGGCGGGCCTCGTCGTCTACCTTCTCCCCCTCTCGGCCCTGGCCGCTCCCGAACAGACCCTGGCCGCCATCCTGACGTGGGTTGTGATCTTCTGGATCACGGAGCCGATTCCGCTGGCCGTGACCGCCCTGCTCGGCTCCTCGGCCTGCGTGATCGCGGGGCTGGCGCCCATCAAGGACGTCTTCGCGAATTACGCCCACCCGATCATTTTTCTGTTCATCGGCAGCTTTCTGATCGCCGAAGCCCTGGTCGTGCACGGGGTGCACAAACGGATCGCGCTGCGCATCCTTTCCTTCGGCTGGGTGCAGGGCAAGCCCTCGCGCATCGCCCTCGCGGTCGCCTTGACGACGGCGCTCCTGTCCATGTGGATCAGCAACACGGCGGCGGCGGCCATCATGCTCCCGATCGTGCTCGGGGTGCTCACGACGGTCAAGGACGCCGGCGGGTACGATGGGCGGTACGAGACGGGCGTCATGCTGTTGATCGCCTACGGCGCGGGGGTCGGGGGGGTGGCGACGATCATCGGCACCCCGCCCAACTTGATCGGCGTAGGGTTCCTCGCCAATCAGGTCGACGTGCACCTGTCGTTCTTTCAATGGATGGCGCTGGGTTTTCCCATCTCAGCCGTGATGCTGGTCCTCGTATACGTCCTCGTCATCAGGCTACATCCGGCGCCTGAGGGGGGAGCCGATTTGGAGCCGCGAGTCCGGTCGCAGCGCGCGGCGTTGGGACCCTGGACCGTCGGCGAGAAGAATGCCTGCGTGGGTTTCGGGTTGGCGGTGGTGCTGTGGGTCGTGCCGGGCCTGTTAGCGGCGATTCTCGGCCCGGAGCACGACCTCGTCGGGTGGTTCAACCGGCATCTTCCCAAAGAACTGGTGGCCATCGTTGCCGGGGGCTTGTTGTTCCTCCTTCCGGTGAATCGCCGGGCGGGGGTGTTCACATTGAGCTGGCGGGAGGCCACCAACATCAATTGGGGCACCATCTTGCTGTTCGGTGGCGGGCTCTCCTTCGGGCACCTGATGGTCGAGACGAAGCTGGCCGCGACGGTCGGCCAGGGCATCGTCGGGTCGCTCGGCCTCGACACCGTCTGGGCCTTGACAGCCATGGCGATCGGCGCCGCTCTCGTCCTCACCGAGCTCGCCTCCAACACGGCCGCCGCGAGCATGCTGGTGCCGGTCGTGATTGCGATCGCCAATTCCGCCGGCGTGTCGCCGATTCCGCCGACGCTGGCGGTGTGCATGGCGGCCAGCCTCGCCTTCGTGCTCCCGGTGTCGACACCGCCCAACGCCATTGTCTACGGGACGGGATTGGTGCCCATCACCAAGATGGTCCGTGCCGGGCTGCTCCTGGACATGTTGGGTGGGATCCTGGTCTGGATCATGCTCCGACTGCTCTGTCCTGCCCTGGGGTTGATCTAGCGAGGGCGCGGCTTGCTGAGGAGGATGCTCCCAGGTGACACTCAGCATTCTGGAACTTCTGATTGTGAGCTGGCTGGTCACGGCGCTGCTGATGGTGCGCGCCTGGTTCTTTCAGCGGCGCTACGAGAATGCGGCGATCGTGGACGTCGTCTGGTGCGGGACGCTTGCCGTGATGGTCCTGGTCGCCGCGCGGGCAACGGACGGGGATCCGGTCCGGCGCGCCGTCGTCGCGGCGATGGGCGCCGGCTGGGGGCTCAGGCTGGCGTGGCACGTGCTGGCGGATCGCATCGTCGGCAAGTCCGAGGACGCCCGGTACCGCTCGTTGCGCGCGCGATGGGGCGGTCGGGCCAATCTTTACTTCTTTCTGGTGTTTCAAGCGGAGGCACTCGGCCTTCCGCTCTTTCTGCTCCCCGTCCTGGTCGTCATGGAAAACGCGCGCCCTGCGTTTTCGGTCTGGGAGTGGTGCGGTGTGGCGGTGTACATCCTGGCGATTGGTGGAGAGTGGCTGGCCGATCGCCAATTGACGCGATTTCGACACACCCCGGCCAACAGAGGCAAAACCTGCCGAACCGGGCTCTGGCGCTACTCGCGACATCCGAACTATTTCTTCGAGTCGTTGCACTGGTGCGCCTATGTCGTCATGGCCATCGGGCTGCCCTTCTGGTGGATCACGCTGATCGCCCCGGCCCTCATGACGACGTCTCTGCTCTTCATCTCCGGCATCCCGCTCGCGGAGGCCCAAGCGCTTGCGGCTCGTGGAGAGGACTATCGCGAGTATCAACGGGTGACGAACGCGTTCATTCCCTGGTTTCCCAAGGACACAAACCGGGTACAATAAGGCACCGATCTGTGCCGCCTTGTTTAACTCGGTACGATGGAGGAGCCGTGTATGAAATTACCTCATGGAATTGTCATCATGGTCGCGGGGTGCCTGCTGATCACGGGAGCCTGTGCGGCCCACCCGGAGCGAAAGGCTGCTGAGCAGCAGAATCTTGGGAGGGGGATCGTCGTCGGCACGGTCGGGGCTCAGAAGGAAGAGGCGCTGACGGCGGGCGACACCCGCACGGTAGCTGGGACGGTCATGAGGATCGAAGGGGCCGCTTACGTCCTGCGCGAGTTCCGTGGCCAGGATCGGCGCGTGCCGGTGGACGAGAATACGAGCATTGATCGTCCCGCCCACGTGGGGGATAAAATCGAAGCGCTCCTGGACGGAAGCGGACGGGCCCTTCGCATACGAAACATTGAGGACGAGTACTGGCGCTATGAGTAGCCCGAGCTGGGAGGAACTGGCGGAGCTGGCGCTCAAGCGCGTGCGCGCGGCCGGAGCGGAGTACGGGGACATCCGCATCCTCGACAGCCGGACGCAGACCGTGCACGGGGAGGATCGGCGGATCGCGGCCCTGCGTGACGCGCAGGACAGCGGCTTCGGGGTGCGCGTGCTCTACCGGGGGGCGTGGGGATTCGCGGCCAGCTCGATGCTATCCGTGGAGGAGGTGCCTCGCGTCGCCGACCTGGCCGTGCAGATCGCCAAGGGGTCGGCGACCATGACGAACGAGAAGATCCGTCTCGCCGAGGAGCCCGTGCACGTGGACCGCGTCGTAACGGCCCGGCGGATCGATCCCTTCGGCGTCCCGCTGGAAAAAAAGACCGAGCTGCTCACGGACGTCATGGAATACGTGCAGCGGCAGCCGAGTGTCGTGCGCAGCAGCGGCCATCTCTGGGCACGGCGCGATCTGAAGCTTTTTGCCTCGACCGAAGGCTCGCGTCTCGCCTTCGACCTCGTTGCGGTGCAGGGAGGATTCGAGGCCACGGCCCTCCATGACGGCCGCTTCGCATCGCGCACCTTTAATACGCCCCACCTCAGGATGGGCTACGAGCTGATCCGCGACGCCAACTTCGTCGCGGAAGCGCCGCGCATCGCCACGGAGGCGGTGGAAAAGGTCAAGGCTCCGCCGGTGGAGCCCGGGACCTATGACCTCCTGCTCGATCCCGAGCACCTGTCGCTGACCATGCACGAGTCCTGCGGGCATCCCAGCGAGTTGGACCGCGCCTTGGGCTACGAGGCCAATTACGC
>JBFISJ010000143.1:0-7334 GCA_041608595.1 Nitrospiraceae bacterium
CCCTCCTTCTTTTCCTGCAGCCACGTCAGAAACGCGCCGAACATCCGAACTCCCACGCCCCCATCGGCTTGCCCGCCCGATGTCGAGCTCAAGCCTTTCTCGATCTCGTCGAGCCAGAGCACGGAGGGCGAAATACTTTCGGCCATCGCGATCGCGCGGCGAAAGTTCTTTTCGGTCTCGCCGACATACTTGTCGTAGAGCCGGCCCATGTCAAGCTTCAGGAGGGGCATGTTCCATTGCTTTGCCGTGACCTTGGCGGCCAGGGATTTGCCGCAGCCCTGCACCCCGACCAGGAGAATCCCCTTCGGCGGGTTGAGGTTCAGGGCCCGGGCCTCCTTGGTGAACCCGACCGCCGCGCGCTCGAGCCAGCCCTTCAACGCCTGGAATCCGCCGAGCTCGAATTGATTGTCCTCCAGGGGGTAGTATTCCAGCAGCCCGCCCTCACGGACCATCTGCACCTTACGCTGCATCACGGCCTGGATGGCCTTTGAGCTCAGACCCCCATCCTCGATGATCGCGTGGGAGACGGCCTGTCGCGCCTGGTTCAGCGTGAGCCCCCTCAGCGCCCTGATCAGTTGCTCTTCCTCCTGGTCCGTGAACAACAAGTCCCGATCCAGTGACTTGTTCAGCGACCGTGTGACATTCTTCAGGACCGTCGCCAGTTCCTCGGGACCGGACAGGCAGAGCTCGTACCGCACCGCCTGGGCCTCGATCTCGGGCGGCAGGGTCACCGTGGCTCCCGTCAGGACGAGTGCCGAGCGCGTCCTGGCAAAACGGTCGGTGAGCTCCCGAAATTGCCGCGCGGTGGCGGCCTCCGCCAGATGCGAAGTGAAATCCTTGAGGAGGAAGATGCCTTCGACCGTCAGGCTCCTGAGATGGCTTAAGAGATCCATGGGATTCACGGTGACGCCATGGCGGGTCGATGCTGTGAGATTTCGGCTGAGGCCCTGCGTCAGCGACCACTGGAAGAATTGCAGGCGCGCTTGCGAGGCCACCGAGGCGAGGAGCTCCTTGACGCGATCCTCCTCGACTGTCTCGATTACGATAACGGGGTGGAAGGAGAGGACCAGCGCCTTGATATCGTGCACGCTCGTGGACAGCGTCATGGGGATCGATGCTGCGGGGCTATTTCGGTAGAATGTGCACCTCACCCTTGCCACGGGTGTCGGTGCTCATCAGGTCGGCTTCGAGGCGGCGCGGCGTGCCGATCCGGCCCTCCGGGTCGTAGATGAATCCAAACAGGCTCTTACAATCGGCCCGACCCCCGTATCGTTGGGCGGCGGCGGTCCAGAAATCCGTGATCTCGCTGGCCCCCATGCCGCGTCGGGTCTTGGTTGAGACGATGACGACCCCGACCGCCTGTACGATCACGTCCGCCTGGGTCGAGCCACCGGCCTGAGGGGGTGTCCATTCCTCCGGTGCCACATCGTCGAATTCCACGTGCAGCAAGGCGCGTAGGAGGTCGCGGACGTCGAACTCATCCTCGACCTCGAATGGCGGCCTTCCCTCGCTCCGTTCACGAAGCTGCCTGACGACGCCGTGGAACGTCGTACAAATGTTTCGGATGCGGGTCAGAGCGTCCGCCAAGTTCGTCGCGCTCTGTCGCGGGGCGGCGGCCGCGGGCGCCGGCTGTCGCTGAGTCTCCCTCGCCGGTGCCGCGGAGCCTTGACGCTGTGCCGCCGCGGCGGCCGCGGCCGCCGCCGCCTCGGCGGCGGGCCGGTGAGCAGAGACCGTCTTGGCGGGTTGTCGCGGCGTCTCACCGCGGGGCGCCTTGATCTCGGGCTCGCCTGTCTTGATGGCAGGAGGCGGACGTCTTGCCGGGCGAGGCTTGCCGAGCAAAGTCGCCTCCTCTTCTTCGAGCAACAGGATGAGATCCTGAAGGATAACGATCGTGCGGGCGACGGCCGGATGACTGGAGGCGTCGATCGTTAACCCGCTGTGCGTGTGAAACTCGCTCGACTTGTCTCCGAAAATCTCTCGGATGGTCTCCCGCACGCCGAGCTCGACCTTGACCCGCAGCGCGTCAATATAAGGCAGCCCCTCCTGCATCAGCTCCTGCACCTGCTCGATCCGCTCATCGAGCTTCGCGATGTGCTGGCGGATCTCGCTGACAGATGGAAACCGGGCCTGTCCCGGCTGGGAAGGTTGTGTCTTGCCCTTTGCCATGGTCGTGTCGAGCGCGTTGAACTCAAAGACAGGGGTGCCCTCGCGGGCTGCCCACACGCTTCCCGCGGCCCCCTGGCCGCCCGGGGAGCTCCACTAATCAGGTAGCATAGGCCGGCCCGGGTGCAAAAAGGATTCGGTTTTCGGGTTCATCCCCCCACCCCGCTCCCCGGCGACCCGTTGCTCCAACGATTGCAACGGGTGACGGGGCGGGTAGTGGAGTGGGGGTTCGCAGGATGGCTGAGGCAGGCATTTTCCGACACCCCGTCCTGGTTGACCCTGAGGAACCGCCGACGATATGGTGCCCTCATGCCTATTGGCAACACGGGCACGGCTCTGATCGTCTTACTCGTAGGCTTGTTCGGGCTCGCATCACCTGGCATCGGGTCGACCCCGCAGCCGTCGGAGGAACCGCACAGCATCCCGCCGGAGGAGTACCCGATCTACAACCTGGTCATCACGAGCAAGTTTCTCACCTCCAGAACGCAACTGGTCGTGATCCGGAACCTGACCGCCACCCGACTCGGGCCGTTCACGGACAAACCTCCCAGTCGAGAGTTCCTCGTCGCAAACGAGTTCTTTGGTCGACCTCTGGCCCCTGATCTGATCAGTGATTTCGTCCAGAAAATGGGACGTCCCTCCCGCCTCGAACGCGCCCTGACCCTCGGCGTGCCCTATCAGCTCATTCGAGAGGGGGAAGGGGAGGATCGCCGGGCATTCCTGGCGCCGATTCCGACACGACGCACCCAGGGGCCCCAAGAGGACGGTCCCCCGGTCGTCGTCGGCCTCCTCGAGCTGTCCCGCGTCGGGTTCAACCTGCGCGAGAACGAAGCTTTGGTGTATGTCGGCATCGACCGCCCTAATGGCACGGGCGCTGGCTTCTTAATCTGGCTGCATCGAACGGGGCGGACTTGGAGCATCGCCGACACCGAGGTGTTATGGACCGCGAGGCCGTAGTAGAATACGCCCCACAGAAGCCATATGGAGTGAAAGGTAAGGCGTGATCATTCAAAGTTTTCCCGTTCCGCCGTTGGGCTGCAACTGCTCGATTATCGGTGATCCCACGAGCGGCCAAGCCATCGTGGTCGACCCGGGCGGAGCTCCCGAGCGCATCCTTCGCACCGTGCATGACCTCGGTCTGAGGGTTGTCACCGTGCTCCATACCCATGCCCACTTCGATCATTTTCTGGCATCGGGTGAAATGAAACAGGCCACTGGTGCCACCCTCTGCGTGCACCCGGAGGATCGTTTTCTCTGGGAGGCGCTGGAGATGCAATGCGAGGCCTTTGGGGTGCCCTACACGCCGGTGCCGCCTCCAGACCATTGGCTGAAGGACGAGGAAAAGCTCACTGTCGGTGGGGTCGAGGGGCTCGCGCTGCACACGCCCGGTCATACGCCGGGATCGATGTGCTTTCATTTTCCAAAAGAGGAGCTCCTGATCGCCGGCGATACGCTCTTTCGGAGCGGCATCGGACGGACGGATTTGTGGGGCGGGAGCTTTCGCGCCATCGAGGCATCTATCCGTGAGCGATTGTACACGATGAATGAGCGCACACGCGTGATCACGGGGCATGGCGAGGAGACAGAAATCGGGTTGGAACGGGAGTATAATCCCTTCGTCAGGGCATGACCGATCGTGTCCTTGAAGTCCCTGGCCGGAGTGACCGGGGCGGGTGGACCCGCTCAGGGGTCATCCACCGGGCCACACAAGAGGAGGACAGTATGCGAGGGTTCGTGGCAAGAGTCATCGCCGGGATCCTGATCGTCGGTCTCTGCCTCTCGACGTCGGAGGCCATCTCCCAATCCCAGAACGACAAGGTCAAAATCGAGGATGTGGATGTCAGGCTGACGGAGCACGGCCCGGTCGTGCTGCTCCAAGCAGAGAGCAAGACCATCCCGATTTTCGTCGATCAAACCGTTGCGGGCTCGATCCACGGAGCCCTGACCGGGTTCAAGACGCGTCGGCCGCTGTCTCACGATCTGATGCGATCGATTCTGGAGGCCTTCGAGGGGAAGGTGACCAAGACGGAGATTACCCTCAAGGACGGCATCTATTATGGATCGCTGACCGTGACGGTCAAAGATGCCGAGAAGGTGTTCGACAGCCGCTCATCGGACTCGATCGCCCTTGCGATCCACTTCAAGGCGCCTATCATTGTCGGTCGGGACCTCTTGGAGTCCGCCGGAAAAAGTGACATCTTTAAGAAGGAGCCTCCGATCGAGACCCTCTGATTCTCAGGGGTCACCGGATCAGGCCACGCCTCGCCTTGAATGTCCGCCCGGTACAGGGTCCCACCCGCCGTCCCTGACGCTCTCGTTCGCTCTACGAGGATTGATACGCATGACGAAGGCGACCCGCCTGGCCTACGAGCGACGTGCGTCGGACTACATCAAGCACTGGAGCCGGCGCCGGTACCGCCGACCGCTGCTTTTGGGAGACTTGATCGCCCGATTGTCGCGATCCGGAGTCGTCGCGGATCTTGGATGCGGGCCCGGTCAGGACGTCCGGTACCTGAGGCGCCGGGGATACCGTGCGCTTGGACTGGACCTCCTCCACCCGTTTCTTCTCGAGGCAAGGCGGCGTGACAACGAGGTTCCCCTCATCCGAGCTGATCTGCGACGCTTGCCACTGAAACCCGGAGCCCTGGAAGGCATCTGGGCTGCCGCCTCGCTGATACACGGGAGCAAACAGGGGGTCCGGCGCGCCCTCGGCGTCTGGTCTGAGGTGATGCGTCCCGGCGGCTGGCTGGCCGGGACCTTCGTCCACGGCCGGACGAGCGGCTTCACACGCACCGGCTGGATCCCGGGCCGCTACTTCTCACGCTGGCGAAAGGATGAGCTCCGGCGCACGGTCGAGCACGCCGGCTGGCAGGTGCTGCGACTGGAAACGGTGTGCAACCGCGAACGCAAAGGCCGCTGGCTCAACCTCCTCGCCCAAAAAAATAGCCACACGACCTGAAAAGCTTTCTGTGTGAGAAGTTCCGTTCAAGCGGAGCTTGGGACGGAACTTCCCACCCCCTCCACAGACAGAGGGTGACGAGCGGGGCTGTCGGGGTCTCGCGCCGACACTGCCGGAAGGAGCGGAGTACCCATCGAGACACTCTGCGATTTTCTTACGGCGGGTGGAAGGGCGGGGGCGACGGCGGCTGCCATGGCGGGTGGTTGCCTGATGCGGAGCCAGACCGAGTGCCGCGGCGCCGATCCGACCGTCCCCTTGCGAGGCGCCGCGGCCAACCACTGTCCTTGAGTGGCGGTCTCTTACCAACGCATAAACATGGCAGGCCCGGAGCCGCGCGCCCTTCGTCACCCGCCGATTCTGATGCTTCTCCGGAATGTTTGCTCCGGGAGGTGAGAGGCCCTTCGACTCGGCCCGATAACGGGCCTCACTCAGGGCAGGTGGGAGGCTGAAACTTGGATAGCCGTGATCTCTAGATCTTGATCGCTTCCCGAACTTCGGCGAGTGTCTCGCCCGACACGATTTTTGCCCGCTTCGTCCCGTCCTCCACGATTTCCTCGAGCCGATCCGGTTTCTCGACCAGCTTCGCGCGCGCCTCCCAGATCGGTGTGAGGCGCTCGACCATCACATCTGCCACCAGCTTCTTGCAGTCGATGCAGCCGATTGCGGCGGTCCGGCACTCGCGGTTCACGCGATCGATCACTGGTTGCTGCGAATAGATCTTGTGGAAGTCGAAAACGGGACAGACGTCGGGGTTGCCCGGATCGGTCCGCCGTACCCGAGCCGGGTCCGTCACCATCGTCTTGAGCTTCTGCCGGACGACCGGCTCCGCATCGGAGAGGTTGATCGTGTTGCCGTAGCTCTTGCTCATCTTGCGGCCGTCCGTTCCCATCACCTTTGGGAACCTCGTGAGGTGCTCCTTCGGCTCGACCAGGACCGGTTGGTAGAGGCTGTTGAATCGCCTCGCCAATTCCCTGGTCAGCTCGAGGTGGGGGAGTTGATCCTTGCCGACGGGAACGAACTGCGGCTTGTACAACAGAATGTCGGCCGCCTGCAGCACCGGGTAGCCCAGAAAGCCGAAGGTGGAGAGGTCCCGCTCCTTGATCTCCTCCTGCTTCTCCTTGTACGTCGGGTTTCGTTCCAGCCAAGGGATGGGGACGATCATGGACAACAGGAGGTACAAGACCGCATGGTCCGGGTTGCGCGATTGGATGAAGACCGTCGAGCGGTTCGGGTCAACCCCCGCGGCGAGCCAGTCGATCAGCATCTCGCGCACGAACTCCCTGACCCGGCTCGTGTCGGCGTAATTGGTCGACAGCGCGTGCCAGTCGGCCACGAAGAAAAAGCAGTCGTAGTCTTCCTGGAGCGCCTTCCAGTTTTCGAGCGCGCCCAGCAAATTGCCGAGATGCAGCAAGCCGCTGGGCTGCATGCCGCTGAGAACCCGTTTCCTGGATCCCGCGGCCGTCATTGAAACACCTGCGAATGAGAGAGAATGGATCCCGCCACAAACGGCACGAATGTACCGACAATCGTATGAATGACACGGATGTAGGGATCGAGCACGATCAGTCCGATGAGGACGAACATCCCATAGGGCTCGATGCGGGCGAGCCCGGACGCAGCCTGGGCGGGGAGTACGCTCGTCAGTACGCGTCCCCCGTCCAGTGGCGGGATCGGAATCATGTTGAAGACCATGAGCAAGACGTTAATGAGGACAGAGTATAGCGCCATCGCGGCCAGCGGCAGCAGGATCATCCCCAATAGGTCGCCACGGTGACCCGTCCCCGGCTGCGGCGGCCAGTGCTCGCGCAACGTCGGATCGATGAAAAAGAGGAAACTGAGGAAGACCGCGCTCGCGACGGCCAGCACCAAATTCATGGCCGGCCCCGCCGCGGCGACAAGTGCCATGTCCCGCCTGGGATCGTACAATCGGGCCGGATTCACGGGCACGGGCCTGGCCCACCCGAAAAAGATCCCGGTCGGCATCAGCAGGCACATGAGGGGGACGAACACGGTGCCGACCGGATCGACATGCACCATCGGATTTAACGTGAGCCGGCCCTCCATCTTGGCTGTGGGATCGCCGAAACGGTTCGCGACCCAGCCGTGCGCGTACTCGTGAAAGACCATGGCGAGGAGCAACGGCACGGCCATGTAAGAGAGGGTGTGGAGAATGTGGGAGAGGGAGCTCATGGGGTGGTCGGCATCGGCAGCG
>JBFISJ010000144.1:0-7323 GCA_041608595.1 Nitrospiraceae bacterium
ATCTGATCGGGAAACCGAGGCTCTGACCGCCGGCGAAGTCCTTCAGGCGTTGAAAGAGGGGAGAGACGTCGACCTGGTCAACGTGCTCATCACGGGTGACCTGCGGTTCGATGCCCTTCCGACCGTCACGCTCGAGCGGCTTGGGCACCGCCAGCCAGGTCTGCGCGAGGCGCTGGGAGACGGTGCAAGCGGTCCCGCCAGAACGAGCTCGGGACGGGTCTCGATTCAGGACTCTTACGTGCGCGGGCGGGTCGAGGCCAATCCGAAGCAAGGCTATCTTGTTCTGACGGGGCCGGTGATCTTGGCGGGAACGACCTTTCACCGAACCGCCGATTTTACTCGGACGGTGTTCAGCGCGCCGGTTGACGTTTCCCGCGCGTCGTTTGAAGGCGAGGCGTTCTTTATTCAGGCACGGTTCTTGGAGGAGACACGGTTCGACGACGCGTCGTTCGGCGTGCGTACGCGGTTTCACAGATCGCGCTTCATGGGGCCGGTAAGCTTCGTCGGCGCAGCGTTCAACGGCATGGCCGAGTTCTTGGAAGTGGCGTTCAAGCGGGAGGTCAGCTTTGTCGGGGCGCGGTTTCGCCTGGGTGCAGGATTCTCCGGGAGTCGTTTCGAGGGCCCGCTCAATTTCTCGGAAGCGCTCTTTGGTCGCGAGGCGTTTTTCCTGTACACCATTTTCCACGGAGACGCGAATTTCCGGCGCGCGACCTTTCGCGGGCTCGCGGATTTCTCCCACGCGGAGTTCCACGGTGCCGAGGACTTCGCCACGGCGATTTTCGAGCGTGAGCCACGATTCTCTCGCAGCACCTCGACGCGCAGCGGTCCGCAAACCGGCGACGGGCAGGACCCCCGGGTGCTCTACGCCATTGCCGCCGTGTTGCTGGTTTTGACTCTGACCCTGCTCTGGACCCGGGGGCGCGGTTAGGGGTTGAACAGGTTCTAAACCACAATATCTTGATTTGGTTCTTGCCTAGACCCCCTACGAATTGGTATAAGGCTAAAATGGATCTGTTCGAGCAAGGAGAGAACTCCCGGGACCCTGATTCGGACCCATACCAGGTTCGTCTGGAGATGTTCGAAGGTCCTTTGGATCTTCTCTTGCACCTGATCAGAAAGAATGAGATCAATATCTACGATATCCCCATCGCCCTTATTGCCTCCCAGTACATGACCTATTTGGACGCCGTCCGGTCTCTGAACTTGTCCGTTGCCGGTGAGTTCCTTGTCATGGCGGCCACGCTCCTCAAGATCAAGTCCAAGATGCTGCTGCCGACCGAGGAAGCGGAACAGGACGACGAAGACGGGCCGGACCCGCGCGAGGAATTGGTCCGGCAGCTCCTGGAATACAAGCAATTCAAAGAGGCAGCCCGGGAGCTCGATGGCCGCGAGCGCCTCTGGCGGGACGTCTTCGGGAAGGAGCCCGTGCCCCTCTCGGGGGAGCCGACGCCGGAGATCACACTGGACACCCTAACCTTGTTCGACCTTGTCGATGCGTTGCAAGGCGTGATCGCGCGCCTTCCGCAGGAATCCGTGCTCGAGATCATGCCCGAGCACCTGACGGTGCACGATCGCATGAATGTCATCCTGGAAAAGCTGGAGGGAGAGGAGTCTGTCGCCTTTCTCTCGCTGTTCGAGGGGGAGGGACAGAGGGCGGTCGTGATCGTCACCTTTCTGGCATTGCTGGAGCTCGTGCGGATCAAAGTGATCCGCGTGTTTCAGACGGAGATGTTTGGGTCGATTTTGGTGACCCGCGCGTATTCACTCGTGACGGAAGGCGACGGCCCCGACACGTCGGAGTCCGTCGACCAGGCGGAGGAGGGCTGACATTATGGATGTCCCAGGGAACGGGGATCGCCTGATGTTGGAGGCGTCGGTCGCGTCCCTCGAGGCGGAGGACGGCAACGGGGCGGGCGACGGAAACGGGTGGAATGGAAACGGTGCACACGAGCAGCCAGCCCTCCCGGCCATGCTGGAGGAGCGGGAGCTGGGCGCCATCCTCGAAGCCATGTTGTTCGTCTCACCGGAGCCGCTGACGCTGGATCGTCTGGCATCGGTGCTCGGGGAGGTCTCCAAGCCCGAGGTCGAGGGGGCCATTCGCCGGCTTCAGGCGACCTATGACGACGTGGGCCGAGGCATTCAGCTCGTCGAGGTCGCGGGTGGGTTTCGGGTCATGACACGGCCTGATTACGCGCCCTGGATCAAGCGATTAGAGAAGGTCAAGGCGGCGCCGAAGCTGTCTCGCTCCGGGCTCGAGACCCTGGCGATCATTGCCTACCGCCAGCCCATCGTGCGCGGAGAAATTGAAAAGATCAGGGGCGTAGAGACGTCAGGGGTGCTGCGCACCTTGCTCGAACGAAAGCTGATTCGTATGGTCGGCCGGAAGGATGTCCCGGGCCGTCCCATCATGTACGGCACGACGAAGTTCTTCCTCGAGCACTTCGGGCTTCGCGATCTCGCCGAGCTGCCGCCCTTGCGGGAGTTCAAGGAGCTCGGCGAACCGGAGCAATTTACGCTGCTCGAGGACGACGACCCCATTCACGTGGACAGCGCTCAAGGCGGGCAGGATCCCCCGGCCGAGGGCGATCCGGCATCGGCCTCGTCCGACTTCGACACGTCATCCGCGTGACCCCACGCCGGGCCCCGGTTCGCGCCGGCGTCACGCCCGCGTGAACGGGTTACACTACCTGCTTTCTCCGCACTGCTATAACAAGCCATGCGTTCGCGCGGCGGGGTGAGGCGCCACCAGGGTTGTGGATCGGGTGGCCGCATCGGTGGGTCGTGGTGTGCACCCCGAGCCTGCCAGTCAGGTCTCCGCTCGCCTTGACTTGCTTCTCAGCCGTTTGCTACGATCACCCGTCTAACTTGTTGAAACACGCCGGTTTCTTGGGAAATTTCAATCTCTTTTTCAGCCACATCGGCGAGCTCACGGAAGGCGGGATACGTCATGAAGCAATGGCTCTTGGATGAGTGGTTCTGGGGCGGGCATCGTGATCGACTGGCGTGCCAGGCGCAAGGCAGCCCGGACGAATGGGGCGCGGGTGAGACGGTCGAGGAAGACGAGCTCCCGCCACCCCCGGGGAATGTTGTCGCCAAGCCGGGCAATGGCCGAGTCCTGCTGACCTGGGAGGCTGTTCCCCACGCGATGTACTACAACGTGTACTTCATGACGTCCAAAGGGGTGCAGATCAAGTTTTCCGATCTCACGCGCCCGATCGCCGGTGCCGAAGATTTTGCCGCCAAGCTGGGCGTGTCAAAGGAAAAGGGCACGTGCATCGAGGGGCCCTCTTCTCCCTACATTCACGAGGATCTGGCCAACGGGACCTGCTACCACTACGTCGTGACGGCCATGACCGACAAGGGCGAGAGCCCGGAGTCTCAGGAGGTCATGGCGGTGCCCTCACCCTACCTGCTGGCCCTGTCGTTCGGGGCCGAGGGCGTCGATGACGGGGAGTTCAGCTCGCCGACCGGCATCGCGCTGGACAAGGACGGCAACATCTATGTGGCCGATACCGACAATCACTCCGTTCAAAAGTTCGACAAAGACGGCAAGTTCATCGCACGGTGGGGCGGCGACCCGAGCTCCGAGGAAGGGCTCTTCTACTACCCGCGCGGATTGGCGACGGATCCCGAAGGCAACGTTTTCGTCGCGGACAGCGGGAACAACCGCGTGCAAAAGTTCGATCCCGATGGAGGCGTGCTTCGAGCCTGGGGCAAATTCGGCTTCGCCTGGCGGGGCGCGGACATGGGCAAGTTCGACGTCCCGTGGGGAGTGGCGACCGACAAGGACGGACACCTTTACGTCTCGGATACCAGCAACGCCCGCGTGCAGAAATTTCGGTCCGACGGAACGCCGCTGCTCAAGTGGGGTCGGGATGGCAGCTTCGACGGCGCCTTCTTCTATCCCCGCGGGGTCGCGATCGATTTCGTGGGCAACATCTATGTGGCGGATGAGGGCAACCACCGCATCCAGAAGTTCGACGCTCGCGGCAATTACCTCACGAAATGGGGTCGGGAAGGTAGCGGACCGGGTCAGTTCAAGTCGCCTTGGGGCGTCGCCTGCGATGCGCTCGGAAACGTTTATGTCGTGGACAGCGGTAACCATCGCGTGCAGAAATTCGACGGTAATGGGACCGTCCTCTGCGCCTGGGGCAACCGGGGAATCCACGAGGGGCAGCTCAACTACGCCTCTGGTCTGGCGGTCGACAAGGAGGGCGGCGTCTACGTCGTCGACAGCGGCAACAATCGCGTGCTGAAGTTCATACCGACCGAGGAAGAGCTCAAGCGGCACGAGCAGGCGGCTCCCCGAGTGGAGGGCGGCTTGACGGCACCGCGTGGATTTGTGGCGAAGTCGGGGGACACCGAGGTGATATTAAGCTGGATGGAGGTGCCCGGTGCCATCTCGTACAACCTGTACTTCCACACGGAACCGGGGGTGTCGCCCCAGACAGGCACGAAGATCGAAGGCGTCAGTAGCCCATTCACTCACTCGGGCCTCACGAACGACGTCCCTTACTGCTACGTGCTTTCCGCCGTCTACGGAGACGACCAGGAGAGCCCTTTGTCGGAGGAGGTCGTCGCCACCCCGGTGCTGATCGACATCACGGCGCCGCAGAATCCCTATGCGATCATTAACCACGGGGCCTTCATGACCAATTCCCCGGACGTCGTGGTGACGATCTCCGCGACGGACGTGGACACTGGCGTGGCGGCCTATTACATCTCGGAAAATCCGATGACGCCGACTGCGACGATGCCCGGCTGGGTCGAGCAGCCGCCGGAGCAAAAGTTCGGCGCCACTGTCCCCTTTGCCCTCTCGCCGGGCGACGGCAGTAAGACGATCTATATTTGGTTTAAGGATGCGGGCAACAACGTGTCCGTCCCCGCCAGCGCTACAATCCTGGTCAACACGTCGGGGTATCTCTGCGTGGCCAAATGGGGTAAGCCCGGCCGTGGCGCGTCGCTGCTGCACGGTGGTGAGTTCATGGCCCCCCTGTATGGAATCGCGATCGATCAGCAAGGGTGCCTCTTCGTTGTCGACAACGGCAACAACAGGGTCCAGAAATTCGACAACGGCGGAAACTTCATCGTCCTGTGGGGCAATTTCGGCTCGGCCAACTCAAACTTCCACAATCCGACCAGCCTTGCCTGCGACGCCGATGGGAACGTGTATGTGGTCGACACGAACAATCACCGCGTGCAGAAGTTCGATGGGAAGTTGGGCCAATACCTCATGAAGTTCGGCTCTCGCGGGAACGGTGAGGGGCAGTTCTCATCGCCCTGGGGCGTTGCCGTCGATCGCGTTCGCGGGTACGTGTACGTGGTGGACAGCGCGAATTTCAGGGTGCAGAAGTTCGACTCGACGGGTGAGTTCATCATGCAATGGGGCAGCTTCGGGAACGGCGACGGGCAATTCTACTTCCCCCGGGGAATCGCCGTGGATCCCAGCGACGGCGCCGTCTACGTCGTTGACATGGGGAACCACCGCATCCAGAAGTTCGATACGAGCACAAACGTGCTTCCCCAGCTCATCACGAAGTGGGGCGGCTCGTCGGAAGCGGGCCATGCCAGCAGCCCCCAGGCACAGGAGGCCGGGCAGCTCCGATCGCCGTGGGGCGTCGCGGTCGATTCACAGGGCGACGTATACGTGACCGATACGGGCAACCACCGGGTACAGAAGTTTGATCGCGACGGCAACTTCATCACGCAGTGGGGCGGGTTCGGCAACGCGGACGGGCATTTTAATTTCCCATTCGGGATCGTCGTGGACGCTCGCGGGAGCGTCTTCGTGGTGGACAGCGCCAATACTCGTGTCCAGCAGTTCATGCCGGCCGAGGAGGGCGGCGAGCGCCTGCAGGAGGAGGCCGAGGAGGAGGCGGCGCTGGCCCACGAGCAGGAGGAGTCGCCGTCCGCGTGATCCTGTAGGCGGCGGCTGTTTCGTCCCGGCGACGGTCAGGTTTTATTCCCTTTCTACAGGTTTGCAGCGTGTCAACACGGCGGGTCCGCCGCCGGGCGCGGGTGCGGTCTAACCTCGTCTAACCAGGGTGGCCTATGCTGGACGAAAACGTTCGAATCGGTCTCACCTATGATGATGTCGTGCTGGTCCCTGCGAAGTCGGAGATCTTGCCGAACGACGTCGACACGCACACCCGGGTCAGTCGGCGGGTCGGCATCAATATCCCGATCGTCAGCGCCGCGATGGACACGGTCACCGAGGCCAGATTGGCCATCGCGCTCGCGAGGGAAGGCGGGATCGGCATTATTCATCGCGTGCTGACGCCGGCGGAGCAGGCCACGGAGGTCGACAAGGTCAAGAAGTCCGAGTTCGGCATGATCCTGGATCCGATCACGATCTCCCCGGATCAGACCATCCGCGACGCGCTCAACCTCATGTCCCGATATCGGATCTCGGGGATTCCCGTCACCAAGCAGGGGAGGCTCGTCGGCATCCTGACAAACCGGGATTTGCGGTTTGAGTCCAGGCTGGACCTTAAGGTCTCCCAGGTGATGACTCGCGAGAAGCTGGTCACGGCACCGGAAGGCACCAGCTTGGAAAAGGCCCGCGAGATCCTGCACGAGTACCGAATCGAAAAGCTCCCGGTCGTCAACGACAAGAATGAGCTGCGCGGCCTCATTACCATCAAGGACATCGAAAAGCGCATCAAGTACCCGAATGCGTGCAAGGATGATCACGGCCGACTCCGGGTGGGCGCCGCGGTCGGGGTCGGGGCCGATGCCGAGGAGCGCACTGCGTTACTCGCGAAGGCGGGTGTCGACGTGGTGGCGGTTGACACGGCCCACGGGCACACGCGGAGCGTGCTGGATGCGGTCAAATTCATCAAGCAGCGGTACCCCGAGCTCGAGGTACTGGCCGGCAACGTGGCCACGGCCCATGGCGCCAAGGATCTTTTGAAGGCCGGGGCAGACGCGGTGAAGGTCGGGGTCGGGCCGGGATCGATCTGCACGACGCGCATCGTCTCGGGGTCCGGCATGCCTCAATTGACGGCCATCGCGGAATGCGCCAAGGCCTTATCCGGCACGGGGGTGCCGATCCTCGCGGACGGGGGCATCAAATACTCGGGCGACATCACCAAGGCGCTCGCGGCCGGCGCATCGGCCGTCATGATCGGCGGCTTGCTTGCCGGAACGGAGGAGTCACCGGGCGAGTCCGTGCTGCTTCAGGGTCGCACCTACAAGGTGTACCGCGGCATGGGATCGATCGGGGCCATGGAGCGGGGCGCCGGCGATCGATACTTCCAGCGCGGGCGTCCGGCGTCGAAGCTCGTGCCGGAGGGGATCGAGGGCCGCGTGCCGTACAAAGGG
>JBFISJ010000145.1:0-7273 GCA_041608595.1 Nitrospiraceae bacterium
GCGCATACAGCTGGGGAAACACCCGTTTCATGATGGCGCGGTCCTCGAGCACGTAGCTGACGCCGGATGGCGTGCGAACGTTGTCCTCAAGGACGTAATAGGTGCCCGTGTGGTCACGGATGAGGTCGATGCCCGCGATATGGATAAAAATGTCCTTCGGAGGACGGAATCCGATCAAGGGGCGCTGGAAGTGTGCCGCGCTCTCGATCAGATGCCTGGGAATGACGCCGTCCCGCAAGATTGCCTGCTCTCCGTACACATCCAGCAGGAACGCGTTCAATGCCCGAATGCGCTGCCGCAGCCCTCGTTCGAGCTCGCGCCACTCACTGTTCGGGATGATTCGCGGCACGATGTCCAGGGGAAAAATGCGCTCGGTCAACCGGGGGTCTCCGTAGACCGTGAACGTGATCCCATGGTCGAGAAAGGCCCGGTCGGCGAGGGCCTGAGTCCGCGTCAGCTCGTCCGAGGGGAGGGTGCGCAACCGTTCATAGAGTTGCCTGTAGTGGGGCCTGGGGCGGCCCGGCGCTTCGAACATCTCGTCGTAGTACTGTCCGGTCTCATAGCCAGCGAAGAGATCAGCCATATAGGAACGAATACAGAGCCGATCGCCAATAGTCAATGGGGCAGAGGGCGGGCTCGAGGCGAGTGGCGAGGGGCAGGGAGGCGGAACGGAAGCGTCGGATCACGGTCGGGCAGGCCGCGAGGGCCTCGTTCTGCTCGCTTGGCTCTCGCCACGTATCCCAGCTTTAGTCTTCGAGGGGAATGGTGATGACGATTCCCCCCATGACGTCGTTGAGCTTGAAATCGCGCTTGGGGCTCAACAGGTGGGTGTTGTGGCAGGTCACGCAGGTTTTCGATACGGCCCGATCGGCGTAGACGGCTTGGTAAAAACGGCGCTTGCCGCTCTTGACGACGCCCGCATAGGGCTGCTCGGGGCGTTTGAGCACCTCTTCGAGCGCCTCCCGCTCGAATTCTGTGGCCGGGCCGCTCCGAATGGGCCACAGGCTGATCAGCCCGTAGCGGATGCCGCTGCCGCTTTCGGCCGCGAGGCGCCCCGAATACTTGAGGAACTGCGCTGGAAGGGGGAGCGCGTTGCGTTGCTCCCAATGCTCGGCGGCGAACGTGATGCCTTTCTCCTGCATGCGCTCCACGACATGCTTCGTGTAAATGGTTCGATCCGCTTCCACGACAGCGTGGACATAGTCCGCGACTCGCTGGGGATGGATCAGCGGCACATCATCCGTGCCGCGCTTGCCGTAGGACAAGGTCCAAAGACCGACGATGAGCAGACAGGCTCCGACGAGCCCCGACCAGCGTGTCAGACTCCGTCGCGGATGAATGCTCATCAGGAGCGCTCTCCCGTCCGCGTGTATTCCGGAAGCGGAAACGTGATCAAGCAGGTGGTCCCGTGCCCTTCCTCGCTGGAGAGTTGAATGCGACCGCCGTACTTGGTCACGATGCGATTGGCCACGGTGAGGCCCAGACCAGAGCCTTCACCCTGGCCCTTGGTCGTGAAGAAAGGATCGAAGACTTTGGACAGGAAGGCCTTGGGAATGCCGGGCCCCGTGTCCTCAATGCGGATTTCCATGGTGCCGTTCTGGACTTGTGTGGAAACCGTCAGCTTTCCCTTGTTCCTCATCGCCTGCAGGGCGTTCGCGATGACGTTCACGAAGACCTGCCGAAGCTCCTCGGGGACGGCCGTAATCGACCGGAGCGGCTGATACCTGGTCTCGACTTGCACGTCGTCTTTCTCGCCGTGGTGCGGCACGAGTCGAAGAGCCTGGGCCAATTGGTCGTTGATGTCGACATTGGACGATCGCTCTTTCGCATCGGCGCGCGCCATCCCCGTAAAATCCCGGATCGTCCCGGCCATCCGCTTGCCGTGCTGGACGATGTCCTTCGCGTAGGACTTGATCTTGCCAATATCCGTCTCGTCCTGAATCGCCTCCCCGAGGCCCAGGATGCCGAACAGCGGATTGTTCAACTCATGCCCGATCCCTGCGGCGAGCACGCCCATGCTGCCGAGCTTTTCGGCCTGGATGAGCTGATCCTGCTGCCGGCTCTCGTCGGTCACGTTCCGGAGAATGAGCCCGGTGCGCGGCCCGCCGCCGCGGGCGGTGAGCTCAAACCATTCGTAGTTGTAGATGCACGGGCCGATCTGGATTTCTTTGCGCGCCTGTGTCGGCTGCGAGATGAGCTGCGGGTTCAGCGGATCCCGTAAGCCGGCTTTCACGCGTGAGGACTCCTCGTCGGAAAGCTCCCGCTTTCCGTTCCCGCCCGGAGCCGCGAGCGCTTCGAGCTCGACATCCAGCCGAGTCCGGCTGGCGTCGTCCAGCGGAAGGAGGTCGAAGAGGTTGGCGCCTTCGCCCGCCTGACCGTCCAGGCAGAAGGCCTGCTTGGCCGCACGATTGATATATTCGACTCGGGCTCCCGGGCCGAGCAGGAAAATCGGGGTCACCATGCTGTCCAGGATCTGGTCCGTGACCTTCTGCAGATACTGGACCTCTTGCGTCTTCTGCTCGACCTGGTCGGTCAATCCGGCGAAGGCCACCTCCAGCTGGGCGCTCATCCGGTTGATCTCCTCGGCGAGGTCCTCGATCTCGTCTCCCGTCTTGATATGGATCCGCTCCTTCAGCTCGCCGCGTCCAATCAGCAGCGCTGCCTCCTGCAGGCGCCGGACCGGGGTGACGATGCGCCCCGCGGCCATGTAGCCCAGGGTCACGAGCAGGCCGATGGCGACGAACCCGAAGACCGAGATCCAGGTCAGCAGGTGCTCGACCGGGGCGAACAGCTCATCGGAAGACTCCCAGACGAAGGTGTGCCAGGCCCGGTTGGTGGAGTTCTGCGTGATCCGACTGGTCTCGGGCAGGCGCGCAAAGCCGATGATCGACCCGGCCATGTGGGCGATGAGGGAGTCGGTCTGGTCGCCGTGTCCGGAGCTCGAAGCGGCGACCCATCCGGGCTGGGGCGGTGTCACGAGCTCGATCAGACTTTCATCCGCGAGGCGGGTGCCGGTCGGCAGGATGGGGCACGTGATGATCGTGCCCGCCGTGTCGATCAGCATGACGTGCCCGGTCTTCCCGAAGCGAATGGGATGCACCGAGGGGGCCAGGAATTCTTTCGCGTCATAGACCTGGTGCAGAACGCCGATAGCCTGGTAGCGAATGCTGTCCATGATGGGGAGGGACAGGCTGAACGCGAACACCTTGAATCGATCATCGAACGCGACATCGGTAATGTAGGCTTGTCCCACGCCCCGATTGAAGGCGCCTTGAAACCATTCCTCCTGGGCGTTGGCGAACGACGCATCGGCGTTGATGCTGGCCACGAGCGCGCCGTTGATATCCGTGATGAACAGGGCGCGCTTCGCGGACCGCGTGACGACGGGAATCTGCTGCTCCGATTCGGTCGTCGGACCCGTGTAATAGCGACGAAGGAGATCGGCGAGCTCACTCTGCGTGACGGCCTTGACCAGCTCGGGCTCCCGCTCACTCCAGGCCTTGGCCGTCGAGGCTTCCACCGCCAGGCGATCGTCCACGGGCAGACGCTGGTCGCGCCGAAGCTCGAGGGCCTTGATGATGCGGGGATCCCTGGTGATGCGGCGCGTTCTCGACACCTCCTCGCTCATGACGAGATCCAGCTTTCTGGCCGTCTCGGTGGCGATGGCGGCGAAGTTCGTCCCGCTGACCATGCGGATTTCCTCGTAGCCGACGTAGAACGCCATCACCAGGCCGACGACCAGGGGCACGACGCCGACCAGGAGCATGGACAGGATCAGCTTACCCTTGAGGCCCCAACGGGATTTTTTACTCATGGAGGTCTTCGGAGACTCCATCGCGCGCTGCTCACACCTTTTCGAAATCGAGTCGGAACGTCGTGCCCCGCCCGACTTCGCTGTCCACCGAAATCTGGCCGTTCAGTTTCTTCACGATTGTTCGGACATTATGGAGCCCCAGGCCGGTGCCCTTACCAGGCGGCTTGGTCGTGAAGAACGGATCGAAGATTCTGCCGATGTTTTCCTTGGCGATGCCGCACCCGGTGTCTGAAATGGCGACCCGGGCCGTGTGATCGAACCATTCGGTCGCCAGGGTCAGTGTGCCTCTGCCGTCCATCGCATGAATCGCATTGGTCAGGATGTTGACGAACACATGGATGAGGTCGTCCGGATTGGCCCGGACAATCGGCTTGGCCGTGTAGGATTTGACCACGGACAGGTCCTGAAGCGCGGTCGCATAGCGGGCGATTTTCAGCGCTTCGTCAAGCTTTGACGTGAGCTCCACGTCCTGGGCGACATCCCCCCCGGAGTAGCGGGCGTAATGCATCAGTTCCCTGGTCAGCGCGCTGATGCGTTGCACCGCTTGGATGATGTCACGAATCTGTTCGCGAATGATCGCCGGGTCCTTCTCGTCGGCGAGGTTTTCCGCCAGGCCGAGAATCAGGTAGAGGGGATTGTTGATGTCGTGGGCGAGCCCGGACGCGAAGGTGCCGATGCTGGCCAGCTTCTCCGCGCTCAGGAGCTGGGCTTGGATCTGCGTCTCATGCTGTACGAGACGCCACAAAAGCCGGGCGGCTGCGCCGCCGAGCACCTCGCTGCCGGGTTGCTTGTTCCCCTGGATGAGCGCCGGGACCGCCGGGTCGCCGGTCACGTCGACGATGAGATCGACCTCCGGGTGCCCGATGAGCTCGGCCAAGGTCCTGGTGGCCGTGATGCGAAGGTCTGCGGCGCGTCTCAGGCCCGGGGCCTTTGGGTTCTTGTCGGTGATGCCGACGATGGTGACGTCCGGCAGGTTGTTCAGGAGATCGAAGAGCGCGCAGCCGCCCTTTCCGGCGCCAAGGATGGCAATGTTGATCGTCTGGGAATTCGCCATGGTATCGCGCGGGAAGCCGGGCGAGTCGAGAGCGGCTGGCTGGCTCCACCCTCTTGCCAGAGGAGAGAAGGAGAGCCTCTCCTCTAGCGCGGGGGATGAGAGGGCAGCGTTCTGAGGAGGACCGCCGGTTACAGGCGGTTGATTTCGCGCTGCTCCATCGCTTTCTTGACAGCAGCTTTCAGCTTTTCTCCCTCAACGGGCTTCACCAAGTAATCTACCACGCCTGACCGGAGAAAGGAGGTGGCCATTTCCACATCAGGAAATCCGGTCAGCACGATCAAGGGAACCCTGGAATATTCCTTCTGGAAGTAGCTGACGGCCTCGACGCCGTTGACCTTCGGCATGCGGATATCACAGATGATGACATCGAGCATGATTCGGTTATCGCCCATGTTGATGATTTCGATGGCCTTTTCGCCATCTTCCGCTTCTTGGCACTGGTACCCGGCCTTTTCCAAGGTCATACGCACGACTTTGCGGATGTCGGGTTCGTCATCGACGATAAGTACGCGTCCTTCACCGCTCTTGGCTCCAAATAGAAATCCCGTGCTGCCCTCTGCCATGACAACCTCCTTTTCTTTGAGAAGAAAACGCGGGCCTCCGGCCCATAGTATCAACATATTAAGATGTGAAAGCAAGGGGGGAATAGCCGGCCCCTCGTAGGGCGTTTGCTGCATGAATTCAGAACGTTCCGCGACATGCGAAGGCGCGCGGGACGCCCGAGCACGACGGCGGTCCCAGAAAACCTGTTTCCCATCAACACCTTGTTGTACTATTCTGCCTCCCAGGGAGGGGCGCTCGATGGCAACCGCCACCTTGACCTTCCGCCGCTGCGTCATGAACTCGCCCGAGACCGAAGCTGATGACCACCATGTCGGAGCACGCGTCTATTTCGACCTGGACGTCGAAGGCCGTCAGCACGCCAACCTCTTCGCGGACGTGCGAGAGCCGATCGGCGTCGCGTCCCACGAAGAGTTCCTGGAGGTCTCGACCCCGCATAATTACAGCGGCCCGCTCAATGTCCCGGTGTTTCAAGGCCTCGTGGAGTTCTATTATCGGCATGTCATCGGCGCCGGAGGGCTGATCTTTGGCGCGAAGTCGACCGACATGAAATATGTCGGCTATGTCCTCGAGCAGGAGATGCAGGTGCAGTTCGAGGTGACCTGAGGGCAAGAGTCAATTGAAGCAGCGGCATTGGTGGTTGCTTCCCAACAATCTCCAACCAATACCCCATGACGCATGACAGTTTTGGCTGGTCATGACACTTGAACCACTCCCGACGCGCATTCTCGGCAAGACCGGAGTTCCGATCTCCATGATCGGCTTCGGCACCGCGCCGGCCGGAAACCGGCTGCCGCTCAAAGGCGCGGTCCGGCTCTACGAGGAAGCCCTCAATCTCGGGGTCACGTATTTCGACACGGCGCCCGACTTCGCGGGCTACGGCCGCGCCCAGGACCAACTCGGCCATTTGCTCAAAGAGCGGCGGCGCGAAGTCTTCCTCGTCACGAAATGTTACGAACCGTCGGGTGACGCCGCCCTCCGGTTGCTCGAGCGAAACCTCCGCGAGCTGCAAACAGACCACGCGGACCTCGTCTTCGTCCATAGCGTCGGGGCCGATATGATGGACCCCCGCGTCGTCTTCGGCCGGAACGGCTGCTATGGGGCGCTGCTGAGGGCCAAGGCCGACGGCTTGACGCGATTTGTGGGCTTGTCGGGCCACAACCGTCCGGGCCGCTTCATCGAGGCGGTCAACAAGTTCGAGGTGGACGTTTTGCTGAATGCAGTCAACTTCGTCGATCGCCATACGTACAATTTCGAGCAGCAGCTCTGGCCGCTGGCGGCCAGGGCGAACATTGGACTGATCGCCATGAAGGTCTACGGCGGGAAGCGCCGGGGGCTGTTCACGGGGATGAGCCATACGCTGATGCCAGCGCGGTACCGGGACCTCGCCTTCCGCTATACCTTCAGCCAACCCCATCTCGCCAGTGCGGCAATCGGTATGGCAACGCGCCGGGAGCTGCACGAGAACCTTGAGCGCGCGCGCAGGTTCACCCCGCTCACGCGAGCCGAGCTCGACCGCCTCGACGGGATAGGTCGCCAACTCGCCCGAGACTGGGGGCCTCACTTTGGGGCGGTGGCGTGAGGTCGGGGTTGTTAGCCGTCTGGCCTCCCCTCAGTAATCCCTCGTCGTTCTTCCGCAGATGCAACGCCCGCTTATGCACCGTGGGGCTGATGAGTGTCGCCCTTGTTTCCGCCTGCAGCATTCCCCCGGATTCTCAGGTCAAGCGCGAGGACACTCTGGTCCTCACGAAGCGTATGGTCGTGCTCAACGAGGAGGGCAAGTACGAGGAGGCGCTCCCGGTCGCGCAGCGCGCGGTGCGCCTTGCGGAGCAGAGCCTGGGCCC
>JBFISJ010000146.1:0-7177 GCA_041608595.1 Nitrospiraceae bacterium
CCGACGATCAGGCACCGACACCCGCATGAACTTGAGCAGGGGCGGTGCAGCGTCGAGAAGCTCCTCTTCGTCGCCAGCGACGGCAAAAACACCGTCCCGTGCGCCTCCCGGCATGCGGGGCACGCACGGTCATCCAGGGTGGCCACGTGCATGAACATGCGGATGCCCGAAACGTCCCAGAAATCGACGGCTCGGATCCGTCCCGAGAGCACCTGGTTCTGGTGGTATTGCCAGACGACGAGCAGACCCAGGATGCCCAAGAGATAGATCGCGACGTCGGTGATGACAAAGTTTTCGAAGGCGCTCATGATGTTGACCTTTCGGCTCCCTGGTCAGAACGCTCAAACACTCGGCTTCCGCCTTCGCCTCGAAGGGGAATTACCGAACCCATGCTTCATAGAAAGAGAAAACCAGGTCACGCGTGGTCGCGCAATTCCCAATAAGCGGGCCCACTGTCTGCGGGGCTACGAAAGGAGGGTGGGAGGAAGGGGCTGGATACAGCCGGGGACTCAGAGCAGGGGGCGCGGAAGCCGGCCGCGTCGGTCCATCCCCTGTTGGTGTCCTACCGGCCCTTCACCCATCCGCTGTGCCTGGTTTGTCGATCGAAGGCGAATGAGGTTCCTGCCGATGCGGCCCTTCCCCCGCCCGGTGAGCCCCACAGCCACTTCATTCCCCGACCCGCACCAGCAAGCCCTTTTCTTTGCAGACGTTGAAGGTGTGATGGAACCACGCCACGATCAAGGACAGGTAGGCGAGGTCGAGCCCGAAGGACCACATGAGATGGACGACCGGAATCTGTCCCTCAATCAGCACGCCGCGCATGCCCTCGAAAATGTGCGCGGCCGGGTTGAGCCACGCGACCGCCTGGAGCCAGGGAGGTAGCACGTCCATGGGATAGAACACGCAGGAGATCGGCTGGAACAGGAACACCATCCCCCAGGCAAGCACCTCGACCTCCTGGCCGAAGCGAAGAATCAATGAGGTCGTCAGGACACCGATGACCCAGCCCATGGCAAGCAGGCTGATCACGAAAGGAACGAGCGACACGCCGATCTTGAACACGTTGTAGTCGTAGAACACCAGCGCGGCCACGACCATGACGATCGAGACGGCGGTGACCTTGAAAATGCTCAACGCCATCGTCGCAGCCAAGAATTCACTCGGCTTCAGCGGGCTCGCGAAGAGGTTGAGCAGGTTCCGTGCCCAGATCTCCTCGAGGAACGAGATCGTGATGCCCTGTTGCGCGCGGAACAGCACGTCCCAGAGAATTAATGCGCCCAAGAACCAGGTCACGGCGCCGTGCACCTCGCCTTTGAACTGCATCAGATAGATCGTGATGAAGCCCCAGATGACCAAATCCAAGAACGGCCAGTAAAAGATTTCCATGACCCGAGCCAGACTCCGCCGGTACAGGTACATGTGACGGGTCACGAGTGCTGTCACACGATGGAACTTCATCATGAGGACCGGCGAGAGGCGAGTGGCCCGGGGCTGGTGGAGATACAACTGTAGATGCTCATGAATGACCCGCCAGGGCAGAGAAGCCTACATACGCTCTCCAGTCCTGGGACAGTGCCCCTCACTGGTTGACGGTGACCACTTGCCCCGCGTCCATTGCCATTCTGCCCGTGCCTATCCTTCCCTCGCGAGCTTCAAAAATACCTCTTCGAGATCGGCCTGCCCGAAGCGTCGAGTGATCTCCTCGCTGGTGCCTTGCGCCACAATATTGCCGCGCTGGAGAAAAATGATGCGATCCGACATCTCCTCCATCTCGTACATGTTGTGCGAGGTATAGAGAATGCTTAGACCCGTGGATCGGCGCACCTCCTTGAGGAAGCGGCGGATCTTCTCAGCGATGTCCGGGTCCAGACTGGCGGTCGGCTCATCGAGAAACAACACCTTCGGCTCGGTCAGAATGGCCTTGGCCAGGGTCAGCCGCGTCAGTTGTCCACTCGAGAGTTTGCGGGTCAGTTTGGTCCGAAACTCGTCCATTTCGAGCTGCTTGACGACCTCGTCAATCCGACGATCGACACTCTTCATCCCGTACAGCTTGGCCACGACCCTGAGGTTTTCCTCGGCCGTCAGCGAGTACGGCATGGAGATATACGTCGACGAGAAATTGACATCGTGCATGATCCGTTCCCGGTGACGCTCCAGATCCAGCCCGAACATCCGAATCGAGCCCGCGGTGGGCGTGATCAGCCCCAGCATCATCTGGATCGTCGTCGTCTTGCCCGCGCCGTTGGGGCCCAGGAGACCGAGAATCTCGCTTGGGTTGATTTCGAAGGAGATGCCGTTGACGGCCGTGAAATCGCCGAATCGCTTCGTGAGATTGCTGACCTGAACGATGGGTTCTGCCATGGGAGCGGGCGTCTGTCCTGGACGTCAATTAAAAGAGCAGGAAGCTCGAGATCTTATCCGGTATGTGACACGTCTCACATTTTTGATCAAGCACTTTCCCCTCATGAACACTCTTGCCATCGTGACATCGGAAGCAGTCCGCGAGGGCGGCCTTCCATAGCTTTGAGCCTTCCGGATAATCGGGGTAATGCGGCTCCGAATCACTCTTCACATGACCACGCGGGATGACGATGGGGTATCCCTTGATCGGCGTTCCGTGCACGACCTGTGAGTGACAGGTGGTGCAGCCCTCGCCCCGCCCGCGCTTCGCAAAGGCCTCCATGTGCTGGCGATGGCTCATGATGAGACCGACGTCCTTGACCGGCGCTGGCAGGTCTCGAGTCGAGACCTCGGAGACCCGAAGAATTGCCCGGTGACAGCCGAGGCAGACGTTGCTCTCGACCCTGGCCTCCAGGTTGTGCGGCTCGCTAGGCGTGCCGAAGAGCGTGATGAGCACGTCCTTTGTCCCCGCCACGGCTTTGTCTTCGATGAATCCACCCACACCGGGACGGACATGACAGTCGACGCAGGTCACTTCCTTGTGCGTAGAGGTCACCCAGCTCTCGTAGGAGGGTCGGATGGTGTGGCAGCTGGCGCAGAACTTCGGGTGGTCGGTGAGCGGGAGCGTCACGGCCCCGAGGGCGACGGCGCCGCTGATGACGCCCGCGATAACGAGGATCGTTGGTTTCCGAATCATTCCCTCGGGCGTTTGGGAAAGTGCCGGATGATGAGCTCCGCGATAGCGGGGATGTCGTCCCGGTTCAAGCAGGGGACAGTCATCTCAATCGGCTGCGCAGACACCACCGCAAGCAAGCCCTCCTGGGATACGGGCACCTCCCCCAGCTGGTCCCGCACCACGACGATCTTGGGATAACCGTCGCTCTTCCATCCCTCGGCGATGATCAAATCCATGGAACGGTCGAGAAACCGGTCCCGGAGCTCCTCGATTTTTGTCTCGTCGGTGATGTCCGAAAACATGGCGAGACTGCCCTTGGACAGGACCATGACCGAGCTCGCCCCCGCCCGCTTGTGACGCCAGCTGTCCTTCCCTTCGGTATCCAGGTCGAACCCATGCCCGGCATGCTTGATTGTTGCCACTCGGTATCCGGCTTGCACCAGCTCGGGGATGAGCCGCTCAATGAGCGTCGTCTTCCCGCTGTTGGAGCGTCCGACGAAACAAAGAATCGGGATGTTCATGGAAAAAAAAGACTACTCATTCCAAAAATTGCCGCTCAACACCTGCACCGAAATAGTATCACCAGGGTTCAACCGTTCGACCTCCTCCGGCACATCGATCAACCCGTTGGCCTTCACCATAGAAGTCAAAATCCCCGACCCCTGGTCGCCGGTCGTTCGAACCGTGAGCACGCCGTTCTGACGGCTGAGCACTCCCCGGAGAAAATGTCGTCGATCATTGCGCTTGGAAAACTTCTCCTGGAAGACCGCCTGCACGACCGGTCGCCCGTAACTGCGGTGGCCGGCCATTTTCAGCATGGCGGGTCGGACCAGCTGCTCGAACGTGACCATTGAGGACACCGGATTTCCCGGAAGCCCAAAGGCGAGCTTGCCCTGAATTTTTCCGAACGCCAGTGGCTGACCGGGTCTGATCGCGAGCTTCCAGAAATTCATTTCCGCGCCCAGGTCCTTGAACACCGCCTTGGTAAAGTCGTAGTCCCCCATGGAGACCCCGCCCGAGAGTACCAGGATGTCCGCATTCAGCCCGTGCGCGATCTTCTCCTTGAGCGCCGCGGGTTGATCCCTCGCGATACCCAGTAGAATGGGGACACCCCCCGCTTCCTGCACCGCCGCCGCAATGCCGTAGCTGTTGGAATTGATGATCTTGTCTTCGTCGAATTGCTCGTCAAGATCCGCCAGCTCATCCCCGGTAGAGAGAATCGCCACACGGGGCCGCTGATAGACCAGCACGAACGACTTCGCCAGGATCGCCAGCATGCCGGCCTCGGCCGGGCGGATTGCAGTCCCTTTGGAGATGATCGTGTCGCCCTTCTTAACGTCTTCGCCCTGCGGCCGGATGTTGGCGCCTCGCTCCGGCGCCTTGAAAATACGCACCAGATCTTCCGCCGGCTCGGTCTCCTCGACCTTGATAACGGTGTCCGCGCCACGGGGGACGGGCGCCCCCGTCATGATGCGGATGGCCTGCCCTGCCCCGACGGTGTTTGTGGCGACCTTGCCTGCCGGAACATCCTCGATCACCTTGAGCTCAACAGGCTTGGCGATCGCATGCTCCTGGCGGATGTCTTCCCACCGGACGGCGAACCCGTCCATGGCTGAATTATCCCACGGCGGGTTGTCGCGCTCGGCGATGATGTCACTACCCAGCACACGCCCCAGCGCCTCGAGCAGGCCGACCTTCTCGAGACCCAGGGGCCTCGCGGCATCCAGCACCGTCTTCTGTGCCTCTTTCAGCGACGTGAGTCCCTGCATGCTCCGATTCCTATCCTCGGCCTCGTGACCCTTCAGCTGCCCTTCGAGGAGATGCGTAACAGCGACCCGCTTTTCTTGCAAAACTCGTCGACCTTGTTGGCGATGTCATGGAACGCGTCGGCGGTCGGTGTGTCCGAATAAAACAGGGCGAATGGTTCTCCGTGATCACACTGGGTGACCACATCGGGGTCCAGCGGGATCCGGCCCAGGAAGGGCACCCCCATGTCGTGGGCCGACATCTCTCCGCCGCCCTTGCGAAACACTTCGATGTGCTGGTGACAGTGCGGGCAGTTCATGCCGCTCATGTTCTCGACGATGCCGACGATGGGGACCTGGCTGTCCTTGGCAAATGAGACCGACTTGCGGCTGTCCAGCAAGGCCACCTCCTGCGGCGTCGTCACGATGACGCAGCCACTGACCTTCGGCATCAGATCGATCGTCGTCACGGACTCGTTGCCGGTACCCGGCGGCAGGTCGACGAGCAGATAATTGAGGTCCTGCCACTCCACCCCGCCAAGGAGCTGATTGATGAATTCGTATTTGTACGCATCGCGCCAGATGATGGGGTCATCAGAGTTCTGCAGGAGGAACGACATGGACGCGATTTTGAGATTGTAGGCCTGAAACGGGATGATGCCGCCGGACGTGCTGATCTTGAGTCTCTGGCCCTCCGCGCCGGTCATCTTGGGAATGTTCGGCCCGTGGATATCCATGTCGCAAATGCCGACGTGGTATCCTTTCAGCGCGAGGCTGACCGCCAGATTCGTCGTGACGGTGCTTTTCCCCACCCCTCCTTTGTTGCTCATCGCGAGGATCTTGTGCTCGATCCGCTCCATTCGTTTGGCGACGAGCCAACGGCTGTGTCCTTCCTTGTCTTTCTGGCACGTCTCGTTCTCGTCGCAAATGGCGCAGGCCCACATATACGTGCAGGCATCCCCGTCTCCGCCACCGGGCTGCTGTAACATTTTCAATTCAGTTGGCATGATCCGCTCCGTTCGAACATCGCTGACGTGTCACAGACCGACAGGATACCCGCAATTCTGCCGTGATCGCTGTGAGCTGGTCAGCTCGTGACGAGTCAGCCTGTCAGCTTCGCTTCGAGACCTTCTCTACGGTATGCTCCAGGATCGGCGCGAGGACGGCCAGATTCTCGCGCGCCCCGCGCGGACTGCCCGGTAAATTCACGACCAAAGTGGCTCCGCGAACGCCGGCGGTGCCGCGCGACAACATGGCGGTACGCACCTTCGTCAAGCTGGCCTGCCGCATCGCTTCCCCGATGCCGGGGATCTCCTTTTCAATGACGTCCCGGGTAGCCTCGGGCGCCCAATCGGTCGGCCGGACCCCGGTTCCCCCGATGGTCAGAACCACATTCGGATCGCGCTCGTCGCAGGATCGCGTCAGGGCCTCCCGAATGGCCTTCCGGTCGTCGGGAACGACCTCGTAATGAACCACAAGTCCGGGGAGCTTGTCGACCGCCTGTTCGAGCTCCGGCCGGGCGGTATCGGGCTCATCGCCGGATTGAATTTTCGAGCTGATCACGACGATGGCGACGCGTAGCATGGGACGACGCCGTCATCGCTTGCTGCTGCCGCCGGGCACGGCCAGGTACTCGTCCCCTGCGTCGGCCGTCGACGGAGCCACCTGCGTGCGCTTCTGTCCGTTGCCGTCGGACGGCGGTGCCCCTGGACCGCCAGTGTCCGTCGCCCCCTGCGGCTTCTTGCTGAAAAACCGGGCGCTGACGATCCCAACCTCGTAGAACGCATACATGGGCAGGGCCATGATGCATTGGTTGAACGGATCCGGGGTCGGCGTGAGCAGCGCCGCGAAGATGAAGGCCCCCAGGAACGCCCATTTGCGGTACCGCTTCAGGAACGGCGCATCGACCCATCCCAGCTTCGCCATCAGGGTAATTGCGAGCGGCACCTCGAAAATGATGCCGAAGATCAGCAGAAGCCAGAGGGCGAATCCCACGTACTGGGCGATGGATAGGTGGGGCTTGAATCCGGCCTGCAGCCCGTAGTCAATGAGGAAGTTCAGGGCGAAGGGCAGCACGAAGAAAAAGCAGAAGGCCAGACCCATGTAGAAGGCCAGCGTGCTGACCAGGGTGAATGGTGCCACGAACCGGCGTTCTTGGCCGTGGAGACCGGGCACGACGAACTGCCAGGTTTCCCAGAGGAGCCAGGGAAAGGCCAGGACGACCGCGAAGAGGCCCGCGACCTTGATGTTTTGCCAGAGGGCCTCGGCCGGCGCCAGGAAGACGAACTGCAGGGAGGGCAAATCGGTGGGAACCCAGGCCAGCTGTTTCGGGACGAACATGTTTTGGAGTGGTACG
>JBFISJ010000147.1:0-7131 GCA_041608595.1 Nitrospiraceae bacterium
CAAGGAGGGAGGGTGCCGGGCGCTGATGAGGCCTTATTGGTCGGACTCCTCAGCCTCTAGTCTCTGCACGTTCCTACCTACGCATGCCCTTCGACGCAACTCAGGGCAGGTCCCTTCGGTAGGCTTCGCTCAGGGTTACCGTTCCACTTCATTCGAGTCGAGTGGGGTAGGCTTCCCTGAATTCACCCGGAGTTTCAACCACAGTTTCCTGCGGAGGCTGCAGTACTCTACAGCCGGCTGCTCTACCAACTGAGCTACCGGGGAACCGTCATCTCGCAGGCGGGATCTTAGCACAACGGGACGGAAATTGTTAACCACTCACGGGGGAGGGGGATCACAAAAGCGGCCGGTCACCCGACAAATCGCTGCCTTCATCCAGAAAGGCCTCGAGGTCGGTATCGTCCCGGTCCTGAGCCGAGGGGTCCGCGCCGGCCGACTGCGCATAGTGCCGCGCCCAGTTGAGGTAGATGTTTCCACTGTCGCGCATGGCCTGTGCGGCCGCCATCCATTTCTGCAGCGTTTGGGCCTGCTCGGGCGCGCGCAATGCGTCGGCATGCTGCTCGAAGGCCTGGTTCAGACTTTCCATGGCCTGCTCGACGGCAGCGATCGATTGGCGGATATCGGTGCTCATGCTGCGCCTCCCTCGGAATAAGCTGCGACGACGATCTTCTCCCACAGAGGTAGCCCCCGCATCGTATGCGCCCGCAGCAGGCACCATAAGATGGTGCGGCTACAAGAGACCGTACGAGAACGGGCTGGTCTTCAGAAGATCGAACCGGCTCCTAGGCCGACTTTTCCATCAGGATGGTGTCGACGACCGCTCCGAAGAACGAGCTCTCGAAGTTCTGATGCGCCTCGATGAGCTTGCTCAGCGCAAAGCGGCCGCGGGTGAGCTGGTCCCGCCGCCCCTGCGGCGTCGCGGATTTGAGGAACTCCTCGGCAACGGCTTCATACTTCGTCAGGCCCTCCGGGCTGAGCAGGTCCACCCGTGATCCGTTGATGGTCTTCAGGTCCTCAACCTTCACGTCTTCGCCCGACAGGGAGACCGTGACGTGGTCCTTCTCGATATACTTGCCCTCGATCTGGATGAAGCGCTCCTCCCCGGCCTTGGGCTGACGTTTGCCGAGCGTATAGGTCCCGTCCTTCAGACGGTGGATCAATCCATAGTCCCGCCCGATGGTTGTATCCCGGACCGTGACGACCCAGTCCTTGGCTTTCTTGTCCCTGATGAAGTAGAGCGACAGCACGCCGATGTTCAGGCGAAACACGGTCGAGCGAAAACGGTAGAATGTGTTGCCCATGCCACCCAGGAAGGCGTGCTCGATGTTTTTGTCTTCCTTGTCGAGAAACAGACGGTATTTGTAGAGCCCGTCTCCGATGTGGACGGCCTCCCGCGCCTCGACGAGCTTCGTCAGCCGCGCCGTCATCTCCTCCACCGCGGCCTTCTTCTTGTCCGGATCCTTCAGCGCCGCGGGTGTGATGGCCTTGATCATCTCCTCGACGGTGAAGGCACGATGGGGCTCGAAGTCCAAGATCGTAAGGACGCGATCCCGTGGTTCCGATGCAGGGGTGGCGGATGAGGGCGCTGCCGTTGGCGTTGTCATGCGATCTCCTCTGCGACATCACTGACTTTAAATAAAAACCCCCATGTCGGCGGAGCCGCATGGGGGCTTGGGGAGCTGAAACACACGACGAATCAGCCCGCGTAAGCCTGTCCTAAACCCGCGGACTCCGCCTTCTTGCGGTCGAGCAGGATCTCTCCCGTCGCGCCGTCCACTGGGGCCATGAGAATGGCCTCGTGCTTGGCCGCGTTGCAGACCACCATGCAGAGCTCACACCCCTTGCACTTGTCGACCACGACGAAAGCTTTCATCTTCCGCGTGTCGAGTCGGATGCAGTCCGCTTCGGGGCAATACATGATGCAGAGACGGCAGCCCTTCTCCGCCACGCACTTATCATCTTCAACAAAGGCAACGTTATACATGCGATGCCAATCCCTTTCTCGTTAGATGGCTCACACGGGGGCGAGCTTGTGGTTCTCCGCCCACGCTGACGCCAGCTCATGAGATTTGACGATGGTGTTCATGTTCTTGGCGAGCAGTTGCTCCTTCTTGGCGAATTTCTTCTTGATCGCCTCGTCGAGTGAGGCCGTTCCGCCCGACGCGACGAACTTCTTGCCGAATCGCTCCTGCAGCGCGCCATCCAAGCCTTCCAGCGTGACGACGTTCGTGATGCCGGCGCAGGCGCCGATCATCGCCATGTTGGTGGAGAGCTCCGTGCCCGCCACTTCCAGCGCGAGGCTGGTGCCGTCGAACGTGTAGACGGAGACGTTGAGCCCGGCCAGGAACTCGCGGTCGTCCTCGGTGAGCAGGTTCGCATTGGAGTTGATGATGAGTACGCCGTTCTTCTTGATGCCCGAATAGAACGGCGCCGTGTAGCTTTTCTGCAGGGTGATCACCTGGGGGTGAAACACCATGATCACGTCCGGAAAGACCAACTCCCCGCGGTCGTAAATCCGCTCGCTGCCGATCCGGCAATAGCTTTCGGCCGGCGCCATGCGCTTCTCGGCGCCGAAGAAGGGGTTGGAGATGGAAAACAGGCCGTCCCGGTTCGCGGCCATGGCCAATACGTGGGCCGACGTCACGGCGCCCTGCCCTCCGAGACCCGACATCCGAATATTCGTCCGCTTTCTCAACATGAGTTATCCTCCCGTCTCTGCTGGTGCGAACATCAAGCCTGGATCGCCCCTCAGGCTTGGGTCAGGGCGGCCTTTGCTTTTTCCTTCTGCTTGGCCTCGATCTCGGCGAGGAACTCCTTGGCTGTGTCGCTGACGTACTCGATGTAGCGGAACCGCTCGCCAGGCTTTTCGGAGTCGCGCATCTCCTGCAAGCCCTCCATGCTGTTCTTCCCGATCTCGAGAATGCAGGGGGTGTAGAGCTGCAGGTACGTCGGACCGATCTCGCGCGCGATGTGCACGGCATTCCGGACCACTTTCTCGATGAGGTTCGGCTTGCTGACGGTGCAGTTCACGACGTAGTGGCAGCCCGACTCGCGCGCGATCTCCGGGAGCCGCACCTTGTCGAACAGCTTGCCGACCGGGGCCATCTTGGCCACGAAGCCCTTCTGCATCAACCCCGACTCCTGACCGCCGGTGTTGGCGTAGAGCTCGTTGTCGAAGCAAATCGTGGTAAATTTTTCCTGCCGGAACCAGGACTGCATCGTCATGTCGAGCCCGATGTCCACGGTGGCGCCGTCGCCGGCCAGCACGACCACGTCCTTCACCTGGTTGGGGAACCGATACTGCAGGGCGCGTTTCAGCCCGCTGGCGATGGCGTTCTGGTTGCCGAAGAGGGAATGGATGTTGTGGACCGCGACGTGCGGGAAGACCAGACTGGTGCAGCCCGTCGAGCCCACCATGACCGTGTCCTCGGGGTTGGGGAGCGAGGCGAGGATGTATCGGAACGCCATCGACTCCGGGCAGCCCGCGCAGAGGGAGTGGTCCTCGATAAGCTCCTTGCTTTGCCCGATGTCCTTCCACCCACGCCCCTCCTTGCCGTAGGTGGACTGCTCCACCAGGTCACGGTATTCCGGGGGCATGATGTCGTAGAACTCCGGGCAGATCGCTATCTTCTCTTTGCTCATGATCGCTCTCCTTTTTTCTATCTCGAGCCCGCCTCAGCTGCCGCGTGCGGCCAGCGTCGAGACGTGCTTGCCGAGCCCCTTGAGGATCTCTTCCTTGATGACTTCCGCCGGCATCGTCATGCCGCCCGCCACGTGCGGTCCGGCGATGACGCGGTGGTTGTCGGGGATGGTGGCCTTGATCTCCTGCGCCAGCCACCCGATCACGTTGAACTCCGGCACGAAGATGTGCTTCGCGTTCTTGGTCGCCTGCTTGATCTCCTCGCCCGGCCAGGGCCGGAGGGACTTCACCTTCACGAGTCCGACGCGAACGCCTTCCTCCTCCAGGAGCCGGATTGCCTCCCGCCCCTGCGAGACGGCGGTGCCCGACGCCACGATGAGGATGTCCGAATCGACGTTCTCGGTCTCGATCAGGCCCCCGATGAGGGGGATCGTGTGCTTGCGCGAGCGCTCACAGGCGCCTCTGGTCTCTTCCTGCCAGGAAGCGTGGGTCATGTAGCTGATGTAGTTGGACTTCATGACGAAGGGATCCCGCATCATTCGAACCGGCGGGGTCTCCATGTCCATGCAAGGGACCGGGGACCGGTACGGATCGTAAGGCGGCAGGCAGAGATCCGCCGGCGTGAGCATGACGGTGTCCTTCGTATGGGTCACGAAGAAGCCGTCGCAGCAGACCGCGATCGGCAGGTGCACATCGGGTTGCTCGGCCACGATGTAGCCCATCAAGATCCAGTCGTAGAAGTCTTGCGCGGTCTCCGCGTGCCAGACCAGCATGCCGGTGCCCAGCAGGAAGTAGGCCTCCAGAGTATCCGGCTGGATACTGAGTGGCGAATTGATGCCCCGCATCGTGACGATCATCTGGATCGGTAGCCGGGACCCCACCCACATCGGGAAGTTTTCCATGGCGCGCATGGTGCCCGGACCGGCCGTGGTCGTGAAGACCCGCGCGCCGCCGAAAGCCGCGCCGGCGCACTGGCCCATCACCGCGAACTCGCTCTCACCCCGCATGTAATCACCGACATACCCTTCGGCGTAGAGTTCGCCGATCAGCGCCGCCGCTTCGCTCTGGGGTGTGATCGGATAGGCGACCATGACGTCGATGGTAGCCCGCCGAATCGCCTCCTTGATGACCTCACTGCCGGTGAAAAAGGCCGGTGTCCGCTCGGCCTCGAAGAACAGGTGAAACGGGTCGGTGTAGGTTTGTCCCTTTTTATTCTTTTGGCCGATCAGGCTTTTCTGGACCTCGGATAGCTCGTTCGCCATGGCTCAGCTCCCTTCGGCTAGTTTTGCAAACACGTTGTCGCTGATGTTGCGGTTTCCGTCGCTGTTGCCCAGGTCGGCCGGCGTCGGACCCGGTATGCCCTTGAGCTTGCAGATCCACTCGGCCAGGCGCAGAATCTTTTCGGGCGTCGTGTCGCGGAGCGACAGCATCGCGTCCTCATGTCCGGCCTGCGCACAGAGGGCAATCGTATAGCAATCCGTGCCACCTCGAATGATCTTGAGAGACAGATTGGCCTGGTGGCAATGGACCCCGACGAAGACGCAAACATCTTCCTTGTTGTGCCAGATCGTGAGGTTCGGGTGGTTGGGGTTGATTTCGACGTCCGGGTTGATTTTCGGGTACTTGGGCCGGTAGTCCGGCATCGGAATGATGCGCGCCGGAATGACTTCCGAAAGAATCTTGATCGCCTTGGCTTTCTTGGCGGCCTTTTCGTTCCAGTGCCACAGCACAAGAGGACCGGGGTGCACGGTCGGATTCTTGGCGCCGAGCAGCTTTTGCGCGGCGCGCTTGATGGCTTCCTCCTCCGCGACGATTTTCCCTTCGATATGCCCCTGCCCCGGCTCAGGCAGGGTGATCCCCATCCGTGCGGCGGAGGGGGTGAAAAAAGCCTCTGGTCCTGGGACGACTCTGTAGTCTGTCATTGCCACGAATCCCTTTGCTTTGAATGAGATAGATGATACGCCCGGACCGTGCGGAGATGGACCGGCCATGCCCCAAAAGGTCTGCTCACTCTACGCTTGTCCATAGGTTTGTGCAACCCTACAGAAGGCCCACATGAGCGACAATAATGGGCTACGAGAGACAGGGCGCAGTAGGCCTTTGGAACTAAGGCGGTGTGGCGGGAACGCAGGACCATGCAGGCCAAACCGGCATGAAAGCATAACTTGAAACATTCAACGTTGTCAATAGCTTGGGAGGAAGTGTCTGATCGGGGAGGTCGCATAGATCGCGACGTCAAGACCAGTCGACAGTGGTTCGCCAGCGACGTGATCCGGTGAGGGAAAGTCGTGGCCGCTGATGTCAGAGTCAGGCATGGGGAAACACCTGAGTGAACGGGTGGATCTCCACACGTTCGAAGACGCCGTGGACGGTATACGGGTCCTCCTGGACGATGCGTTGCGCTTCTTCGGGGGAGTCTGCCTCGATGACGATGAGGCTGCCGGTCTGGTCTGTGAGGGGACCGGCCAGCACGACGCGGCCTTGCGCATCCAGTGCGGCCATCTTTTCGAGATGGGCGGGGCGATGCACGCGCCGCTTCGCTGCGCCGTCGGGTCCGTCGTATCCCAGGATCACGAACTTCATGCCAGTGAGGAGGGGAGGTCTCCCGCCCGGGGCAGGGGGCGCTACAGATCTTTTTCGTCGAGGGGCTGTCGGTTATTGTAGCCGTTGGTCGTCTCGTGCCACCAGCGGACTTCCTGCTCACCCAGCTTCCAGCACAGGTACACGATGCGCCCTTCCATCATGTACGGAAAATCGCACAATCCCATGTCCAGATCCTTGAGGTGCACGCCGAGCTCGTGGATTTCCTGGAGTCCGCGGCTGATCTGCTCGAGGGTCTGGATATAGTGCGGCCCGATCACACTGCCCCCACCGAGGCGGGCCTTCTCCGCGGCTTTGGCGATCTCCGGCTTGGTGCGAACGAGCACGCCCTTGCCCCGTTTGATCGCCGCGAGGTGCTCCTCCAAAAGAGGGATGAGTTGATTCGCTTCGGTGATGGTGAACACTTTGTCCAACGGATCCTCGTGGCTCCCCACACGTGCCGGGCTCGCATAAAACACCGTGTCTGACGGGTTCGCGTCGCCCCGTCACTTGTTTAACACAAACCTGATGGTGTCGCAACGCGCCGCCGCGTCAGAAGAGGCCCGCGCCGTGGGCTCCGTCCCGCTCGACGATGGTCGGAAAAAACCTCCCCGCAAAAAGACTTGCACGACTATTGACAAGAGCGAGGATGGCGGATAGTATCGTTGTGTTCCATCTCTCCCGCTCGACCAGACTGGACTTCTACCCCTGTACAGCCTCTCGGAGCGGATCTCGAGTCAAGCGAAAGACCGAACTCATTCATCCGACGCTGATCCGTTCCTTCATTCCGTACTGAAGGGTCCGACGAACGTTCAGCAACTGGAGATTTAGAACAGCAAGACGGGACAAATCCTTCGCGGGCAGCCTCTCCGGACACACAATCGCCTTCGATACATCACCAATATGCATGA